>NZ_JAPVZQ010000004.1:0-263041 GCF_041432435.1 Streptococcus sp. 20925_1_44
ATAGGAGAATTACTCAAGAGGCTGAAGAGGACGGTTTGCTAAATCGTTAGGTCGGGTAACTGGCGCAAGGGTTCGAATCCCTTATTCTCCGTAATTAAAGAGCTTTATGGCTCTTTTTTTATTGTCTTAGTCTTATATTATTCTTTTTATAACTCTTAAACATTTGATATAATGTAAGTGAAATCACTACAATAATTAGATAACTATAAAGGAGTTTGTTATGGAAGAAAAGAGTATTTTAGGAGGCTTGCTAGTTTTATTCATGAGTCTTTTTATGTTTGGCTGTAGTAATCATAGCTCTGAAAATTCTAATCAGGGGCTTAGTTTATCAACAACTGTTAGTCAATTAAATACTAATGAACAAACTTCCGTAGAGTCTAAGAAAAATTTTAAAGTACTCTACAAGCCAGTTTTTGATAATTATCAAAAAATACTTTCTACACCGAAGGATGTAAATGTAATTTCTGGTCTCTATAAGAGTTTACAAGGCACTGAACGTCCTATCAATAGTTGGTCTCTTGAAAATGCAGTTTTTCAATCAGATAAGATGCGTTATGCCTATGCGGATCTTAATCAAGATGGTGTAGAGGAATTATTAATAGGCGTTGAGCAATCTAATGGTGATTATTTTATTTCGGGTCTTTATTATCTTGTAAATGAGAAACCGGTTCTTTTAGCAGAAGGTTTTGTAGCCGGCCATGGTGGTGCTAGAAATTCTATGAATATCTATAAGGGTGGTGATATCCTGGAATTAAGTTGGTCCTCTGGTACAGGAGAAGGTAGAGGAGTACTCTATCATCTGAATTTAAACCAGCAAGTTGCAAGTAAACTACAAGAACAGGATATTCGAGTTCCTGGGAATAAAAGTTTGCACTCTGACTTTGGTAAGACAGAAGCCGAATTAATGAACTTAAAGCAACTAGATTGGCAGAAATTTGAAAGCTCTACTAGCAGCAAGACTATTTCGAGTGAAGAACAAAAAGCTCCTTGGAATGCTAGCAAGTCTGCTAAATTAGAAGCCTTCATAAAAGGGTGGGGAGAAAGACTAGGACAACCCAATTACCAAAAGGGAATCTCAGGAGGAGATGTGGGGGCTGACCACCTCTATACACTTAGGGATGATGGACCAAGTGAGAAAATGAATGCTGAGTATACGGATACAGGTCTAGGAAATGCCCAGTACCGAATTGTAGAGCGTTATAGTAATTGGGATAAATACCCGGATGTTCATAGTTACTTTTTTGCGATAACTAACACAGGAGAAGCGATTGTTTTTCATTCACCAACGACAAATGGTGGAATCATGTACTTAAAACCGACAGAAAATACAGAGATCCAAGCAGAGTTTAAACGTTTGGTGGAAGAAGAATAATCAATCGTAATGGAGAGTTTGGCCTTAGCCAAACTCTTTTTCTTATATATGATTTCAAATCAAAATTGTTGACAGATGTAATGTCTAGTATTACAATATTATAATAATGATTACACCCTTATAAAAAGTGAGATAAGGATCTTAGCTTTTAAGGAGATGGTGAGGAAGAATATGATTGAATACAAACATGTAGCCTTGCGCTATACGGATAAGGACATTTTAAAAGATGTCAATCTCCGCATTGAAAATGGAGAATTCATGGTGCTAGTGGGTCCTTCAGGATCTGGAAAGACCACCATGATCAAGATGATTAACCGTCTCTTGGAACCGACTGATGGCAATATCTATATGGATGGAAAACGCATCAAGGACTATGATGAACGAGAATTACGTCTTTCTACCGGCTATGTCCTTCAAGCCATTGCCCTATTTCCTAACTTGACTGTCGCTGAGAATATTGCTTTAATTCCAGAGATGAAAGGGTGGACTAAAAGCCAAATAGCCTCTAAAACAGAAGAACTATTGGACAAGGTGGGTCTGCCTGCTGCAGAGTATGCAAAGCGCATGCCTAGTGAGTTATCGGGTGGGGAGCAACAACGGATTGGGATTGTGAGGGCTATCATTGGGGAACCAAGAATCTTGCTGATGGATGAGCCCTTCTCTGCTCTCGATGCCATTTCTCGCAAGCAGTTGCAGGCTCTGACTAAAAAATTGCACAAAGAATTCGGTATGACGACTATCTTCGTAACACATGATACAGACGAAGCCTTGAAATTAGGAGATAGAATTGCTGTTTTACAGGATGGAGAAATACGCCAGGTTGCAAAACCTAAAACAATTTTACAAGCACCTGCGACAGACTTTGTAGCAAACTTGTTTGGAGGTGGCCTTCATGTCTAATTTCATTTCAACCTTTCAGGAGAGATTTAGTGAATGGGTAACTGCTCTGGGGCAACACTTACAATTATCTCTTTTGACCTTATTGGTCGCTATTTTTCTGACTATCCCACTTGCGGTTTATCTAAATGGTCACAAAAAAGCAGCGACCTGGGTGCTACAAGTTGCAGGTATCTTCCAGACCATTCCTTCAATGGCCTTGTTGGGGCTCTTTATTCCTTTCATGGGGATTGGAACCTTACCAGCCCTCACAGCTCTTGTCATTTACGCTATTTTCCCGATTTTAGAAAATACAATCACAGCCCTGAATGGCATTGATCCAAGTCTTGAGGAGGCAGGGATTGCTTTTGGGATGACCAAGTGGGAGCGACTCAAGAAGTTTGAAATTCCACTTGCCATGCCTGTCATTGTATCGGGGGTTCGAACAGCGACCGTTATGATTATTGGGACAGCGACTCTAGCAGCTCTTGTGGGAGCTGGTGGATTGGGCTCCTTTATCCTTTTGGGAATTGACCGTCGGAATGCTAGTCTCATTTTAATCGGAGCGATCTCATCAGCCATCTTGGCCATTCTCTTTAATGTCATTCTCAAATGGTTGGAAAAGGCAAAGTTGCGTACGATTGTTTCGACCTTTGCTGTCATGGTCCTTGGTTTGGGACTTAGTTATGTTCCAAGCATCATTCCACATAATGAGAAAAATAATCTCGTCATTGCTGGGAAGTTAGGACCTGAACCTGAGATTCTCATGAATATGTATAAAATTCTCATCGAGGAAAATACGGATATGACGGTGACGGTTAAACCCAATTTTGGGAAGACAGACTTTCTTTACCAAGCACTGAAAAAAGGGGACATTGATATCTATCCAGAATTTTCTGGAACAGTGACAGAGAGTCTCCTCCAATCATCTCCACAAATTGGGCATGACCCAGAAAAGGTTTACGAGGTGGCTCGTGATGGTATTGCAAAACAGGATCAACTAGCCTTTCTTAAACCCATGGCTTATCAAAATACTTATGCTATAGCAGTTCCTAAAAAAATTGCGCAAGAATATGGGCTTAAGACGATTTCAGACTTGAAAAAAGTAGAAGGACAGCTCAAGGCGGGATTCACTCTGGAGTTTAATGACCGTGAGGATGGAAACAAGGGCTTGCAGTCTCTTTATGGATTGAAACTCAATGTAGCCACTATGGAACCAGCTCTTCGCTACCAAGCCATCCAGTCAGGTGACATTCAAATTACAGATGCGTACTCAACAGATGCTGAAATTGCTCGTTATGATTTAGTGGTTTTGGAGGATGACAAACAACTCTTCCCTCCTTATCAAGGCGCTCCGCTGATGAAAGCTGAATTACTCGAAAAACATCCTGAGTTGGAAGCAGTCCTTAATAAACTAGCTGGTAAAATCACCGAGAGCCAGATGAGTCAGATGAACTATCAAGTCGGAGTAGAAGGCAAGTCTGCTGAAGAAGTAGCACGGGACTTTCTCCTTCAAGAAGGAATTCTTCAAAAATAAACGTAGAAAATACTTTATACTAACAAAAACCCCATCTTGCTTAAGACAAGATAGGGTTTTTGAATTAGATTAAAAGTAGTATAAGTGTTAACAAGACAGCAAATGTAATTCTGATGATATGGTGTGACTTTTTAAAACTGCCTTTCTGTTTGTCATTCCAATAGGCTCCGTAACAGATGAGGAAAATTCCGATTATCCAAAGTAATAGAGAAATGATGGGGATAAAAATCTCAAACATAATAGGCATATAGAAATGAAGGAAAAGAGAAAGCATCGGGAGGATACTACCCATGAACATACATTTGATCCCTCTGTTAAAGTTTTTTTGAGCAATAGCTAAACCTGCCACTATCAGGTGATAGAGGGAGAAGGGCAGAGTTAGTATAAGAATGATGAGTGCAAGAAAGATAAAGGTGTACATAGGATTCTTCCTTTCATTTAGTATTTGAATCTATAGTTTTTTAGAGTTCATTTCCATTACGTCTAAGTAAAATCTCACTACTTGGTCTTCCTTATAAGATTTCCCTTTTTTGAGCCACCAGGTCAATGTTTCGATAAAGTTAGTTACAACAAAGTGCTTGAGGTAGGAAGCAGGAATATTAGGATAGGCAACTTGTAAGTCCTCTGCTACCATGGGGTAAACATGATGTTCTAGCTCTTTCTGTAATTGACGGAGGAAGTAGTCATTTTTTGAGAAAAGGAGGCTGGTGACATGGTCCTGGTTTTTCTTAAAATGTGAAAAGATATGGGACAAATAAGCTTCTGTAGATATATTTTTCTCGCGTTCAAAAAGATGATGAAAGAGATAACGGCAGAGCTCGTCTAGGAGTATTTCTTTACTTTCATAATGGCTATAAAAGGTGGAACGACCGACATCTGCTAGGTCTATTATCTCCTGAACGGTAATCGTTTCAAAGCTTTTTTTATTTAGTAATTGTAAAAAAGCAGTATAGATAGCTTTTCGTGTCTTGGTAATGCGACGATCTTGACTAGTCATATGGACACTTTGAACAAACTGTTCCGTATCTTACAAAGTAAACAGTTTGCTCCTATCCTTTCTGTAATGAATGTTAGATAATGATAGTGAACAGGATGTTCATGAATCTATTATATCAGAGGAAACAGGATTATGAAGACAAAACATGCAGTTTGGTTAGCTTTTTTCTTAAATTTGAGTTATGCTATTGTTGAGTTTATCGCAGGAGGAATTTTTGGTTCCAGTGCGGTTCTTGCTGACTCTGTCCATGATCTTGGAGATGCAATCGCAATTGGGGTATCAGCCTTTCTTGAAACTATCTCCAATCGTGAAGAAGACAGCCACTATACCTTGGGTTACAAACGATTTAGCCTTCTAGGTGCCTTGGTAACGGCTGTGATTCTCATGACAGGCTCTGTTCTGGTTATCTTAGAAAATATAACGAAACTCTTTCATCCACAACCTGTCAATGATGAGGGAATCCTCTGGCTAGGAATCATAGCGGTTAGTATCAATGTGTTGGCAAGTCTAGTAGTTCGTAAGAGAAAAACCAAGAATGAGTCTATTTTGAGCCTTCATTTTCTAGAAGATACTCTGGGGTGGGTGGCTGTTATCCTGATGGCCATTGTTCTGAGATTTAGCGACTGGTATATTCTGGATCCGCTCTTATCTCTTGTCATTTCGATCTTTATTCTCTCAAAAGCTATTCCACGTTTTTGGTCTACACTCAAGATTTTCCTAGACGCTGTGCCAGAAGGAGTGGATATCCAGCAAGTGAAGAGTGATTTGGAGCAACTGGACCACGTTGCTAGTATCAATCAGCTAAACCTCTGGACCATGGATGGTTTGGAAAAAAATGCCATTGTCCATGTTTGTCTCAAAAAGGTGGAGCACATGGAAGTCTGTAAAGAAGCAATCCGTGCCATGCTCAAAGATTATGGCTTTCAAAACATCACCATTGAAGTTGATGCAGACCTAGCAACTCACCAAGCCCACAAGAGAAATATGGAAGAGCTGGAAGCCAGTCAAAGTCATGGGCATGATCATCATCATTAATGTGCTATAGTATAAGTGAGCGAAAGATTGATAAAAAGTGTATACTAAAAGTAAGTTAGATTCAGAGAGGAAATTTTATGAAATCAGTAATTTATACTAAAGCTGGGCAAGTTGGTCTAGCAGATATTGATTGTCCTCAGATCGAAGCGACGGATGATGTCATTATCCGTGTGGTTCGTGCTTGCGTTTGTGGTTCGGACCTTTGGAGCTATCGTAATCCAGATATTAAAGAGGGTCACAAAAATAGTGGACACGAAGCGATTGGGATCGTTGAAGAAACTGGAGAGGCCATTACAACAGTCAGGCCCGGTGATTTTGTGATTGTACCATTTACTCATGGCTGTGGGGTATGCGACGCATGTCGTGCTGGATTTGATGGTTCTTGTGACAATCATATTGGGAATAACCTGGGAGGGAATTTCCAGGCTGAATATATCCGCTTCCACTATGCCAATTGGGCACTTGTGAAAATTCCAGGTCAACCTTCAGATTATAGCGAAGGCATGCTCAAGTCGCTTTTGACACTTGCTGATGTCATGCCGACCGGTTACCATGCAGCGCGTGTTGCCAATGTGCAAAAAGGCGACAAGGTTGTCGTTATTGGGGATGGGGCTGTTGGTCAATGTGCGGTCATCGCAGCTAAGATGCGTGGAGCTTCACAAATTATCCTTATGAGTCGTCACGAAGATCGACAACAAATGGCCTTGGAGTCAGGAGCGACAGCTGTTGTGGCCGAACGTGGTGAAGAAGGCATTGCCAAGGTGCGTGAAATCCTCGGAGGAGGAGCAGATGCAGCACTTGAGTGTGTTGGTACTGAGGCGGCTGTTGAGCAAGCACTGGGTGTCCTTCATAATGGCGGTCGTATGGGAATTGTTGGTGTGCCTCACTATAATAACCATGCCCTTGGTTCGACCTTTGCTCAGAATATTTCTGTTGCGGGTGGAGCAGCTTCTGCAACAACATACGATAAGCAATTCTTGCTCAAAGCTGTTCTGGATGGTGATATCAGTCCAGGTCGTGTCTTTACTTCAAGCTATAAACTGGAAGATATCGACCAAGCTTATAAGGCTATGGATGAACGCAAGACTATTAAATCTATGATTGTGATGGATTAAAAAAGAAAATCCTAATAGAGTACTGAAATCTCTATTAGGATTTTTTTATGTTCAGTTGTTGTGCTTAATGCAAGGTACTTTCTCTTAAAGTTAGTTTGGTTCCTAGCATGGTCAAGCTTGGAATTTTACGGCCGTGAAGGACTTCTCGGTTCAAAATATCCATTCCTGTTCGTCCCATTTCTTCGGTGTAAACTGTGATACTAGAAAGTGGTGGGAACACTTGCTTGGTTAGAATAGTATCATTAAAGGAAATAATGCTGACGCGCTCAGGTATGCTGATATTAGCTTCCTGAAGAGCTCGAAGGGCACCAATTGCCAGGCTATCACTAGCTGCAAAAAAGGCCTGAGGAAGCTTCTCTCCTAATTTTTCGATAGCTTCCTTCATCAAGTCGTATCCAGATTGGGCAGTAAATTGACCTTGGAAAATGAATTTTTCGTTAAAAATTCTCTTTTCTTGCATATAGGATTTAAAGTAATCTAAACGTTTATCTGCGATGACTTCTTCTTGGTCAGTTGTGGTTTCAAGACCGGATAAGATACCAATCTTCTTAAGCCCGTGGTCTGAAAAGTAATCAACCACCTGTCTAACAGCATTATTAAAATCTGTAATGACACAGGTATGGCCCAAGGCGATGGTGTCACTATCAAGAAAAACTAGAGGTTTTTGATATTCTTCAAATGAGGCAATCTGTGCTTGGCTAAATTTTCCAATACAAAGAATTCCAATAACTTCTTCACTGAGCGTGAAAGGCTGGTCATTAAAATAGCGCAGAATATCATAATCTAATTCTTGAGCTCTATTTTCAATCCCTAGTCGAATCTGGTAGTAGTAGAGATCTTCCAACTCTCCCTGTTCACTGACCCACTGGATGATGGCAATCTTTTGTTTCAGTTTGTGACTTTCACCAGTTTTGAGATGTTTGGTATAGCCTAGTTCTTCGGCAACGGTTAAAATACGATGTCTGGTTTCTTCTGTCACAGATAGACTCTGATCGCGATTGAGGACACGGGATACAGTTGCGATCGAGACAGAGGCTAACTGAGCAATATCTTTGAGTGTAGCCATAATTTCCCTCCTTTTTAGGTTATTATAGCATATTTTTCTTCCTTTTTACTCATAGTTTAGTAAAATCTCGGTAAAAATGTTGACCTGAGCAAAACCCTTGGGTACAATAGAAGAAAACGATTACAAGGTAAAATTTTTTACCTAACAATTCGTCAAAGGAGAATTCATATGACACAACATCTTACTGCTGAAGCACTTCGCAAGGATTTTCTTGCTGTTTTTGGTCAAGAAGCAGATCAAACCTTCTTCTCACCAGGTCGCATCAACTTGATTGGGGAACACACTGACTATAACGGTGGACATGTTTTTCCAGCAGCTATTTCACTCGGAACTTATGGAGCTGCTCGTAAGCGTAATGACCAAGTCTTGCGTTTCTACTCAGCAAACTTTGAGGACAAAGGCATCATCGAAGTGCCTCTAGCTAACCTTAAGTTTGAGAAAGAGCACAACTGGACCAACTATCCAAAAGGTGTCCTTCATTTCTTGCAAGAAGCTGGGCATGTGATTGATAAAGGTTTTGATTTTTATGTCTATGGGAATATCCCAAATGGTGCTGGTTTGTCATCTTCAGCTTCTTTGGAGCTATTGACAGGTGTCGTGGCAGAATACCTCTTTGACCTAAAATTGGACCGTCTAGATTTGGTTAAAATCGGAAAATTGACAGAGAATAACTTTATCGGTGTTAACTCTGGTATCATGGACCAATTTGCTATCGGTATGGGGGCAGATCAACGTGCCATTTATCTGGATACAAATAGTTTAGAATACGACTTGGTTCCCCTTGATTTGAAGGACAATGTTGTTGTTATCATGAACACTAACAAACGCCGTGAACTTGCGGATTCTAAGTACAATGAACGTCGTGCTGAATGTGAAAAAGCAGTAGAAGAACTCCAAGTGGCCTTAAATATTCAAACCTTGGGTGAATTGGATGAGTGGGCTTTTGATGAATATAGCTACCTGATCAAAGACGAAAATCGTTTGAAACGTGCGCGTCATGCAGTTCTTGAAAACCAACGTACGCTTAAAGCGCAAGCGGCTCTTCAAGCAGGAGATTTGGACAAGTTTGGTCGTTTGATGAATGCTTCTCATGTTTCACTGGAACACGATTACGAAGTAACTGGCTTGGAATTAGATACCCTTGTTCATACAGCTTGGGCTCAAGAAGGTGTTCTCGGTGCTCGTATGACAGGAGCAGGTTTTGGTGGTTGTGCAATCGCCTTGGTTCAAAAGGATGCTGTTGAGTCCTTTAAAGAAGCTGTAGGCAAGCACTATGAAGAAATCGTTGGCTACGCTCCAAGCTTCTATATCGCTGAAGTGGCAGGTGGAACTCGCATCCTAGAATAGTCAGAAGGAGGTTATTTAGTGACCTTAGTAGAAAATTTTGTGACCAAAGTCATTGCAGAAAGTAGCTTTGAAGAGTTGGATCGGATCTATCTGACCAATCGTGTTTTAGCACTGGTGGGAGATGGAGTTCTTGAAGTTGAGACTGACCAAGATGATTTGATTGAACTAAAAGATCAGCTTGTCGAGGAAGCCGTTCGATTGGGAACGATTGAAGATAGTCAGGCTGCGCGTGAGATTCTCGGTGCTGACCTCATGGACTTGGTAACGCCTTGTCCAAGTCAGGTTAATCGTGACTTTTGGAATACCTATGCCAAGTCACCAGAGCAGGCAATTGCAGATTTCTACCAACTCAGTCAGAAGAATGACTACATCAAACTGAAGGCTATCGCAAAGAATATTGCTTATCGTGTACCATCTGACTACGGTGAACTAGAGATTACCATCAATCTCTCTAAGCCTGAAAAGGATCCAAAGGAGATTGCAGCAGCTAAGTTGGTTAAGTCGAGTAACTATCCTCAATGTCAGCTCTGTATGGAAAATGAAGGCTACCATGGTCGTGTCAATCATCCAGCTAGAAGCAATCACCGAATTATTCGTTTTGATATTTCTGGGCAGGAGTGGGGCTTCCAATATTCGCCTTACGCTTACTTTAATGAGCACTGTATTTTCCTAGATAGCAAGCATCGTCCTATGGCCATTAGTCGCCAAAGTTTTGAACGTTTGTTAGCAATTGTGGGGCAGTTTCCAGGCTACTTTGCTGGTTCAAATGCTGATTTGCCAATCGTGGGTGGCTCCATCCTGACCCATGATCATTATCAAGGTGGGCGCCATGTATTCCCGATGGAAGTGGCTCCTTTACAGAAAAGCTTTACCTTTGAAGGTTTTGAAGCTGTCAAAGCAGGGATTGTTCAGTGGCCTATGTCCGTGATTCGACTAACTTCGGATTCTAAAGAGGAGTTGATAGAACTAGCGGATAAAATCTTACTGGCTTGGCGTCAGTATTCTGACCCAAGTGTACAGGTCTTAGCAGAAAGTAATGGAACACCGCATCATACGATCACACCGATTGCACGTAAAAGAGATGGGCAGTTTGAGTTAGATTTGGTCTTGCGGGACAATCAAACATCTCCCGAGCATCCAGATGGTATCTATCATCCCCACAAGGATGTCCAACATATCAAGAAGGAAAATATCGGCTTGATAGAGGTCATGGGCTTGGCAATTTTGCCACCACGCTTGAAGGAAGAAGTGGAGCAAGTAGCAGCTTATCTAGTCGGAGAGGATGTTTCAGTAGCAGATTATCACCAAGAATGGGCAGATGAGTTGAAAGAATCCCATCCTGGATTGACTGACAAAGACCAAGCTCTTAATATCGTCCAAGAATCTGTTGGAAAAATCTTTGCTCAAGTTTTGGAAGATGCAGGAGTTTACAAGCAAACAGAAGAAGGACAACCTGCCTTTATGCGCTTTGTAGAGCAGGTTGGTATTTTGCCCGAATAAGTGCTTCTCTCTTGCGTAGAGTCTTGAAAAGTAGTATCATAGTGTCGTTTGAAATATCAGGAGGAACGTATGAAAGATTTTCACTTTGACGCTATATCTGCCTTTGAAAACTACGAAATTGAAAAAATGAGAGACGGTCACGTGGTGGTGACAACAAAAGTAGTGGACTCTTCACTCAACTACTATGGAAATGCCCATGGAGGCTATCTATTTACCCTATGTGACCAAATCAGTGGTCTTGTGGTGATTTCGCTAGGATTAGACGGGGTGACACTCCAGTCTTCCATCAACTATCTGAAAGCTGGAAATCTAGGGGATGTTCTCACTATCAAAGGAGAATGTGTCCATCAAGGACGTACCACTTGTGTCGTCGATGTTGACATCATCAACCAAGATGGCCGAAATGTCTGCAAGGCAACCTTCACCATGTTTGTCACAGGACAACGGTCTGAAGATAGACAGGTGAGAATATAGGAAACAAAAAAAGAGGCACATGCCTCTTTTTCTTATTACTTTCCCACTCTAATGCTTTATTATTCTATTCACTAAATCTTAAAAAATAACCATCTGGGTCTAAAACTGCAAATTCATGGGGGTAGATATACTGTTCACCAACACGAAATTCTCTTTTGATCAAAGGACGATGAATAGGATAGTTAGACTCGATTAGTTTCTGATAGAGTCGAGGGACATCTTCAATGCCAAAGGAAATATTGACACCGCGCCCGAAAGGATAGGTTAGTTGGGCTAATTCTTCTGTGCTGCCTTCTTCTAGCATAAGTTGGCAGTCTTCAAGCGAGAGGAAGAGAAATTTCTCCTCTGGACGCTCGTATTCGACAGAAAATCCCAGCAAGTCGCAGTAGAAGTGGCGTGACTTTTCGAGGTCAGATACTACAAATTCAGGAATGACAGCTTGATAGTCCATTAGCTTTCTCCTTAGAGCTCAATCTCCAAGACAATTGGTGTATGGTCTTGGCGTGCGCCTGAGTCAATCATGTCTGACTTGGTAACCTTGTCTGCTACACGGTTACTTGTGAGCCAGTAGTCGATTCTCCAGCCTGTGTTGTTGATTTTTGAAGTCTTGCTGCGTTGTGCCCACCAAGTATAGCGTTCTGGCACATCGCCATGGATATGGCGGAAGGTATCTGTAAATCCTTTGGCTAAAAGGTTTGTAAATCCTTCACGTTCTTCGTCTGTAAATCCTGGTGAACGACGGTTGCTGGCTGGGTTGGCAAGGTCAATTTCCTTGTGGGCAACGTTGTAGTCTCCGGTTGCTAGGACAGGTTTTTGCTTGTCTAGTTGAGCCAAGTACTCTGCATATTTGACATCCCAGACTTTACGTTCTTCCAAGCGTTTGAGTCCATCACCAGCGTTTGGTGTGTAAACTTGAGTCACGAAAAATGTATCAAATTCTAGGGTAATGATGCGTCCTTCCGAGTCCATGGTAGAAGGGGCACCGATTTCTGGGAAGCTGATAGTTGGAGTGAGTTCTTTCTTATAGAGAAACATGGTTCCAGCATATCCTTTACGAGCAGGCTCTTGAGAGGAACGCCAAGTATTTTCATATCCAGGGAAGAGTTCTTCTAACACCTCGAGATGTTTTTTAGTAGGCCCTGTAGCAGAAAGCTTGGTTTCTTGGATGGCAATGATATCAGCGTCTTCGGCTACCAAGGTTTGGAGGACATCTTGTGATAATTTCGCACGCGCAGAATCACTCGTCAATGCTGCATTGAGGGAATCAATGTTCCATGAGATCAATTTCATAATATTTACCTTTTCATTCAGATTATAGACAATATTATACCAGAAAAAGAAGGAATTCCCCAGCGTATGGTTTGAAAAATCCAGGTCATTCCTATATAATAAAGAATGATTTATGTAAAAGATTGAAAATAAATGAAATATTACTCCTTTGAGTATCTTTATCGCTAAATATGACAAAGTTTAAGTTAGTGTCATCACCTATGAATAGGAAAAACCTGAGGCAGTCGCCTCAGGTTTCCATTTGTCATTAGAAAGGAATTTTATGTCCATCATCCAAAAACTCTGGTGGTTTTTTAAGTTAGAAAAACGCCGTTACCTAGTTGGAATTGTAGCTTTGGTTTTGGTTTCTGTACTAAACCTTATCCCACCTATGGTTATGGGGCGCGTGATCGATGCCATTACTTCGGGACGATTAACACAAGATGAGCTCCTGCTTCATCTCTTTTATCTCCTGCTGGCGGCTTTCGGGATGTACTACCTGCGTTATGTTTGGCGCATGTATATCCTAGGAACCTCCTACCGACTTGGACAAATCATGCGTTCAAGACTATTTGAGCATTTTACAAAAATGTCGCCTGCTTTTTATCAGAATTATCGAACAGGGGATTTGATGGCTCACGCAACCAATGATATCAATGCTCTGACTCGTCTAGCCGGTGGAGGTGTCATGTCTGCGGTAGATGCTTCTATCACAGCTTTGGTGACTTTACTAACCATGCTCTTTAGTATTTCTTGGCAGATGACCTTGGTTGCTATTCTTCCCTTGCCTTTTATGGCCTATGCGACTAGTCGACTGGGGAGAAAGACCCATAAAGCTTTTGGCGAATCGCAAGCAGCCTTTTCTGAACTCAACAATAAGGTTCAGGAGTCTGTAGCAGGTATTAAGGTAACCAAATCCTTTGGCTATCAGTCTGATGAATTGGCATCTTTTCAGGAAGTTAATGATTTGACCTTCCAAAAGAATCTGCAAACCATGAAATACGATAGTCTCTTTGACCCGATGGTTTTGCTTTTTGTTGGTTCTTCTTATGCCTTAACTCTTTTGGTCGGTGCCTTTATGGTACAAGCGGGGCAGGTAACTGTTGGGAATCTGGTCACTTTTATCTCTTACTTGGATATGCTGGTCTGGCCTTTGATGGCAATTGGTTTTCTCTTTAATATTACTCAGAGAGGGAAAGTTTCCTACCAACGTATTGAGAGTCTCTTGTCCCAAGAATCACCTGTCAAAGATCCAGAATCTCCACTTGACGGGATTGAAAATGGGCGTTTGGACTATGCCATTGATCGTTTTGCCTTTGAAGACGAGGAGACGCTGCAAGATATTTACTTTAGTCTCGAAAAAGGCCAAACACTGGGTTTGGTTGGGCAAACTGGTTCAGGAAAAACCGCTTTGATTAAGTTGCTCCTACGTGAGTATGATGTTGACCAAGGTGCTATTTATCTAAATGGCCATGACATTCGTGACTATCTACTAGCTGACTTACGTAGTTTGATGGGTTACGTCCCACAGGACCAATTTCTCTTTGCAAGCTCTATCTTAGACAATATTCGATTTGGGAATCCTGACCTGCCTTTCTCAGAAGTAGAAGAAGCAACCAAGTTGGCTCAAGTCTATCAAGATATTCAAGCCATGCCCCAGGGATTTGATACAGTTATCGGGGAAAAAGGTGTTAGTCTATCTGGTGGACAAAAGCAACGTCTGGCTATGAGTCGGGCTATGATTTTAAATCCTGATATCTTGATTTTAGATGATTCCTTGTCAGCTGTGGATGCTAAGACAGAGTTCGCGATCATCGATAATCTCAAGGAAACTCGCAAAGATAAAACGACTATCATCACTGCACATCGTCTCAGTGCAGTTGTTCATGCAGATTTGATTTTGGTCATGCAGGATGGTCGCATCATTGAACGAGGTAGGCATGAAGACTTACTCGCTTTGGATGGTTGGTATGCACAAACCTACCAGTCTCAGCAGTTAGAAATGAAAGGAGAAGAAGATGCGGAATAAACAAGAACAATGGGTTGTATTGAAGCGTTTGTTGTCTTATCTTAAGCCCTATAGTCTCCTCACCTTTTTAGCACTCGTTTTTCTCCTTACGACGACTGTTATCAAGAGTATCATCCCCTTGGTAGCTTCGCACTTTATCGACCAGTATCTACATAATTTCAACCAGCTTGCTGTTACAGTTTTGCTGGCCTACTATGGACTTTACATTCTTCAAACAATTGTCCAATATGTGGGGAATCTCCTTTTTGCGCGTGTGTCCTACAGCATTGTTAGAGATATTCGACGTGATGCCTTTGCCAATATGGAAAAGCTAGGTATGTCTTACTTTGATAAAACGCCTGCAGGCTCTATTGTCTCTCGTTTGACAAATGACACCGAGACTATCAGTGATATGTTTTCGGGGATCTTATCTAGCTTTATCTCGGCAGTCTTTATATTCGTGACGACCCTTTATACCATGTTAGTTCTGGACTATCGTCTGACTGCTTTAGTCTTGCTCTTCCTACCTTTGATTTTCCTTTTGGTCAATCTCTACCGTAAAAAATCGGTCAAGGTCATTGAAAAAACCAGAAGTCTACTGTCAGATATTAACAGTAAGCTGGCAGAAAATATCGAAGGAATTCGTATTATTCAAGCCTTTAACCAAGAAAAACGCCTGCAAGAAGAGTTTGATGAGATAAACCAGGAACACCTAGTCTACGCTAACCGTTCAGTAGCCTTGGATTCTCTCTTTTTACGTCCAGCTATGAGTTTGTTGAAACTGTTGGGCTATGCAGTTTTGATGGCTTACTTTGGCTATCGCGGTCTTTATCTAGGAATAACGGCAGGAACTATGTATGCCTTTATCCAGTACATCAACCGTCTCTTTGATCCGCTCATCGAGGTAACGCAAAACTTTTCTACTCTTCAGACATCCATGGTGTCAGCAGGTCGTGTTTTTGCACTCATCGATGAGACCAACTATGAACCGGTCCAAGAAAATGGACAAGCCGAGATTCAAGAAGGGAATATCCGCTTTGAACATGTGTCCTTCTCCTATGATGGAAAACACCAAATTCTCGATGATATTTCCTTTACTGTCAATAAAGGTGAAACCATTGCCTTTGTTGGACATACAGGATCGGGAAAATCTTCTATCATCAATGTTCTGATGCGCTTTTATGAATTCCAGTCAGGTCGGGTTCTCCTAGATGGTGTGGATATTCGAGAGTATAGTCAAGAGGAGTTGAGAAAAAACATCGGTTTGGTTCTACAGGACCCCTTCCTCTATCATGGGACCATTAAGTCCAATATCGCCATGTACCAAGATATCAGCGATGACCAAGTCAAGGCTGCAGCAGAATTTGTCGACGCAGATTCCTTCATTCAGGATCTTCCTTTAGGTTATGATGCTCCTGTATCTGAGCGTGGTTCGAGCTTTTCAACTGGTCAACGTCAGCTTCTTGCCTTTGCTAGAACTGTTGCCAGTCAACCTAAAATCCTGATTTTGGATGAAGCAACAGCCAATATCGACTCTGAAACAGAAGCTCTGGTCCAAAATTCCCTAGCTAAGATGAGACAAGGTCGGACAACCATTGCCATCGCCCATCGCCTTTCTACCATTCAAGATGCTAATTGTATCTATGTTCTTGATAAGGGACGAATCATTGAGAGTGGAACCCACGAGGAACTCCTAGCATTGGGTGGAACCTATCACAAGATGTATAGTTTGCAGGCAGGGGCTCTTTCCTAAGGAAGAATTCCTTTAAAACACAGATTTCTTGCACTGCCTCTTTCATTTTGTGGTATAATGTAGAATGTTAATAAAGATTATATATAAAAAACAGAGGAGAATGTGCATGCTGAAATGGGATGAGTTACCTCAAGAAATGCAATTGAGCGAGGTAAAACCATACTACCAGCTTGTGTCTAGAAGAAAAGGCTCACTGATTTTCAAGCGCTGTCTAGATTTGTTTCTAGCCGTAGTCTTGTTAATCTTGACCTCACCCGTATTTCTGATTCTAAGCATCTGGATCAAGCTAGATAGCAAGGGTCCAGTTATATACAAGCAAGTGCGGGTAACCCAGTACAACCGACATTTCAAAATTTGGAAATTCCGGACTATGGTAACCGATGCGGACAAGAAAGGAAGTTTAGTAACTTCTGCAAATGACAGTCGTATCACTAAAGTTGGAAATTTCATTCGACGTGTTCGTTTGGATGAATTGCCGCAATTGGTCAATGTCCTCAAAGGGGAGATGTCTTTTGTAGGAACACGCCCAGAAGTACCACGCTACACAGAGCAGTATAGTCCTGAAATGATGGCTACCTTGCTCTTACCTGCGGGGATTACTTCCCTTGCCAGCATTAACTATAAGGATGAGGATGCCATCATCAGTCAAATGACTGCAAAAGGTATGACGGTTGACCAGGCTTATGTGGAAAGAGTCCTTCCAGAGAAAATGCACTTTAACCTAGCCTACCTACGTGATTTTAATTTCTTCGGAGATATCAAGATCATGTTCCAGACTGTAGTTGAAGTTTTAAAATAAAGTAGCCACAAGTTAAAGGAGTAAATCAATGCCAAATTACAATATTCCATTTTCACCACCTGATATTACCGAAGCAGAAATTGCTGAAGTAGCCGATACCCTCCGTTCAGGATGGATTACAACAGGTCCTAAGACAAAAGAGTTAGAACGTCGTTTATCTCTCTATACTCAGACACCTAAGACAGTCTGCCTCAACTCTGCAACAGCAGCCCTTGAATTGATTTTGCGCGTGCTTGAAGTAGGGCCTGGCGATGAGGTCATCGTTCCAGCTATGACTTATACAGCATCATGCAGTGTTATTACTCACGTCGGTGCGACACCAGTTATGGTTGATATCCAAGCTGATACCTTTGAGATGGATTATGATCAACTGGAACAAGCTATTACTGAGAAGACTAAAGTCATCATACCGGTAGAGCTAGCAGGTATTATCTGTGACTATGACCGTTTGTTCCAAGTTGTAGAAAAGAAACGCGACCTCTTTACAGCTGCTAGCAAGTGGCAAAAGGCCTTTAACCGTATCGTGATTGTATCTGATAGTGCCCATGCTTTAGGTTCAAGCTACAAGGGACAACCAGCCGGTTCAATCGCCGACTTTACATCATTCTCTTTCCATGCAGTCAAGAACTTTACAACTGCTGAGGGAGGAAGTGCGACCTGGAAAGCCAATCCAGCGATTGACGATGAAGAAATGTACAAGGAATTCCAAATCCTTTCCCTTCATGGTCAAACAAAAGATGCTCTTGCCAAGATGCAACTGGGCTCATGGGAATACGATATCGTAACTCCTGCCTACAAGTGCAACATGACAGATATCATGGCTTCACTTGGTCTGGTTCAGCTAGATCGTTATCCTGGCTTACTACAACGTCGTAAGGACATCGTGGATCGCTATGACCGTGGATTTGCAGGAACTCCTATCCATCCATTGGCTCATGAGACAGATACTGTTGAATCTTGTCGTCACCTTTACATTACCCATGTAGAAGGTGCGAGTCTCGCACAACGCAACCAAATCATCCAAGAATTGGCCAAGGCAGGAATCGCAAGTAACGTTCACTACAAACCACTTCCTCTTTTAACAGCTTATAAGAATCTTGGCTTTGATATGGCAGATTATCCACGAGCTTATGCCTTCTTTGAAAATGAAATTACGCTTCCTCTTCACACGAAATTAACGGATGAAGAAGTAGATTATATCATTGAGACTTTTGTCAGAGTTTCTGAAGAAGTTCTAGGCGCTTCAGAAAAATAATTAAAAAAATTAGTAAAAAATTAGTGAAAACGGTTGACAAAGAAAAAACAATAACATATAATTAACTCAACAAATCAGAAAAGTAATTATTTTTGATCTTCAGGGAGCCTGTGGTTACTGCGAACAGGTGGTTGGAACTAGTGAAATTGGGCTGATTTTAAAAGTGAATTTGAAACAATGAAAATTCGGTAGGCACACCTTACAGTGCAACTTGTTGTTAGACAAGGCAGAGATGTAAAGGGGATATTCTCTTTACAAATGAGGTGGTACCGCGTTACAAACGCCCTCACATGGAAGTAGATTCCGTGTGTGGGCTTTTTCTATCCGTTATTTTGTTTGTCTTTTAATAGGGCGTTAACTGAGAGTAATATTCAAGTTTCACTTGTTCTTTTAGTAAAGGCTGAAATGGTCCCCCAGACCATTTCACTACCAAAAGCAAACAAAAAGCCGGATTCATAAAGAAGGAGGAAAAATTTATGACAACTAAAGGATATTTTGGACAATTTGGTGGTAGTTTTGTACCAGAACCAATTCAGGTTTTGCTAGATGAATTGGAAGTGACTTTTGAAAAATACAAGGATGATCCAGAGTTTTTAGCTGAGTTTCGCCATTACTTGAAGGATTATTCAGGTCGCGAAACACCGCTATATTATGCAGAGAGCTTGACAGATCATTTAGGTGGAGCTAAGATTTATCTCAAACGTGAAGACCTTAACCACCTTGGATCTCACAAACTTAACAACGTTTTAGGACAAATCCTTCTAGCAAAACGCATGGGTAAAAAGCGTGTCATTGCTGAGACAGGAGCTGGCCAGCACGGTGTTGCGACTGCGGCTGCTGCAGCTAAGTTTGGTATGGCATGTGATGTCTACATGGGGGCAGAAGATGTGGAGCGTCAACGTCTCAATGTCTTCCGCATGGAGATGATGGGAGCAACTGTTCACGCAGTTGAAACTGGTACTCGTACCCTCAAAGATGCGGTTGATGCAGCCTTTGGAGCATGGATGAATGACCTTGAAGCCTTCTACGTTTTAGGTTCTGCTGTTGGACCACACCCTTATCCAACTATTGTTCATGAATTCCAAAAAGTGATTAGTGAAGAATCTCGTCGTCAAATCTTGGAAAAAGAAGGACGTCTGCCAGACTACGTTATTGCCTGTGTGGGCGGTGGTTCTAATGCCATCGGTGCTTTTTCACAGTATGTAGCTGATGAAGAAGTCAAATTGGTTGGGGTAGAAGCTGCTGGTCATGGTTTAGATACCGACAAACACGCAGCAACTATGACCAAGGGTAGTGTCGGAATTGTCGATGGGATGAAGACCTATGCAGTCTTTAAGGAAGATGGAGAGCTCGCGCCAGTTTACTCTATCTCAGCAGGTTTGGACTATCCAGGGGTTGGTCCAGAACATGCCTTCTTTAAAGACTCTGGTCGAGTAGAATATGTAGCAGCGACAGACGAAGAAGCTGTTCAAGCCTTACTTTTATTAAGTAAAACAGAAGGAATTATCCCGGCGATTGAAAGCTCACATGCTATCGCTGAAGCAGTCAAACGCGCACCAAAACTAAGTAAAGATGAGATTATTATCATCAATGTCTCTGGTCGTGGAGACAAGGACGTAGCTGCCATTGCAGACTACCTTGAAGCTAAAAAATAAAAGATGGAAAAGATACAGAGATTTCTCTCACAGAGAGCTTGTGGTTGCTGAAAACAAGCAGAGAAAGCTGTAAGGTTGGGTCCATCTGAAATGAGAGAAGAAAACATAATTCTCAAGGGAGTGCCCTTTATCGCACAACCTGTTACAGGAGCTATCTGAGACAGGAATGAGAGATAGGAGAAATCCTATAATTGAGGTGGCACCGCGAATTTCGTCCTCACGCAAGTTATTTTGCGTGGGGATTTTTCTATATTTATCGTAGATATGGCTATCAGTTTTAAATTATGTTTCATCAATAGGTAGATTTCCATAAAATATTTGCGAACGAAGTGAGCATTGAACCGCTATTTCCCGCCATGGTGGTATCCTAGAGAAGCAAAGATGCTTCTCTAGGACGGAATTTTTGAGACACATGGCTCAAAAATTAGGGATGAAATTTCGGAGAAAGTTGCTCCCGTCCGCACTATTTAAGGGAAATAGAAAAAGATAAATTAAAACTAAAATTCTATAAAGATACGAATCGAAAGGGAAATTACAATGGAAAGAATCATTCATGGAGATGTTTTATCACCAATCTTGGCTTATATGCGCTTAAACGGAAAACACAAGGTCATACTTGAAAGTATCCCAAGAGAAAAGGAAAATGCTCGATTTTCTATCTTAGCCTATAATCCAGTTTTTGAGATTAAGTTCGAAAATGGAGTCCTTTATCAAAATGGTCAAGTGATTGATCGTGATCCCTTGGATTTCCTTTATGAGGTGACTCATAAGAGTCAGCACCATTCAGACCTACCTTTTGGTGGTGGAGCTATTGGCTTTGTTGGCTACGATATGATTTCTCTCTATGAAGAAATTGGCCAGCTCCCTGAGGATACGATTGGGACACCAGATATGCATTTCTTCGTTTATGAGAGTTACATAGTTTTTGACCATAAGAAAGAAAAAATTCATGTCATCGAGGATGCTCTCTACAGTGAACGTAGTAATGAAGAACTAGAAGTGGCTTTAAATCAGGTTTTAGAAGAGTTGAAAATCCCTGCTCCAAATGAATTTGAAGATTTGGATGTTTCTCCACTTCAGTTTAGACCACATATTGAACCTCAGAAATTTGAAGAAATGGTAGAAACAGTTCGCGACTTGATTCGCAATGGAGATATGTTCCAATGTGTGCTCAGCCAGCGCTTCTCCGCAGAGGTAACTGGAAATTCTTTTGACTTCTACAGAAATCTTCGAGTGACCAATCCATCAAATTACCTCTACTTTTACGACTTTGGAGATTATCAAATCATAGGTGCCAGTCCTGAGAGCTTGGTTTCCGTCAAGAATGGTATCGTGACAACCAATCCAATTGCAGGTACGCGACCTAGAGGCACTAATGACGAGGAAGATGCAGCACTTGCAAATGATCTACTTTCTGATGAAAAGGAAACGGCAGAACACCGAATGTTGGTGGACTTGGGACGAAATGATATCGGTAGAATTGCTGAAACAGCAAGTGTCCAAGTAACTAAGTATATGGAAGTCGAACTTTTCCGCTATGTCATGCATTTGACCAGCGTGGTTAAAGGACGTTTATTACCAGAACTGACTGCCATGGATGCCTTGAAGGCGACACTTCCGGCAGGAACAGTATCGGGAGCACCAAAGATTCGGGCCATGAAACGCATCTATGAACTAGAAACAGAGAAGCGAGGCATATATGCAGGAGCTATCGGTTACTTATCAGCAACTGGAGATATGGATTTCGCCATTGCTATTCGAACCATGATTCTTAAAAATAAAATAGCCTACGTACAGGCTGGTGCAGGAATTGTTTATGATTCCATCGCTCAGAACGAATACCAAGAAACGATTAACAAAGCTAAATCTATGACTAGAATTGGAGAACTAAGACCATGATCTTATTGATTGACAATTACGATTCATTTACCTATAACTTGGCTCAATATATCGGGAATTTCGCTCCTGTTGAAGTTTTGAGAAATGATGACCCACATCTTTATGAACATGCTGAAAAGGCAGATGGACTGGTCTTTTCTCCCGGTCCAGGTTGGCCAGCTGATGCTGGGAAAATGGAAGAAATGATTCGTGATTTTGCAGGTAAGAAACCTATTCTAGGGATTTGTTTGGGGCACCAAGCCATCGCAGAAGTCTTTGGTGGTAAGTTGGGCTTGGCTCCTAAAGTTATGCACGGTAAACAAAGCCAGATTCGATTTGAGACTCCATCAGTTCTCTATCAAGGTATTGAGGATGGTCGTCCAGTAATGCGTTACCACAGTATTTTAATTGAAGAGATGCCAGAAGAGTTTGAAGTGACAGCTCGTTCGACAGATGACCAAGCTATTATGGGGATTCAACACAAAACCTTGCCGATTTATGGCTTGCAGTATCATCCAGAAAGTATTGGAACGCCAGATGGTCTATCTTCTATTCAGAATTTTATCGAGAAAGTTGTAAAGTGAGGAACACAAAATGAAAGAAATTATTGAAAAATTAGCAAACTTTGAAGACCTATCAAGTGTTGAAATGACAGATGTGATCGAACGCATCGTGACAGGGCGAGTGACAGAAGCACAAATCGCTTCACTACTTTTAGCTCTTAAAATGAAGGGAGAAACACCTGAAGAAAGAACAGCCCTCGCTCAAGTTATGAGAGGACATGCTCAACACATTCCAACAAATATTCAAGATGCTATGGATAACTGCGGTACAGGTGGAGATAAGTCATTTAGCTTCAACATTTCTACAACTGCAGCTTTTGTCTTGGCAGGTGGAGGAATCCACATGGCCAAACATGGTAATCGTTCAATTTCCTCTAAATCTGGGTCAGCAGATGTCTTGCAAGCTTTGGGAATCAATATTGACCTTAAACCATCACAATTGGGTAAGGTATTTGACCAAACAGGAATCGTTTTTCTCTTTGCCAAAAACATGCACCCAGCCATGAAATACATCATGCCAGCTCGTTTGGAGTTGGGAATTCCAACCATCATGAATTTGACAGGACCGCTCATCCATCCAATGGTCTTGGAAACACAGCTTCTAGGAATCAGTCGTCCTGAACTTCTGGAAAGTACTGCTCAGGTTTTGAAAAACATGGGTCGCAAACGTGCTATTGTAGTAGCTGGTCCAGAAGGGTTGGATGAAGCTGGGTTGAATGGAACTACCAGCATTGCCCTTCTTGAAAATGGTGAAATTACTTTATCAACCTTTACTCCAGAAGATTTGGGAATGGAACGCATTGCTATTGAAGACATTCGTGGAGGAAATGCTCATGAGAATGCAGCAATTCTTGTCAGTGTTCTTAATAACGAACCAAGTCCATTCTTGGAAACAACAGTCTTAAATGCAGGTCTAGGATTCTACGCCAATGGTAAAGCAGACAGTATCAAGGACGGAGTTGAATTGGCACGTCAAGTAATTGCCAGTGGTAAGGCCCTTGAAAAACTCAGACTATTACAGGAGTATCAAAGATGAGTCAGGAATTTTTATCACGTATCCTAGAGCAAAAGATGCGTGAAGTTGAAAAGATGGAGCGAGAGGAGCTTCAATCCTTGCGTCAAACTTATCGGTTGAGTGAATATTTAAAAAATCATCAAGACCGTTTGCAAATCATTGCTGAGGTCAAAAAGGCAAGTCCAAGTCTAGGTGATATCAATCTCGATGTGGATATCGTACAACAGGCCCAGACTTACGAGGCTAACGGCGCGGTTATGATTTCTGTTCTGACAGATGAGGTTTTCTTTAAAGGACATTTGAATTATCTGCGAGAGATTTCCAGTCAGGTACAGATCCCGACACTGAACAAGGACTTTATCATCAATGAAAAGCAAATCATCCGTGCTCGCAATGCAGGTGCGACCGTCATATTGCTCATCGTAGCGGCCTTATCTGAAAAACGACTGAAGGAGCTTTACGACTACGCGACAGATCTTGGTCTAGAAGTTTTGGTGGAAACTCATAATCTTGTTGAACTGGAAGTGGCTCATAGACTTGGAGCTCAAATTATTGGTGTCAACAATCGCAATTTAACAACCTTTGAAGTCGACTTACAGACCAGCGTAGACTTGGCCAAACACTTTAAGGATGATTGCTTCTACATTTCCGAATCTGCTATTTTTACAGGGGAGGATGCAAAACGAGTAGCACCATACTTTAACGGAATTTTAGTAGGAACAGCCCTCATGCAAGCAGAAGATGTAGCCCAGAGAATCAAGGAGTTGCAGATTGACAAAGGTTAAGATTTGTGGACTATCGACCAAAGAAGCCGTAAAAACCGCTGTGTCGGCTGGAGCAGACTACATTGGTTTTGTCTTTGCTCCTAGCAAAAGACAGGTGACCGTAGAACAAGCCATAGAGCTGGCTAAGTTTATTCCTAGCCATATTCAAAAAGTTGGTGTATTTGTTTCACCCAGTCGGGCGGACTTACTAGAAGCGATTGAAAAGGTTGGCTTAGACTTGGTGCAGGTTCATGGTCAGGTAGTAGATAAACTATTTGAAAATTTACCTTGTGGCAGCATTCAGGCTGTTCAGGTCGATGAAAGGGGGCATGTACCCAATTCTCAGGCAGATTATCTACTCTTTGATGCTCCTGTCGCAGGGAGTGGACAAACCTTTGACTGGGGTCGACTGGATACGACAGAACTAGCCCAGCCTTTCTTCATCGCAGGCGGGCTAAACGAAGATAATGTAGAAGAAGCAATTCAACACTTTACTCCCTATGCAGTAGATGTATCAAGTGGGGTAGAAACAGACGGACAAAAAGATCATGAAAAGATTAGAAGATTTATAGAGAGGGTAAAGAATGGCATATCAAGAACCAAATAAAGATGGATTTTACGGAAAATTCGGTGGACGTTTTGTCCCAGAAACATTGATGACAGCAGTATTGGAATTGGAAGAGGCTTATCGTGAAAGTCAGGCAGATCCAAGTTTCCAAGAAGAGTTAAACCAACTTTTGCGCCAGTATGTAGGTCGTGAAACTCCTCTTTACTACGCAAAAAACTTGACCCAGCATATCGGCGGAGCCAAGATTTACCTTAAACGTGAAGACCTCAACCATACAGGCGCCCACAAGATTAACAATGCCTTAGGACAAGTTTTACTGGCTAAACGCATGGGCAAGAAGAAAATTATCGCTGAAACAGGAGCCGGTCAGCATGGTGTGGCAACTGCAACAGCTGCGGCACTCTTTAACATGGAATGTACCATCTACATGGGCGAGGAAGATGTCAAACGCCAAGCCCTCAACGTTTTCCGCATGGAGCTTTTAGGAGCTAAGGTAGAGGCTGTGACAGATGGATCTCGCGTGCTCAAGGATGCAGTCAATGCAGCCCTTCGTTCTTGGGTGGCAAATATCGATGATACCCACTATATCCTTGGTTCTGCCTTGGGACCTCATCCTTTCCCAGAAATTGTTCGTGACTTCCAAAGTGTGATCGGACGAGAAGCCAAGCAACAGTACCGTGATTTGACAGGTGAAAATCTGCCAGATGCCCTAGTAGCCTGTGTTGGTGGTGGTTCGAATGCCATCGGGCTCTTCCATCCATTTGTGGAAGATGAGACAGTAGCTATGTATGGTGCTGAAGCAGCAGGACTCGGTGTGGATACAGAGCACCACGCAGCTACCTTGACCAAGGGTCGTCCAGGTGTTCTTCACGGTTCGCTTATGGATGTGCTACAAGATGCTCATGGTCAAATCTTAGAAGCTTTCTCAATCTCAGCAGGTTTGGACTATCCTGGTATCGGTCCAGAACATTCTCATTACCACGATATCAAACGTGCGACCTATGTACCAGTGACAGACGAGGAAGCCTTGGAAGGATTCCAACTCTTGTCTCGTGTAGAAGGAATTATCCCAGCTTTGGAATCTAGCCATGCCATCGCCTTTGCGGTGAAATTGGCCAAAGAACTTGGCCCAGACAAGTCTATGATTGTCTGCCTATCAGGTCGTGGGGACAAGGATGTAGTTCAAGTTAAAGACCGCTTGGAAGCAGATGCAGCAAAGAAGGGAGAAGCTCATGCCTAAGACTTTAACAGAAAAACTGACAACTCTTAAAGCAGCAAAAAAGGGAATTTTTGTTCCCTATATCATGGCTGGAGACCATGAAAAAGGTTTGGATGGACTTGCTGAAACAATCCACTTTTTAGAAGACTTGGGTGTGTCTGCTATTGAAGTGGGAGTTCCTTTCTCAGACCCAGTTGCAGATGGTCCAGTTATCGAAGAAGCAGGCTTGCGCAGTCTAGCTAATGGTACTTCTACACAGGCTCTAGTTGAAACTTTGAAGACTATTGAAACAGAAGTTCCACTTGTTATCATGACCTACTTTAACCCCCTCTTTCAGTACGGTGTGGAGAAATTTGTCAGAGATCTTGCTGATACAGCGGTTAAGGGATTGATTATTCCAGACCTGCCTCATGAGCACGCTAACTTTGTAGAGCCCTTTTTGGTGAATACAGACATTGCTTTGATTCCACTTGTCAGCTTGACGACAGGAATGGAGCGTCAAAAGGAACTCATTGAAGGGGCTGAAGGTTTTGTCTATGCTGTTGCTATTAACGGGGTGACAGGGAAATCAGGAAATTACCGAGATGACTTGGACAAGCACTTGTCTCAACTGCATCAAGTGGCAGATATTCCAGTCTTGACAGGATTTGGTGTATCCACACAGGATGATGTCGAACGATTTAATGCAGTATCAGACGGCGTCATCGTCGGTTCCGAGATTGTTAAGGCTCTACATGAAGGACAAGTAGCAGAAATCGCTGACTTTATCCGAGAAGCAGTAGCTTACCAAGAATAATCATACAAGCAGCCAGCAAGAGGAAAGGCACAAAAGGTAGTCTTTTCTTTTTCTTTAGTAGGAGAAAGGCTAGAATGCCGGTTGTGGAAGCGAATTGAATTAAAATCAGCATTTCAGTAAGACTAAAAACAAGAGCACAGGAGGCCAGAAAGAGAAAATCCCCTGCACCTATGCGGATATCGATGAAGTGAGCAATGATTCCAAGAATCAATAAGAAAGCCATGACCAGATTCCAACTACAGAAAAACATGAGGAATAAGTGAAAAATCAGCCAGACGAGCAAGGGATATTCCTGATGACGAAAGTCGTAGATGCCCAAAGTCAAGCCGGCAGTTATCAAGATGACTTGCCCCAAAGTTAAAAATCCCACAGACTCAGCTAGAAAGAGCAGTCCCAAAGATAACTCAAAGAAGGCATACCAGACAGGATTGCTTGACTTGCAATAGCGACAGCGAAAGCGATTGAATACCTGTGAGAGAAATGGAATCAAATCCAGTGGTCTCAAACGAGTCTGACAAGAATCGCAGTGACTAGCAGGAAAGATAATAGACTGCTCAGGAAAGCGGTCAATGACAAGACCTAGAAAGGAAGCAATAATAGCTCCAACAAGAAAAAAGTAAAGATGAATCATACTTATTTATTCGGAAAAAATAAGAGAAAGAGTATAATAGTTGGATAAAGGAGAAATTTTAGGAGCAAATATGAAAATTCACTTTGAAAAAGGACTTCAGATAGAAAATGCCCAACTCATTTGTCGCTGGTCTAATGCTTTGGGAGAAAGTTTTCAGAAGCAATGGATGGGACCAATGATTCCTTTTCCCTTGACAATTCAAGTCTTGCAAGATTTGGAAGGAATTTTTTCAATATTTGATGGACAAGAGTTTGTGGGGCTTATCCAGAAAATCAGGCTAGAAGACAGGAATCTTCATATCGGGAGATTTTTTATCAATCCTCAGAAACAGGGGCAGGGATTAGGTAGCCAGGCTTTAAGGAAATTTGTTAGTTTGGCCTTTGAAAATGAAGACATAGATACTATTTCTCTAAATGTCTACGAGGCAAATCAAACAGCTCACAATCTTTACCAAAAAGAAGGTTTTGAAATCGTTCAAATGGTTGAAGTACCTGTACGAAAATATATAATGAGAAAATCGAGGTAAGGACTAGTTGATATCTAAAACTGCACCCGTACAATTTTTGGTTTTCAAACTTGTTGCAGAGAAATTTTCTTGATAAAATAGATACATGACTAGATATAAAGCAATCATTTCCTATGATGGCTACGCCTTTGCTGGCTTTCAACGGCAACCACACGCGCGTAGTGTCCAAGAGGAAATTGAAAAAACTTTAACCAAATTAAATAAAGGGCAGGCCATTACCATCCATGGTGCAGGGCGAACGGATAGTGGTGTTCATGCTCTAGGGCAGGTCATCCACTTTGATCTCCCCTATCAGATGGATGAGGAAAAACTTCGCTTTGCTCTTGATACCCAAAGTCCTGAAGACATCGATGTGATTTCGATTGAGATCGTGACTGATGATTTTCATTGCCGTTATGCCAAGCATAGCAAGACCTACGAGTTTATCGTGGATAGAGGGCGTCCTAAAAATCCTATGAGACGTCATTATGCCACCCACTATCCCTATCCACTAGATGTGGAACGCATGCAAAAGGCTGTGAAGAAATTAGAAGGAACCTATGATTTCACCGGTTTTACTGCTGCCGGAACAAGTGTGGAGGACAAGGTAAGAACAATCACGGAAGCCAGTCTTAGGGTTGACGAGACCGGTCAATTTTTGACCTTTACTTTCTCTGGCAATGGCTTCCTCTATAAGCAGATTCGAAATATGGTCGGGACCTTGCTGAAAATTGGTAATAACAGAATGCCGATAGAGCAGATTGACCTGATTTTGGAGAAAAAAGACAGACAGTTGGCAGGTCCAACTGCAGCACCCAATGGTTTGTATTTGAAGGAGATTCGTTATGAAGAATAATCGTATTTTGGCACTTTCAGGAAATGATATTTTTAGTGGTGGTGGACTAGCTGCTGACCTTGCGACCTATACCTTGAATGGTTTGCATGGTTTTGTAGCTATGACTTGCTTAACTGCTTTGACAGAAAATGGATTTGAGGTCTTTCCGACAGATGAGACTATTTTCCAACAACAGTTGGATAGTCTCAAGAGCGTAGACTTTGGAGGGATTAAGATTGGTCTCTTACCGACTGTTGGTGTTGCTGAGAAAGCTCTTAACTTTATCAAGGAACGCGCAGGAGTTCCAGTGGTATTGGATCCAGTTCTCGTTTGTAAGGAAACGCATGATGTTGCTGTCAGCGAGCTTTGTCAAGAGTTGATTCGCTTTTTCCCTTATGTGACTGTCATTACACCCAATCTTCCTGAGGCAGAATTGCTAGCAGGTCAAAAGATTGAAACCTTAGAAGATATGAAGTCTGCAGCGCAGAAATTACATGACTTGGGTGCGCCAGCAGTGATTATTAAGGGTGGAAATCGTCTCAGTCAGGATAAGGCTGTGGATGTCTTTTATGATGGAGTGAATTTTACCATTTTTGAGAATCCAGTCTTAGAAGGACAAAATGCTGGTGCTGGTTGTACCTTTGCATCGAGCATTGCCAGCCAGTTAGTCAAGGGAGAGGAGCTCTTACCAGCAATTGAAAGTTCCAAAGCCTTTGTTTACCGTGCCATTGCACAAGCAGATCAGTATGGAGTAAGACAATATGAAGCAAACCAAAACAAGTAAAATCGCCCTAGTATCCATCCTAGCAGCTCTATCCGTAGTTTTGGGCTATTTCGTAAAAATCCCAACACCAACAGGATTTCTAACACTTTTGGATGCAGGAATATTCTTTACGGCCTTTTACTTTGGGAGTCGCGAAGGAGCTGTTGTCGGAGGATTAGCGGGATTTCTAATTGACCTGATTTCAGGTTACCCTCAGTGGATGTTCTTCAGCTTGATTTTCCATGGTTCACAGGGATATTTGGCAGGTGTTAAAGGGAAATGGCAGTGGCTAGGATTAGTCTTGGCAACCATCATCATGGTAGCAGGTTACGCTTTTGCATCGGCTTGGATGAATGGTTGGGGAGCAGCCATACCAGAAATCGTCCCAAATCTTGTGCAAAATATCGTTGGTATGACAGTAGGCTTTCTTCTTTGTCATAGTGTGAAGAAAACTAGATAATAGTAAAAAGAGCAATCCTCCAAGGGAACTATTGAAAAAACTCTGATTTTTTGCTAAAATGAAAGCTATGAAAACACTCTACGATGTGCAACAATTTCTCAAACAGTTCGGTATTCTTGTCTATATGGGCAAACGTCTTTATGACATTGAATTAATGAAGATTGAACTATCTCGAATCTATGATGCTGGTTTGATGGATAAACTGGATTATCTAGAAGCGGAGGCTGTTCTTCGCAGAGAGCACAAACTAGAATTAGACTATTTAGAAAAAAATGGAGATTAGATATTATGGTAACTTGGGTATTATGGGGACTTGTAGTGGCGATGTTGGCATGGATGGGATACAACTATCTTCGTATTCGCCGTGCAGCAAAAATTGTAGACAATGCAGAGTTTGAATCTTTGATTCGTACAGGTCAGCTAATTGACTTGCGTGAGCCAGCTGACTTCCACAGAAAACATATCCTCGGGGCTCGTAATATTCCTTCAAATCAATTGAAGACAAGTCTTGCAGCTCTTCGCAAGGATAAACCTGTCCTTCTATATGAAAACCAACGTGCGCAACGTGTAACCAATGCAGCACTTTTCTTGAAAAAACAAGGTTTCTCAGAAATCTATATCCTTTCTTACGGATTGGATTCTTGGACAGGCAAGGTTAAGACTAGCTAATATTCTGTAAAAAGTTATTGAATTGTAGATAAATCTAGCTTTTTATGATATAATTAATTTGTATTAAATTTAAGGAGTTTTTATTATGCAAGAAAAGAAAAAAGCATCACTTGTTTTAGGTATCCTATCTATCGTCCTTGGTTTGTTATCTCCAATCGTAGGTCTTATTTTGGGTATCATTGGACTTGTTTTGGCTAATTCGCACGAAAAACAATCTGGACTAGTGTATAAAACAGAAAAAATTCTCAATATCGTAGGTATTGTCATTTCTGTACTTAACTGGATTGCAGCCCTCGTAATGATTTTTGGCTAATCAAAAACAAAAAAGCTTTATGTTTAAAGCTTTTTTTGTTTGATTCAATCTTCTCGAAATAGGTAGGAATCATTTCTAATGCTTCTTGACTCAGGGGGAAGTTTTCATACTACAAAATTGATTTCACAATAGATAAAATCGCTTTGTATGGTATAATGCATCTGTAATAAATTTAAGGAGTTTTATAATATGAATACACAAGAAAAGAAAAAAGCATCACTTGTTTTAGGTATCCTATCTATCGTCCTTGGATTGCCATCTCCAATAGTAGGACTGATTCTAGGTATCGTTGGACTAGTCATAGCTAATTCAAGTCAAAAAGAATCTGGTCTAGACTTTAAAAGAGAAAGAATCCTAAGTATCGTGGGGATCGTAGTTTCTGTCCTTAGCTGGATTGTGGACATCGCTTTATTTTATAGCTTAGCAAGAATCTAAAAAAGCTTTAGTTTTAAAGCTTTTTTTGTTTTATCCACTTTTCTCTAAGTAGTTTTTAATAATTTTCAATTTCTCTTTATTCAAGTGTCTGTATTGACCTTCTGCTAGATCAGGATCTAATAGAAAATCTCCGAACTGAACTCGTTTGAGGGCAGTGACCTTGACACCAACTGAGAGGAACATTTTCTTGACCTGATGAAATTTCCCTTCAGAGATGGTGATGGTGGCTCGGCTGAGACTAGGGCTTGAAGATAGAATCTCAAGCTGAGCAGGTTTACAAATAGTTCCATCAAGAAAGACAATCCCGTTTTTGAACTGCTGGATGTGATCTGGTGTGAGCAAGCCGTTCACCTCAACTTGATAAGTTTTATCGACATGATATTGAGGGTGGAGAAGTTGAAAACCTAGAGGGCCATTATCCGTTAAGAGGAGGAGCCCCGTCGTATCTCGATCTAGCCGACCGATAGCATAGAGTTGGTCTGATTGGAGGTATTGAGGTAGTAAATCCATAACCGTGGGGAGCTTCTTGTCTTTGCTTGCTGTCACGACACAATTTGGTTTGTGAAGCATGAGATAGGTGTGCTCATATCCTTGGATTTTTCTACCCTGAAAAATCAACTCTTGTAATCCCGTATCAACATTCTGTGCAAGGGAACTAGCAGGGAGTCCATCAACTAAAATTTCTTTTTTTAGGAGAGCCTGTTTCATGGCTTTTCGACTGATTTTTTCCTGGGCTAATAAATTATCTAAACGCATACCAGCCTATCTTATCACAAGTCGGGATTTTTGAAAAGAAAAGATAAGTCATGAATTTTCTTTTGAAAACATTTACACTTACTTGAGTTAAGTCATTTGCTTAAAATTGTGGTATAATTGCTCAGTTAGAAAATAAATTTTTGAATATAACAGAGGAAATCATGACAAAATTAAGAGAAGATATCCGTAACATCGCGATTATCGCCCACGTCGACCACGGGAAAACGACCCTCGTTGACGAATTATTAAAACAATCTGAAACTCTTGATGCGCGTACAGAATTAGCTGAACGTGCAATGGACTCAAACGATATTGAAAAAGAGCGTGGAATTACCATCCTTGCGAAGAATACAGCAGTTGCCTACAACGGAACTCGTATCAATATCATGGACACACCAGGACACGCGGACTTCGGTGGAGAAGTTGAACGTATCATGAAAATGGTTGATGGTGTAGTCTTAGTAGTGGATTCTTACGAAGGTACTATGCCTCAAACTCGTTTCGTATTGAAAAAAGCTTTGGAACAAGACCTTGTCCCAATCGTCGTTATCAATAAAATTGACAAACCATCAGCTCGTCCAGCAGAAGTAGTGGATGAAGTTTTGGAACTCTTCATCGAGCTTGGTGCAGATGATGATCAGCTTGACTTCCCAGTAGTCTATGCTTCAGCAATCAACGGAACATCTTCATTGTCAGATGATCCAGCAGACCAAGAAAAGACTATGGCGCCAATCTTTGATACCATTATTGACCACATTCCAGCTCCAATCGATAACTCAGATGAGCCACTTCAATTCCAAGTGTCACTCTTGGACTACAATGATTTCGTTGGTCGTATCGGTATCGGACGTGTCTTCCGTGGTACTGTTAAGGTCGGAGACCAAGTTACTCTTTCTAAATTGGATGGTACAACCAAGAACTTCCGTGTTACAAAACTCTTTGGTTTCTTTGGTTTGGAACGTCGTGAAATCCAAGAAGCTAAGGCTGGTGACTTGATTGCCGTATCAGGTATGGAAGATATCTTCGTTGGGGAAACAATCACTCCAACAGATGCAGTTGAAGCTCTTCCAGTTCTTCACATCGACGAACCTACTCTTCAAATGACCTTCTTGGTTAACAACTCACCATTTGCTGGTCGTGAAGGAAAATGGGTGACTTCTCGTAAGGTTGAAGAGCGTCTTCAAGCAGAATTGCAAACAGACGTATCTCTTCGTGTAGATCCAACAGACTCACCAGATAAGTGGACAGTTTCAGGACGTGGGGAATTGCACTTGTCAATCCTCATCGAGACTATGCGTCGTGAAGGTTACGAGCTTCAAGTATCTCGTCCAGAAGTTATCGTCAAAGAAATCGATGGTGTGAAGTGTGAGCCATTTGAGCGCGTGCAAATCGACACACCAGAAGAATACCAAGGATCTGTTATCCAAAGCCTTTCTGAACGTAAGGGTGAAATGTTGGATATGATTTCAACTGGTAATGGTCAAACTCGTTTGGTCTTCCTAGTTCCTGCGCGTGGTTTGATTGGATACTCAACTGAGTTCTTGTCAATGACTCGTGGTTACGGGATTATGAACCATACCTTCGATCAATACTTGCCATTGATTCCAGGGGAAATTGGCGGACGTCACCGTGGTGCCCTTGTTTCGATCGATGCTGGTAAGGCTACAACCTACTCTATCATGTCTATCGAAGAACGTGGTACTATCTTTGTCAACCCAGGTACTGAGGTTTACGAAGGAATGATCATCGGTGAAAACTCTCGTGAAAATGACTTGACTGTTAATATCACGAAGGCAAAACAAATGACTAACGTTCGTTCTGCTACTAAGGACCAAACAGCGGTTATCAAAACTCCTCGTATCTTGACACTTGAAGAATCACTTGAGTTCTTGAACGATGATGAATACATGGAAGTAACACCTGAATCTATCCGTTTGCGTAAGCAAATCCTCAACAAGGCAGAGCGTGAGAAAGCAAACAAAAAGAAAAAATCAGCTGAATAAGAGCTAGAAAGAGATAAAGATGGTCTATTTAATCATAGGGATACTCTTATTACTACTCTATGTATTTGCGACACCTCAAAGTATCAAGGGGACGGTCAACGTTGTAATATTAGTCTTTGGACTTGTTGCCCTCGTAATCTTGTTGCTCTTGTCTGCCCTACAGATTTTCCAACTTCCAGCAGAAATCTTTATTACATTGGGAATGCTGGCTCTTACTTACTTTAGTTTGAGAGATATCAGTCTCATGTCGATTCGAAAGAAGCGCGAAAATTAAATCTATTCATAACAAAAAACTTCTATCAGCAACTCAGTTGCCGATAGAAGTTTTTATTTGTTACTGTTTTTGTCAGAATAACGGTTGTAGAAATCTACTTTTATCTGGATAAAATGTTCTAATTCACGAAAGAGTTGTAATAGGGTTGCCCGTGTCTCAAACTCTTCTCTAGTTTTAGGGAGAGATCGCTTGCGAAACACCTCTAGGTAGCTCTCAATATCATTCAATAAGTTATAGGCTGGATTTGTTTGACTCAATTGGCTAGCTGTTTTTGAAAAGAGCTGAGCGACAATCAAACTCTCACTAGCTGCTAGTTGGCATGTGTTGATTTGTTGAGCCATATTTCTTAAGATACGCGTTTGTCTTTGTCGCATCTCAAAGTAGTGGATATGATAATCTGTCTGGTGAAAGAGATGGTCAGAGTGATCGAGGTAAACTAGCTTAAGAGCATCCTCAAGCAATTGATCAAGTTCATTTACAAGTTGAGCCTGATTACGGCCATCTCCTCTTTTCAGATAGTAAGAAAGCCGTAGAAGAACATCTCTGAGTTTTTCTTCAACAAGCGTATGATAATGTTGAATTTCTTTTTCACGTGAAGGCATGTAGAGATTGACCAGAAGTGCAAATCCAGTACCGATTAGGAAGAGTAAGAGCTCATTCAGTAAAAGTGCTGGTGTTGTTGATTGTTGGATTAAGAGATGGCTGACCAGAACGCTACTAGGAGTGATTCCAATTTCCCAACCCAGTTTATAGGCTAGAGGAACATAGATTGCTAAGTAAAGTCCAAAGCTCCAGATATGATAACCAGTTAGTTGAAAGGCAATAACACCAACTAAGAGAGCTAGAAGAGTTGAAAAAAGACGATTGCGGGCTAGCTTGATCGTGCTTCTTCGAGTATCAGAAAGACTCAAGATAGCAATGATACCAGCTGAAACAGCTGATGACAAATCAAAAAAGTAGGCTAGTAAACAAGCAAAACAAGTTGCTAGGACTAGTTTAAGAGTGCGTTGTGTGATAGACATAGAATACTTTCCTTGAGATAAATGCTTTAAAGTTATAGTAGTAGGTGAGGTAGAAAGGTCTATTCCAAGAGAGTTATTGAGAAAATAATTTGTTCTCCATGTAGTGGTTTGATTATAGTATAAATATGTTTTGAAATCAAGTGAATCTAATAATAGTATAGGCAGAATGAATATTTATGAAGCCAGACACAACTTCGTTTTGTGGTATAATAATTAGAAAGGAGTTTTACATGCAAGAATTTTTTAAAAGTTATTTTAATAAGCTAGATTTAACAACGGTATTTGAGAATCTTTTAACGAAAGTGATTTCTCTTTTAATTTTATTTGTGCTATTTTACATAGCTAAACAGCTTCTCCACGCAGCTGTCAAGAAAATTGTCAAGCCTTCACTTAAGTATTCAAATCGTGATGCAGGACGACAAAAGACAATCTCGCGTTTATTAGAAAATATTTTTAATTACACCCTTTATTTCTTTTTAGTTTACTGCATTTTGTCTATCCTAGGACTTCCTGTATCCAGTTTACTAGCTGGTGCTGGGATTGCCGGAGTTGCAATTGGTATGGGGGCGCAGGGCTTCTTATCAGATGTTATCAATGGCTTCTTTATTCTCTTTGAACGCCAGTTGGATGTAGGAGATGAAGTTGTTTTGACAAATGGTCCCATTACTGTATCGGGAAAAGTAGTTAGTGTCGGAATTCGAACCACTCAACTAAGAGGTGAAGACCAGGCTCTCCACTTTGTTCCCAACCGTAATATTACTGTGGTTAGCAATTTTTCAAGAGACGAATTGAACTGAAATTTTACTTGATTTGTGGTACAATAGAGGGAGTTTGGTAAAGGAGAAACGATGTTTTTAGATGAGCAATTAGGAAATGGTTGTGTTTGGATTAATCTAGATGTAGAAAAAATTAAAAATCTTGAAGATTTATCTGAAATCTACGGATTGGATAAGGAAACCATCGAATATGCGCTGGATAAAAATGAACGTGCCCACATGGATTACAACCGTGAGAATGGGACTGTGACCTTTATCTACAATGTTCTGGACTTAGAAAAGGACAAGGATTACTATGAAGCGATTCCCATGACCTTTATCGTTGAAAACAAACGAATGATTACCATCAGCAACCATAAGAATGCTTATGTCATTGATCAGATGTTAGCTTATCTAGATAGCCATGAGTCGCTTTCTATTTACAAATTTCTTTTTGCTAGTCTAGAAATCATTAGTAACGCCTATTATCCAATCATTGAAAAGATGGATAAGAGTAAAGATGAAGTCAACAGCTTACTTCGTCAGAGAACAACCAAGAAAAACCTCTTTGCTCTTTCTGACTTGGAGACTGGTATGGTTTACTTAACAGCAGCGGCAAAACAAAATCGACTCCTCTTGGAACATATCCAGGGCCATGCTCTTTATCGGAGATTTAATGAAGTCGAACGAGAGCAGTTTGATGATGCAATGATTGAAGCCCATCAGTTGGTGTCTATGACAGACTTGATTTCTCAAGTCTTGCAACAACTCTCATCTTCTTACAACAACATCCTAAACAATAACCTGAATGATAGTTTGACAGTTTTGACTATTATCTCCGTCTTACTAGCAGTACTTGCGGTTATTACAGGTTTCTTCGGAATGAATGTTCCTCTACCATTTACAGAAGAGCCAAATGCTTGGATTTATATCCTAATGGCTAGCTTGATTTTATGGGCGGCCTTATCTCAATGGCTGAAGAAAATTACTAGAAAATAAAAGAGAAGGAGCCAGAATGGCGATTGAAAATTACATGCCAGATTTTGCTGTGGAAGCAGTTTATGATTTGACAGTCCAAAGCCTGAAAAACCAAGGGATCAAAGCTGTTTTGGTGGATTTGGACAACACTCTGATTGCTTGGAATAATCCTGATGGGACTCCAGAAATGAAACAGTGGTTACATGACCTTCGTGATGCAGGTATTCGTATCATCGTGGTGTCCAATAACTCTAAAAAAAGGGTTCAACGTGCAGTTGAAAAATTTGGGATTGACTATGTTTATTGGGCTTTGAAGCCCTTTACTTTCGGGATTGACCGCGCCATGAAGGAATTCCACTATGAGAAAAACGAAGTGGTCATGGTTGGGGATCAACTCATGACGGATATTCGAGCTGCTCACCGAGCAGGGATTCGTTCGATTTTGGTCAAGCCCTTGGTGCAGCACGACTCTATCAAAACACAGATTAACAGAGCTCGTGAGCGCCGTGTCATGAAAAAAATCACTGAAAAGTACGGTCCTATCACATATAAAAAAGGAATCTAACTATGGAAGAAATTCTCTGTATTGGCTGTGGAGCAACCATTCAGACGACAGATAAGACTGGTCTTGGTTTTACACCTCAGTCAGCACTCAAAAAAGGTTTGGAAACTGGTGAAGTTTATTGCCAACGTTGTTTCCGTCTTCGTCATTACAATGAAATCACAGATGTCCAGTTGACGGATGATGATTTCCTAAAACTCTTGCACGAGGTAGGAGACAGTGATGCCTTGGTGGTCAATGTGATTGATATCTTTGACTTTAATGGTTCTGTTATCCCAGGATTGCCTCGCTTTGTATCAGGCAACGATGTTCTCTTGGTTGGAAATAAAAAAGACATCCTTCCTAAGTCTGTTAAGGCTGGTAAGATTAGTCAATGGCTCATGGAACGTGCCCATGAAGAAGGTCTACGTCCTGTTGACGTCGTTCTGACTTCAGCCCAAAACAAGTATGCTATCAAGGAAGTCATTGATAAAATTGAGCACTATCGTAAGGGTCGTGACGTCTATGTAGTTGGGGTTACCAATGTTGGAAAATCAACTCTTATCAATGCCATTATCCAGGAAATTACGGGTGACCAGAATGTCATCACAACATCACGTTTCCCAGGGACAACCTTAGATAAGATTGAGATCCCACTTGATGATGGTTCTTATATCTATGATACACCGGGAATTATCCATCGTCATCAGATGGCCCACTACTTGACAGCCAAAAACCTCAAGTATGTCAGTCCTAAAAAGGAAATCAAACCTAAAACCTACCAGCTCAATCCTGAGCAAACTCTCTTTTTAGGTGGTTTGGGACGTTTTGATTTCATTGCAGGAGAAAAGCAAGGTTTCACAGCTTTCTTTGACAATGAACTCAAACTTCATCGTACCAAGCTTGAAGGAGCGAGTGACTTTTACGAAAAGCACCTTGGAACCCTCCTTACACCACCAAATAGCAAGGAAAAAGAAGATTTTCCAAAACTTGTAGAGCATGTCTTTAATATCAAAGACAAGACAGACTTAGTTATCTCAGGACTAGGCTGGATTCGTGTAACAGGAACTGCCAAAGTAGCCGTATGGGCACCAGAAGGCGTCGCCGTCGTCACACGAAAAGCAATTATTTAAAATAAAATCACTGAGCGAACAAAGTGAGCTCATGTAGAGATAGTTATTGCCGTGGTGTGATTGCCAATCTATAGATTGGCAAGGGGCGCAATTGAGACCTAGGCTCAATTGTGAGGTCAGGAAATCCATTTTTCAAAGATGAAATCTTTGGAAATTAGTTCCGACCGTCCCCCACCACCTAAAATAACTATCAAAAAGGAAGAAATTATGTCATTAACATCGAAACAACGTGCCTTCCTCAACAGCCAGGCACACACCCTCAAACCCATTATTCAAATCGGGAAAAATGGACTCAACGACCAAATCAAAACTAGCGTTCGTCAGGCACTTGATGCCCGCGAATTGATCAAGGTTACTCTCTTGCAAAACACAGATGAAAACATCCACGAAGTAGCTGAAATCTTGGAAGAAGAAATCGGTGTGGATACAGTACAAAAAATTGGGCGTATCTTGATTTTGTATAAACAATCAAGCAAGAAAGAAAATCGTAAGATTTCAAAAAAAGTTAAAGAAATCTAAAAATATACTCCAAAAAACTGTTTTTACAGAAGACTAAAGGAGATTAGCCTATGGCAATCGAATTATTAACTCCCTTTACAAAAGTGGAGTTAGAGCCAGAAATCAAGGATAAAAAACGTAAGCAAGTTGGAATCTTAGGGGGAAATTTTAACCCTGTTCACAATGCCCACCTTATCGTCGCAGACCAAGTGCGCCAACAGTTGGGATTGGATCAAGTTCTGCTTATGCCTGAATACCAACCACCTCACGTAGACAAAAAGGAAACCATTTCTGAACACCACCGCCTCAAGATGCTTGAATTGGCTATCGATGGAATCGAAGGTTTAGCTATTGAGAAAATCGAGCTGGAGCGTAAGGGAATTTCCTACACCTACGACACCATGAAGATTCTGACAGAGAAGAATCCAGATACAGATTATTACTTTATCATCGGTGCTGACATGGTAGACTATTTACCCAAATGGTATAGAATTGATGAACTGGTCGACCTCGTTCAGTTTGTAGGAGTTCAGCGACCACGATACAAGGCTGGGACTTCTTATCCAGTCATCTGGGTGGATGTGCCTCTCATGGATATTTCATCCAGTATGGTACGTGATTTCATCGCTCAAGGTCGCACCCCTAACTTTCTCCTACCCAAACCAGTGCTAGACTATATCGAGAAAGAAGGGCTTTACTGATTGGCATACCAAGACTATATCAACTGTTCGCGTGAAGAATTGTTGGGAAAAATGGCAGAGCTTCTACCCGAGAAACGTCTAACCCATTGTCTGGGTGTAGAGCGTGCAGCCATAGAATTGGCTCAGCGCTTTGGTGTGGATGTTGAGAAAGCTGGTTTGGCAGGTCTCCTTCATGACTATGCTAAAAAGCTATCAGATCAAGAGTTTTTAGACTTGATAGACCGTTATCAGATGGACCCTGATCTTAAAAACTGGGGCAATAATGTCTGGCATGGCATGGTCGGTATCTACAAGATTCAGGAAGATTTGGATTTACAAGATTCTGAAATCCTGCGAGCTATTGAAATTCATACAGTTGGAGCTGGCCAGATGACGGACCTTGATAAGGTTATCTACGTCGCAGACTACATCGAGCATAATCGTGCTTTTCCAGGGGTGGACCAGGCGCGTGAGATTGCAAGTTTGTCACTCAATAAGGCAGTAGCCTATGAAACAGCTCGCACTGTGGAACATTTGGCTCGCCAGGGATTGCCTATCTATCCCCAAACCCTTGAAACCTATAACGCCTATGTGCACTATTTGAAAGAGGACTAAATGAACGAAAAAGAATTACTAGAACTAGTCGTGAAAGCGGCTGATGAGAAACGTGCCGAGGACATCCTCGCACTTGACGTACAAGAATTGACCAGTGTGACAGATTACTTTGTCATCACGAGCTCAATGAATAGCCGTCAGTTGGATGCTATCGCTGAAAATATCCGTGAAAAAGTAGCTCAAGCTGGCTTTAAAGGTAGCCATGTTGAAGGTGATGCAGCTGGAGGCTGGGTCTTGCTAGACCTTGGTGGAGTCGTTGTGCATATCTTCTCAGAAGAAATGCGTGCCCACTATAACCTAGAAAAACTATGGCATGAGGCAGAATCAGTAGATTTATCTGAAACCTTATAGTCTTTTCCTTTATCTTTTATTACGGCGTTAACTCATTTTGCCTAACTCTAGTTATGCCTGCAATTCGTTGCCTAGTACTAAAAGCAAACGAAAAGACTATAGTGTTACAATTGAACTCAGTTGCAGTCAACTGGGTTTCTTTGCTTATTTTAGAAAAAAAGATAGAAAGGTATAGGGCGAGTGGTGTTTGCCATGGAGGCTCTTGGTATCATGATTATGGCAACTTACGAAACCTTTGCGGCTGTTTACGATGCTGTGATGGATGATAGTTTATACGATAAATGGACGGATTTTTCCCTCCGTCATTTGCCCAAGACTAAGGAGAGAAAGAAACTCTTGGAGCTGGCTTGTGGGACAGGCATCCAGTCAGTGCGCTTTTCTCAGGCTGGTTTTGAAGTGACTGGACTGGACTTGAGCGCGGACATGTTGAAGATTGCTGAGAAGAGAGCGGCATCAGCCAAGCAAAAGATTGGTTTTATGGAAGGCAATATGCTGGATTTGTCCAAGGCTGGTAAATACGACTTTGTGACCTGTTATTCCGATTCTATCTGCTACATGCAGGATGAGGTGGAAGTAGGGGATGTCTTTAAAGAAGTCTATAATGCTCTCAATGAGGACGGGGTCTTTATCTTTGATGTGCATTCGACTTACCAGACAGATGAAGTTTTTCCAGGCTATTCTTACCATGAAAATGCAGAAGACTTTGCCATGCTTTGGGATACCTACGAGGATGCAGCACCACATTCTATCGTGCATGAGTTGACCTTTTTTATCAAGGAAGCGGATGGTTCTTTTAGTCGTCACGATGAAGTGCATGAGGAGCGAACATACGAAGTCTTGACCTATGATATTTTGCTAGAACAAGCTGGTTTTAAGTCCTTCAAGCTTTATGCTGACTTTGAGGATAAGGAGCCTACAGAAACCAGTACTCGTTGGTTTTTTGTGGCACAGAAGTAGGAGGTTGATATGGTTCGATCAAAATATTCTTGGGAAGAAGTATCGCAGTTTAATCGTATCCGTCAAAATGGAACGCTTTGGGAAAAAGATGGGCAATATTTTTATGTTCAGGAAGAAGGAACCGTATTTTCAGAGTTAGTTGTTTACGATATGTCTAAGAAACTTTTTGATATGTTAGTAAATGAAATAAAATCGGAGGATGATATCCGACATATGCTAATGTATGGAACATGGCCAATGACGGTTGCCGGATGCCATAGACCAACGATGTTGATAGCTTATCCTGAACTGCAAAAGAATTATAGTAATGAACAACTAGCAGAAATCCTTCCAGTAGGAGAAAAACAATGGCTTAACTGGAGAGGGAGATTGCCTGAGTGGTATCGTAGATTTCGTCATTAGAAAGGGAGAACATCATGACCATTACAGGTATTATAGCGGAGTTCAATCCTTTTCATAATGGCCATAAATACCTGCTAGAACAGGCGGATGGGCTGAAAATCGTTGCCATGTCTGGGAATTTCATGCAGCGTGGAGAGCCTGCTATCGTGGACAAGTGGACAAGGGCTCAAATGGCACTAGAGAATGGAGCAGACTTGGTAGTAGAATTGCCATTTTTAGTCAGTGTTCAGGCGGCAGATTTTTTCGGTCAAGGTGCTGTTGAACTCTTGGCTCGTTTGGGAATTGACAGCCTAGCTTTTGGGACAGAGGAAGTTCTAGATTACCAGAAAATTGCTAACTTATATGCAGAGCGTAGTCAAGAGATGGAGAATTTTGTGGACAATCTACCTGATTCACTCTCCTACCCTCAGAAAACCCAAGCCATGTGGAAGGAATTTGCAGGTCTTGATTTTTCGGGTGATACGCCCAATCATGTCTTAGCTCTTGCCTACGCCAAGGCAGTTGCTGGAAGAAATATCAAACTTCATCCAATTCAACGTCAGGGAGCAGGATATCATTCTGTGGACAAGGATGTGGACTTTGCTTCGGCGACAGCCATCCGTCAGCACCAAACAGATCAAGGTTTCTTAGAACGCTTTATGCCTTCTGTTAATCTCTTTGAAAATGCTAGTAAGGTGAGCTGGGAAGATTATTTTTCACTTTTACGCTATCAAATCTTGTCAAATCCAGATTTAAGTACTATTTATCAGGTCAATCAAGAGATGGCTGTACGTATTAAGGAAGCCATCAAAATAGCAAAATCTATTGAGGAATTGGTTGAGTTAGTGGCTACCAAACGCTACACCAAGGCGCGTGTGCGACGCCTCTTGGCCTATATCTTGGTGCAGGCTAGAGAAAGTGACTGGCCAGAAGGTATTCACGTCCTTGGTTTTACCGAAAAAGGCAGACAACACCTTAAAGCTCTCAGGGAGCAGGTCAATCTCGTCAGCCGAATCGGTAAAGAACCCTGGGATGCCATAACCCAAAAGGCAGACCAAATCTATCAACTGGGACACCCTAGTATAGCAGAACAGAATTTCGGCCGAGTGCCAATCAGAATTGAAACTAACTAAGTCTACTGAAAGGTAGACTTTTTTCTTATTTTTTATAAAAAATTTCTTTAAAAAAATAGTTAGGTTTAAGAAGCTTATTTTACTAAGGAAAATGAAGATAATGCTCCTAAAAATAACTATAACAACTTCCATTTAAGGTTTGTTAAAAATATTTTTTTGTGGTAAAATGTATAAGAATGTATGTCATTCAGATAAACAAATAAATTGAGGTAAAAACATGGAAATTATGACAATTGTTATAGTTGTTTTTGCCGTCATCATTGGTTTAGTCATTGGATATGTCAGCATCTCAGTCAAGATGAAATCATCACAAGAGGCTGCAGAGTTGATGCTTTTAAATGCTGAACAAGAAGCAACTAATTTACGAGGACAAGCTGAGCGCGAAGCGGATTTATTACTAAATGAAGCCAAGAGCGAAAGCAAATCCCTTAAAAAAGAAGCACTATTGGAGGCTAAAGAGGAAGCCAGAAAATACCGCGAAGAAGTGGACGCTGAATTTAAGTCGGAGCGTCAAGAACTCAAGCAAATCGAAAGTCGTTTGACGGAGAGAGCTACGAGCCTTGACCGTAAAGACGATAATTTGACGAACAAAGAAAAAACACTTGAACAAAAAGAACAAAGTATTTCTGATAGAGCAAAAAACCTTGATGCACGTGAAGAGCAACTAGAGGAAATTGAAAAGCAAAAGCAAGCAGAACTAGAGCGTGTCGGAAGTCTGACTCAGTCAGAGGCAAAAGATATCATCTTAGCTCAAACAGAAGAAGACTTGACCAAGGAAATTGCTAGCCGCATTCGTGAGGCGGAGCAAGAAGTCAAGGAACGTTCAGATAAGCTTGCTAAGGATATCCTGTCCCAAGCCATGCAGAGAATTGCTGGTGAGTATGTAGCTGAGTCTACCAACTCGACAGTTCATCTGCCTGATGATACTATGAAAGGTCGTATCATCGGTCGTGAAGGTCGCAATATCCGTACCTTTGAAAGTTTGACAGGGGTTGATGTCATCATTGATGATACGCCAGAAGTGGTAACCTTGTCAGGTTTTGATCCTATCCGCCGTGAGATTGCCCGTATGACGATGGAAACCTTGCTCAAGGATGGACGAATTCACCCAGCTCGTATCGAAGAGTTGGTTGAGAAAAACCGTCAAGAAATTGATAACAGAATTCGTGAATATGGTGAAGCTGCAGCCTACGAAATCGGTGCACCAAACCTTCACCCTGATTTGATGAAGATCATGGGTCGCCTGCAGTTCCGTACTTCATACGGACAAAATGTCTTGCGTCACTCAATCGAAGTGGCTAAGTTGGCTGGTATTATGGCTAGCGAACTTGGTGAAAATGCAGCTCTTGCCCGCCGTGCAGGATTCCTTCACGATATTGGTAAAGCCATTGACCGTGAGGTAGAAGGTAGCCACGTTGAGATTGGTACAGAATTGGCTCGCAAGTATAAGGAACACCCAGTTGTGATCAATACCATTGCTAGTCACCATGGTGATGTAGAGCCTGAAAGTGTAATCGCAGTTCTCGTTGCTGCAGCGGACGCCTTAAGTGCAGCCCGTCCAGGAGCTCGTAGCGAATCACTTGAAAGCTACATCAAACGTCTCCATGACTTAGAGGAGATTGCAAATAGCTTTGAAGGAGTTCAAAATAGCTTTGCCCTTCAAGCTGGTCGTGAAATCCGAATCATGGTAAATCCAGGTCAAATCAAGGACGATAAGGTCACAATCTTAGCTCACAAAGTTCGTGAGAAAATCGAAAGCAACCTCGATTACCCAGGAAATATCAAGGTAACCGTGATTCGTGAACTTCGTGCAGTTGATTATGCAAAATAAATAAGAAAGAGCAGTTGAAAAATTACTGCTTTTTTGTTACACTAGATAGAAAGATTGTAGTAAGCAGAAATGCCTTCACAAAGAGAATTCTGAATGAATTTCCAAAGCATTTCACAAACTATCCAAAGGAGACATCATGGCAGACCGTGGCTTACTAATCGTTTTTTCAGGTCCTTCAGGAGTTGGAAAAGGAACGGTTAGACGAGAAATTTTTGAGAGTTCTGAAAACCAATTCCAATATTCTGTATCTATGACAACACGGGCGCAACGTCCAGGTGAAGTAGACGGAGTTGACTATTTCTTCCGTACGCGTGAAGAATTCGAAGAATTGATCCGTCAAGGACAGATGTTAGAGTATGCAGAGTATGTGGGCAACTACTACGGTACTCCTCTGACTTATGTCAATGAAACCCTTGATAAGGGCATTGATGTTTTCCTTGAAATCGAAGTTCAGGGAGCTCTCCAGGTCAAGAAAAAAGTTCCAGATGCTGTCTTTATCTTTTTGACACCACCAGATTTGGAAGAATTGCAAGACCGTCTCGTAGGCCGTGGTACAGATAGTGCAGAAGTGATCGCCCAGCGTATCGAAAAAGCCAAAGAAGAAATTGCTTTGATGCGTGAGTATGACTATGCCATTGTCAATGACCATGTTCCTCTTGCTGCAGAACGTGTCAAACGTGTGATTGAAGCTGAACATTTCCGTGTGGATCGTGTTATCGGTCATTATCAGGATATGCTACCAAAGTCTCCGACTATTCGATAAACTATAGAAAACAGGTACAAACAAATGATGCTTAAACCCTCTATTGATACCTTGCTTGATAAGGTGCCATCAAAATATTCACTCGTAATCTTGGAAGCAAAACGTGCTCACGAATTGGAAGCTGGAGCACCTCCAACTCAAGAATTCAAATCTGAAAAAGCTACTCTCCGTGCTTTAGAAGAAATTGAATCTGGAAATGTCATTATCCATCCAGATCCAGAAGGAAAACGCGAAGCTGTTCGTCGTCGTATCGAAGAAGAAAGACGCTTGAGAGAAGAAGAAGAAAAGAAAATCAAAGAGCAAATCGCGAAAGAAAAAGAAGAAGGTGAAAAAATTTAAGGTTGGGGGGACTCAATCTTATTTTTTCTATTGCAAGAATACTCAATCAATTAAAAGAATTTAAGTAGAGAAGGAGGTGAGGATATGGCTATTGCAAAAATCATTGTGGATGTTCCCTTGATGCAGACGGACCAACCATACAGTTATAAGGTCCCTGAGGAATTTGTAGACATGCTGGAAGTTGGTATGCGGGTTCATGTGCCTTTTGGGAAGGCCAATCGCTTGATTCAGGGAATTGTTCTTGGAATGGAACAAGAATCTGATGTAGATGTGGCAGATGAGGACTTGAAAGAAATTGCTGAGGTGCTGGACTTTTCTCCTGTCTTAACGGAGGAACAACTCTGGCTAGCCGAAGAACTACGTAAGTCAGTTTTTTCATACAAGATTTCTATTCTAAAAGCTATGCTTCCGGGATTTTTGAATTCTAGCTATGATAAAATCCTCTATCCTCTGGAAGGCTTGAGTCAGAAAGACAGAGACCGTTTGTTTGGATCGCAAGAGTCCTTAGCATTTTCATCTCTAGACTTAGAAAAGCAGGCCGAGATGATGCGATTGACTCGCAAAGGACTTTTGAAGTTAGAGTATCAGGCTATAGACCAGAAGAAGGTTAAAACACAGTCTTGGATTCAAGTGAATCTTGACAAATTAGAAAAGCTAGAAATCTCAAACCGTGCCAAGAAGAAATTGGAACTGCGAGATTATTTATTAGCACATCCAGAAAGTACTCCTTTGGCTGCTTTGTTAGAACATTACTCACGGGAACAAGTTAACTTCTTTGTGGAACAGGGAGCTTTGACGATTCTTCAAAAGGAAGTTCAACGTTCAGCTACCTACTTTGAAGGAATCGAGTCAAATCAAGCCTTAGAGTTAAACCCAGAGCAAAAACAAGCCTGTGAGGCGGTTGTTGGAGCGATTGGGAAGCAACATCCTCCATTTCTTCTACAAGGAATCACTGGAAGTGGGAAAACCGAGGTTTACTTGCAGATTATCCAAGGTGCCTTGGACATGGGAAAAACAGCGATCGTTCTAGTTCCAGAGATCTCTCTGACACCTCAAATGACAGAGCGCTTTATTGCTCGTTTTGGTGAGCAAGTTGCCATCCTACACTCAGGCTTGTCCAATGGTGAAAAGTATGATGAGTGGCGCAAGGTGGAGCGTGGAGATGCTCAGGTAGTTGTTGGGGCCAGGTCTGCTATTTTTGCACCTTTGAAAAATCTAGGTGTTATCATTATCGATGAAGAGCATGAGGCTAGCTACAAGCAAGATAGTAATCCGCGTTATCATGCTAGAGATGTGGCTCTTTTACGTGCCCAGTACAATCAAGCTGCCCTAGTCCTTGGTTCTGCAACACCAAGTCTAGAAAGCCGTGCGCGTGCTGGTAAGGGTGTTTATCAACATCTACGTCTGACTCAACGGGCCAATCCTTTAGCAAGTATTCCTGAGGTTCAACTGATTGATTTCCGTGATTACATCGGGCAGAATGAAACATCAAATTTTACACCACCACTGATTGAGGCAATTCAAGATCGACTGGATAAAAAAGAGCAGGTTGTTCTCATGCTCAATCGTCGTGGTTATTCTAGCTTTGTCATGTGCCGGGAATGTGGGACCGTGGATACCTGTCCAAACTGCGATATTTCCTTGACGCTGCATATGGATACTAAGACTATGAACTGTCATTATTGTGGTTTTACGAAGGAAATTCCACATGTCTGTCCAAACTGTCAGAGTCGTAGCATTCGCTATTATGGAACGGGGACACAGAAGGCTTATGATGAGCTAGCGGAACTCTTTCCAGAGGCACGCATTCTACGCATGGATGTGGATACAACTCGTAAAAAGGGCAGTCACCAAGCTTTACTTGAACAATTTGGCAATGGTGAAGCGGACATATTGCTAGGAACCCAGATGATTGCCAAGGGCTTGGATTTTCCAAATGTGACCTTGGTTGGTGTTCTCAATGCGGACACAGCCTTGAACCTGCCTGATTTCCGTTCTTCTGAGAGAACCTTCCAACTCTTGACCCAGGTGGCAGGTCGCGCCGGTCGTGCTGAAAAGGCAGGTCAGGTTTTGATTCAGTCCTATAATCCTCAGCATTATGCCATTCGGTTCGCCAAGGATCAGGACTACGAAGGTTTCTATGCCTATGAAATGGGCATTAGACGTCAGTTGGGTTATCCACCTTATTATTTTACTATTGGAATCACCTTATCTCATAAAAAAGAAGAAGAGGTTCTTAGACGTGCTTATCAAGTCATGGAGATTTTGCGGTCAGGTTTATCGGATGCTAGTGTAATTCTAGGTCCGACGCCAAAACCTATCGCTCGTACTCATAACCTCTACCACTACCAAATTTTGATTAAATACCGTTTAGAAGATGAGTTGGCTTCTACCCTTAATCAGGTCTTAGCTCTAACTCAAGAACGTGAAAATAGCGAACTTCGTCTCAGTATTGACCACGAACCGCAACAATTTTTATAGAAGGAGAAAAGATGACAAAACTAATCTTTATGGGAACTCCCAATTTTTCAGCAACTGTTTTAAAGGGGCTTTTGTCAGATGACCGCTACGAGATTGTAGCGGTTGTAACTCAGCCAGATCGTGCTGTCGGCCGTAAAAAAGTTATCCAGGAAACCCCAGTGAAACAAGCTGCCAAAGAGGCAGGCCTACCTATCTACCAACCAGAAAAATTATCAGGTAGTCCAGAAATGGAAGCTATCATGAATTTGGGAGCTGACGGGATTGTGACTGCAGCTTTTGGACAATTTCTCCCAAGTAAACTCCTTGATAGCATGGATTTTGCAGTCAACGTTCATGCTTCGCTTCTTCCAAAGCACCGTGGTGGAGCTCCTATCCATTATGCCTTGATTCAAGGTGATGAAGAAGCAGGAGTAACCATTATGGAAATGGTCAAGGAGATGGATGCAGGGGACATGATTTCTCGTCGCAGTATTCCCATTACTGACGAGGACAATGTTGGTACCTTGTTCGAAAAATTGGCCATTGTTGGGCGTGATTTGCTTTTGGATACTCTACCTGATTATATAGCTGGTGAAATTCAGCCTCAACCGCAAGATCCAAACCAAGTAACTTTCTCACCAAATATTAAACCAGAGGAAGAAAAATTGGACTGGAACAAGACCAACCGTCAACTTTTCAACCAAATCCGTGGGATGAATCCATGGCCAGTTGCTCATACCTTCCTCAAGGGAGAACGCTTCAAAATCTATGAAGCTTTGCCTGTAGAAGGTCAGGGGAATCCGGGTGAGATACTCTCCATCGGTAAGAAAGAATTGATTGTCGCAACGGCAGAAGGAGCTCTATCTCTCAAACAGGTTCAACCAGCAGGAAAACCTAAAATGGACATTGCTTCCTTCCTCAACGGAGTTGGACGGACATTGGCTGTAGGAGAACGATTTGGTGACTAAAGTAGAAACGGCTAGAAATCTATCTCTAGTAGTGTTAGAGGATGTTTTTATCAATCAAGCATACTCCAATATCGCCTTAAATAAACACCTCAAGGGAAGTCAACTGTCAGCAACTGACAAAGGTTTGGTGACAGAGCTTGTTTACGGGACTGTAACCCGTAAACTAACTTTAGAATGGTATTTGTCTCACTTTATTGAGGATAGAGACAAGCTAGACAGCTGGCTCTATGTTTTGCTTCTCATGAGCGTCTATCAACTCCAATACTTGGATAAGCTTCCTGATCATGCAGTGGTCAATGAAGCGGTGGAACTGGCTAAACTTCGTAAAAAAGGTAGCGAAAAACTGGTCAATGCAGTCCTTCGCCGTATCTTGCGAGAAGGTTTGCCAGATATTGCTAGTATCAAGCGTAAGAACAAGCGTGATTCTATCGCCTACTCTTTGCCAGTGTGGTTAGTTTCTAAGCTCAAGGAAGAGTACGGGGAAGAACGGGCGCAAGCGATTTTTGAAAGTCTATTAAAACGTAATAAAGCCAGTATCCGGGTGACAGATTTGAGCCGAAAAGAGGAAATTAAAGCTCTGATTGATGCAAGTGATTCTGCTTTATCAGCTTCTGGTCTGGTTAAAGAGCAGGGGCATTTTGCGGGTCATGACTTGTTTGCAGAGGGGGCTATTACCATTCAGGATGAGTCTAGTCAACTGGTTGCTCCAACTCTTGATTTACAAGGAGAGGAGCAGGTTTTGGATGCTTGTGCAGCTCCAGGTGGGAAAACAGCCCATATGGCCTCTTATCTCACGACAGGTCGGGTAACAGCTCTGGATCTCTACGACCATAAACTCACTTTGATTCAAGAGAATGCCCAGCGTTTAGGCGTAGCAGACCGTGTTCAAACACAAAAATTGGATGCCCGAAAGGTTCACGAGTTTTTTGGTAAGGATCAATTTGATAAGATTCTTGTTGATGCCCCTTGCTCAGGAATTGGTCTATTGCGTCGGAAACCAGATATCAAATACAACAAAGACACTGCTGATTTCGCGTCATTACAGGAAATTCAGTTGGAAATATTAGGTAGTGTTTGTCAAACGCTACGTAAAGGTGGTATAATAACTTATAGTACCTGCACTATTGTCTCTGAGGAGAACTTTCAAGTGGTTCAAGCATTTTTAGAAAGTCATCCAGAGTTCGAGCAGGTTAAACTAGAACACGAATGCAAGGATATCCTAAAAGATGGCTGCATCCTCATCACTCCAGAATTATATGGAAGTGATGGATTCTTTATCAGCCAATTTCGTAAGATATCCAATTAGGAAGGAACTGACACAATGGAGATTTCATTATTAACAGATGTGGGTCAGAAACGTACAAATAATCAAGACTATGTCAATCTTTTTGTCAACCGTGCCGGTCGTACGATGATTATCTTGGCTGACGGGATGGGAGGACACCGAGCAGGTAATATTGCCAGTGAGATGGCAGTAACGGATTTAGGTGTTGCCTGGGTAGATACTCAGATCGATACCGTGAATGAAGTTCGTGAATGGTTTGCAGAACACCTAGAAATTGAAAATCAAAAGATTTATCAATTGGGGCGTGATGAAGCATATAAAGGTATGGGTACAACTCTAGAAGCCCTTGCAATCATTGATAACCAAGCCATCTATGCTCATATTGGTGATTCTCGTATCGGCTTGGTTCGTGGAGAAGAGTACCACCAATTAACGAGTGATCATTCATTAGTCAATGAGTTACTCAAGGCAGGTCAATTAACACCTGAAGAAGCTGAAGCGCATCCGCAAAAAAATATCATCACCCAGTCTATTGGACAAAAAGATGAGATTCAACCTGATTTAGGAATTGTGAGCTTGGAACCTGGTGACTATATCGTTATGAACAGTGATGGTCTCACGAATATGATTTCAGGAAGTGAAATCTATGACATCGTGACAAGTGATATTTCACTTGAAGACAAGGCGGCAACCTTAGTACGTTTTGCAAACAATGCCGGAGGGCTTGATAACATTACTGTTGCCTTGATTGCGATTGAGGAGGAATCAGAATGATCCAGATCGGCAAGATATTTGCCGGACGATATCGGATTATCAAACAAATTGGCCGTGGCGGGATGGCAGATGTCTACCTGGCCAAAGATTTGATTCTGGATGGGGAAGAGGTAGCGGTGAAGGTCCTGAGGACCAACTACCAAACGGATCCAATCGCTGTTGCACGTTTTCAGCGTGAAGCACGTGCGATGGCGGACCTAGATCATCCTCATATCGTTCGAATTACGGATATCGGTGAAGAAGACGGTCAACAATATCTAGCTATGGAATATGTAGCTGGGCTTGACCTCAAACGTTATATCAAAGAACACTACCCTCTATCAAACGAGGAAGCTGTTCGTATCATGGGTCAAATTCTCTTGGCTATGCGTTTGGCGCATGCAAAGGGGATTATTCACCGTGATTTAAAACCTCAAAATATACTCTTGACTCCTGATGGAACCGCAAAAGTTACTGACTTTGGGATTGCAGTGGCCTTTGCAGAAACCAGTTTGACACAGACCAACTCCATGTTGGGTTCTGTTCACTATCTATCACCTGAGCAGGCGCGTGGTTCTAAGGCGACCATACAGAGTGATATTTATGCAATGGGAATTATTTTCTTTGAAATGTTAACGGGTCATATTCCATATGATGGAGATAGTGCTGTTACGATTGCACTTCAGCATTTCCAAAAACCACTTCCTTCGGTCATTGCAGAAAACCCATCAGTACCACAATCCTTGGAAAACGTTGTTATAAAAGCGACAGCTAAAAAGTTGACAGACCGTTATCAAACTGTCTCAGAGATGTATGTTGACTTATTGAGCAGTCTTTCTTATAACCGTCGAAATGAACCAAAGCTGGTATTTGAAGATACAAGTAAAGTTGACACAAAAACCTTACCGAAAATTTCACAATCTACTTTAACAGCGATTCCTAAAGTGCAACCAAAGGAAGAAAGTCCTCAGAGCCAAAAGCCGACTCAAAAGGCAACTAGTAAAGAAACTGTTGCAAAACCAGTCAAGAAGCGTCGTTTTAAAGCGAGGTATTTAGTGCTTTTGGCTAGCTTTATACTTGTTTTGGCTTCTCTCTTTTGGATAGTATCCAAAACACCAGCAACTGTTGAAATTCCAAATGTTGCAGGACAAACTGTAGCAGAAGCTAAGGAAAAACTTAAAAAAGCTAATTTTGAAATTGGCGAGGAAAAGTCTGAAGCTAGTGATACGGTAGAAGAAGGCCGAGTGATTCGAACGGATCCAGATGCTGGTTCGTCTCGTAAAGAAGGTATTAAAGTCAATCTCATTATCTCTTCAGGTCAGCAATCATTTAAGATTGGAAATTATATTGGACGCAATTCTACAGACGTCATTGCAGAGTTGAAAGGGAAAAAAGTTCCTAAAAATCTCATCAAGGTTGTAGAAGAAGAATCAAGTGAAACAGAGGCAGGTCTTGTTATGAAACAGAGCTTGCCAGAAGGAACCACTTATGATCTTAGTAAGGCGACAGAGATTACCTTGACAGTAGCCAAGAAGATAACTAGCGTTCCTATGCCAAGTTATATTGGATCAAGCCTTGAATTTACCAAGAATAATTTGATTCAGATAGTCGGTGTTAAAGAGGCGAATATTGAAGTGGTAGAGGTTTCTACAGCACCAGAAGGGACTATTGAGGATACTGTGGTTAGTCAGAGTCCAAAACCAGGTGAAGGTGTAGATTTGAATACAACTCGTATCAAGATTTCTATCTACAAACCGAAAACAACAACAACGACAACAAATCCTTCACAAGGAAATCCATATCGTGGAGAGACAACACCACAGATTAGAGAACCACAGACTACTACAGCTCCATCATCTAATGTTCCTTCAGAGAACCATAATGGTGAGAACTAATCAATCTTTGTCACAGTTTTTGTGACAAAGATTTTTTTTCCTTAAAATTTATGATAAAATAAAAAGAGTTTAAAAAGGAGGGGAACATGGACGAATCAAAAAAACTGAATGCAGTCATTGATGTCATTATGTTAGCAGGAACAATTCTGCTTCGCAATGGATCTGAAATCTATCGTGTCGAAGACACCATGATTCGAATTGCTCATTCACAAGGCATCATGGATTGTAATGTTTTGGCCATGCCTGCAGCTATTTTTTTCTCCATTGAAAATACAAATATCTCTCGAATGAAACGAGTAACCTCCTCTGCTTATAATATTGAGAAGGTGTGTGATGTCAACCAGATTTCACGGCAGCTTGTATCAGGACAGCTTGATTTGGAGACAGCCTTTATTCAACTTAAGCAATTAAATGCTAAGGCATCTCCCTACACCAATGTTCAGCTAACTGCTGCAGCGACCCTTAGTGCTCCCTTCTTCTCTATCATGTTCGGGGGGAATGTCTACGATGCCATTGGTGCAGGAGTGGCAACCATATTTGCTTTCACCTGTTCTCTTTACGTAGAAAAATTTATTCGTATTCCCTTTATGACAGCTTTTGCAGGTGCTCTTGTTTTTGGTTTGATTGCACAATTTTGGGCGCGCTATTCTGGCTTTCCTTCGACAGCTGATTTGGTCATTGCAGGTGCGGTCATGCCTTTTGTACCGGGAATTGCCCTGACCAATGCTGTTCGAGATATTATGACCAATCACATTAACTCTGGTATGAGCAAGATGTTTGAATCCTTGCTGGTTACCCTTGCCTTAGGGGCAGGCACCTCTGTCGCCCTCCTACTCATGAACTAATATGACTCTAACAACATTTTTATTGCAGGCTTTAGCTAGTCTGCTAGCTATTATCACTTTTTTAATCGTTTTAAACGTCCAACGTTCTATGCTCATTCCTGGTGGAGTTTTGGGAATGTCAATCTGGCTTCTCTATCTAATACTCAAGGAACCAACTAATGTTATTTTGGCGACCTTTATTGCCGCTGTAATTGGTTCTTGTATCAGTCAGATTATGAGTATTATCTACAAAACACCAGCCGTTGTGTTTGCTTTGGCGATTTTAGCTCCGCTGGTACCAGGTTATCTCTCTTATCGGACGACTTCATTTTTTGTAACAGGTGACTATAGAAACGCCATTGCCAGTGCAATGTTGGTGATGATGTTGGCCCTTGTTATTTCAATAGGAATGGCAAGTGGGACAGTCATACTCAAGTTGTATTATTATCTCAAAAAGAATCGAGCTAGCTAAAACTCGATTTTTTCGTTGGTAGAGTGGTTGAAAGAACATGAGTACGACGATAGAAATGAACTTGATTTGGGGAATCAAGTCTTTTTTCGCTCATTTGACCTCAATTATGATAAAATAGAGGTGAACGAATTTTTACAATGAATGATAAAAATAGAGGTAAATATGAAAATCGGTATTGATAAGATTGGTTTTGCGACCAGTCAATACGTTTTGAAATTACAAGATTTAGCAGAAGCTCGAGGAACTGATCCTGAAAAATTGAGTAAAGGACTCCTTTTAAAAGAATTGAGTATTGCTCCTTTAACAGAGGATATTGTGACCTTGGCTGCCAGTGCAGGAAATTCTATCCTGACTGAAGAAGAGAAGCAAGAGATTGATATGGTTATCGTAGCGACAGAATCTGGAGTCGATCAAAGTAAGGCGGCTGCGGTTTTTGTACACGGTCTACTTGGAATTCAACCTTTTGCTCGTAGTTTTGAAATCAAAGAAGCTTGCTATGGTGCAACTGCGGCCCTTCACTATGCTAAGTTACACGTAGAAAATTCTCCTAAATCAAAAGTTTTGGTACTAGCTAGTGATATTGCAAAATATGGTGTCGAAACTCCTGGGGAACCAACTCAAGGAGCAGGTTGTGTTGCCATGTTGATTAGTCAAAATCCACGTGTTATGGTCTTCAACAACGATAACGTTGCGCAGACTCGTGATATCATGGACTTTTGGCGTCCAAATTATTCAACGACCCCATTTGTAAATGGAGTCTACTCAACACAGCAGTATTTGGATAGCTTAAAAACGACTTGGGAAGAGTACCAAAAGCGTTATGATTGCGACTTGAATGATTTTGAAGCTATTTGTTTCCATTTGCCATATCCAAAGCTAGCTCTCAAGGGATTGAAAAAAATTCTTGATAAATCTCTACCTCAAGAGAAAAAGGATTTACTTCAAAAACACTTTGATGAGTCCATTATTTACAGCCAAAAAGTTGGGAATATCTATACAGGTTCACTCTTTTTAGGACTCTTGTCTCTTCTTGAAAACTCTGATAGTCTCAAAGCAGGGGACAAGCTAGCTCTCTATAGCTACGGAAGCGGTGCTGTATCTGAGTTCTTCAGTGTGGAATTGGTTGAAGGCTATGAACAGCAATTGCAGAAAAATCGCTTAGAATTGCTAGACCAGCGTCAAGCATTGAGCGTAGCTGATTATGAACGAATCTTCTTTGAGGAAGCAAACTTGGATGAGTCAGGTTCTGCAACCATGTCAGGCTATGAAGGACAGGACTATGCTCTGGTTGAGATTGTAGAACACCAACGTCGCTACAGCAAGGTTGAAAAATAATGAAAAAAAATTGGAATGGATTTGCTAAAAAATCAATTCAAGAGCGCCTTGAGTTCGTTAAGTCTCAGGCGCTTACTTCTATGGAAGCCCAAGAAAGTCTTGAGCAAAATGAAAATCTTAGTATAGCAGTTGCGGACCAACTGAGTGAAAATGTAGTGGGGACCTTCTCACTTCCATACTCTGTAGTTCCAGAAGTGTTGGTAAACGGTCAAGAGTACACAGTTCCTTATGTGACCGAAGAGCCATCTGTCGTTGCTGCAGCTAGTTTTGCTAGTAAGATTATTAAACGTGCGGGTGGTTTTACTGCTCAGGTTCATCAACGTCAAATGATTGGTCAAGTAGCTCTTTATCAGGTTCCAGATAGGGATAAAGCATGTCAGGCTATTTTGAGTCAGAAAGCAGAGCTACTCGAACAAGCAAACCAAGCCTATCCATCTATTGTCAAACGTGGTGGTGGAGCCAGAGAGCTAACAGTTGAGAAAATTTCTGGTGAGGCTGACTTTTTAGTGGTTTATCTCCATGTGGATACTCAGGAAGCCATGGGAGCTAATATGCTCAATACCATGTTAGAGGCTTTAAAACCTAGCATAGAAGCTCTAAGTCAAGGGCAAAGTTTAATGGGAATTCTATCCAACTATGCCACAGATTCTCTAGTAACTGCAACTTGTCGGATTGCCTTTCGTTATTTGAGTCGCCAAAAAGATGAAGCGCGTGAACTAGCTGAAAAAATGGTTTTAGCCAGCCAGTTTGCTCAAGCAGATCCTTATCGAGCAGCTACTCACAATAAGGGAATCTTTAACGGAATCGATGCTCTCTTGATTGCGACAGGAAATGATTGGCGTGCCATCGAAGCAGGAGCGCATGCCTATGCCAGTCATGATGGTGCTTATCGAGGTCTTAGTCGTTGGACGATGGATTTGGAAACAGAAGAGCTAATAGGAGAGCTAACTATGCCGATGCCAGTTGCTACCAAGGGTGGATCAATTGGTCTTAATCCTCGTGTAGTCCTCAGCCATGAGTTGCTAGGTCATCCATCAGCTAAGGAATTGGCCCAAATTATCGTGTCAATTGGTCTTGCACAAAACTTTGCAGCTCTTAAAGCTCTTGTCAGCACAGGGATTCAGCATGGACATATGAAACTACAAGCAAAATCCTTGGCTCTTCTAGCAGGAGCCACAGAGGCTGAAGCACCTAAGTTGGTAGAAAGCTTGATTGCTGAAAAAACTTTTAATTTAGAAAAAGCCCAAACTCTTTTGAAAAACTTAAGATCATAAGAAAAACTCAGACGAAACTAGTCTGAGTTTTTTTGTGCTTAAATACTTTTACCTGGTAAGAGACTAACTGGTAAGAAATAACCAGTCGTGGCAACTTCTTTGCCCTCGATTTTTTGAAGTAGTAAATCGACTGTCAGGCGAGCAATTTCTTCCAAGGGTTGTTTAATGGTAGTAAGGTGAGGATAGAAATTCTCGATAAAATAAGTTCCATCGTAGCCAATAACCTTAAGTTGTTCTGGAACAGAAATACCAAGTTCCTGAGCGATTTTCATCACCAAGATGGCTGTCAAATCATCCGATGCGAAAATAGCATCTGGTTTTTGTTTGGTTAGGATATTTTTGATTTCCATTTCCTTGCGGAGGGGTGAAAAGTCGCTGGAAATATTAATAATGGGAGCTTTAGGGAATATAGAAGCAAAGCCTGCATGACGAAGTCCAGTTGGTGAGTTGGAGTTGTCATTACCTGTAATCATAATAACAGACTTAACTCCAGTTTTCTCTAAAGTTTGAGCTGCAAGGACTCCACCAGCATAGTTATCAGAGGAAACAACAGGAATGTCCGGTGATAGGTTACGGTCAAAAGAGATGATTGGTGCTGTGACGCGATTGTAATCTTCGATACCTAAGTTATGACTTCCAGAAATAATACCGTCCACTTGATTGGCTTCCAACATTTCGATGTATTCACGTTCTTTTTCCGAATCGTGTTCACTATTACAAATGATGGTCTTGTAACCTTTTTTGAAGAGTTCGTGTTCCAATTTGTCAATTAACTCTGCATAGAAAACATGGCTGATTTTTGGAAAAATCAAACCGATTAACTTGGCTGATTTTCCTTGAAGACTTCGAGCTAAGTTATTGGGTTTATAGCCCAGCTCACGCATAGCCTCATTGACCTTTTGAATGGTTTTTTCAGATAGATAGCCTTTTTTATTGATGACACGTGAAACGGTAGTAGGGCTGACGCCAGCCAATTTTGCGACATCAGTTAGTTTTGCGACCATATTCTAATTCGTAGTATGTTCCAGTTGGGTTTCCAGATTTAATGAGAATTCCATTTTGGTTCTCATGTGGGAAGACACGACCAGAAAATACTTTTTCTCCTTTATTAATGAAAATTTCAAAGATTGAATTGTCGATGAAGATATTTACGGTAGTAGCTTGGTTATCAATTGGACATGAGCGAGTAGTTCCAAATTCTTGAGCGTATTGCTCACCTACCTGACTGCGGTCAACGGTTACTTGGCCATTGACAAGATCGAAATTGATAGAGAGCCCCTTGCCGTCTTTATCAGCAAGAAGGATGATTTCACTTTGGCTATTAGCCTCTAAGTTTAGTTCAAGTTCGTAGGTGTTCTTAGTTTCAGAACGATTTGAAAATTCCTCTTTTGAAGCACGGAGTTCCTTGATGGCTGCTACAGGATACTGATAGAGTTTGCCATCTTTAATGGTTAATTCTTTGACCAATGAGAAAGTTCCTTGGTGATCAAAGCGATCAGATGGATAAGAAACATCTGGTAAACCAAGCCAACTTACTGCTAAGGCACGTCCATCAGGATCATTGAAGGCCTGAGTGGCATATGCTTCGAAACCATAGTCTAGATTGTGTAGTTCAGACACATCTACCATACGTGCATTTTCAGGATCGAAGGAAGCACCAATTTTATACATATTTGGATAGATATTGTCATAGTCAAGAACCTTTTTATCCAAACCTTGTGGACAGTAGAGAAGGACAGGTTGTTCTCCGACAAAGACAAGATTTGGGCACTCCATCATATAGGCAGTGCGGTCATTGTTGAAGTTCAAATCACCCACTTCTTGCCAGTTTGTATAATCGTTATCGACCGCTTTGTAGAGACGAACAAAACCTTTTTTCTCCAAGTCCTGGCCGCCGACAATTGCGTAGTATTGTCCTTTAAAGATAAAAATTTGTGGATCACGGAAGTGGTCAGTAGCATCAGCAGGCTGATCAATCAAGATCTTATCAATCTTTTTAATATTTCCATCCTTATCCATCAAAGCACCGATTTGATAAGGGTGACGTACCCAATTTTCGTCACGAACATTTCCTGTATAAAATAAGAACAGTTGATCGCCAAACTGCATAGCAGATCCTGAGTAAGCACCGTGGCTATCCAGAGGAGTATCAGGTAATATTTTTACACCTGTTTCAGTAAAGTGAACCAAGTCGTCGCTTTCAAGCTGAACCCAAGATTTCAAACCGTGAGTTGCACCAAAGGGGAAATTTTGGTAAAAAACAATCCATTTGCCATCGAAGTAAGAAAAACCATTTGGATCATTAAGGAGTCCTTCTTTTGGCTCAATGTGATAGCTGACGTGCCATGGGGATTGTGCCATCTTTTCTTGGATTTCTTTTCTTTCTTCTTGTGTCCAATCTTCATAGCGTCTATAACGACGCTCGGTAGTCCATTCCATTTATATTCCCTCCATAAATTCTACTATCTTTATAGTAAACGTTTCCTTATAAAAAAGCAAGTCTTTTATCATAAAATTAAGAAAAAAATGTCAAACGATTGACAGATATTTAGGAGCCTATTTTTATGAAAATCAATGAAAATGTGAAAGTTTTTAAAAAAATACACATAAAAACACGTAGGGACAGGCGTTTTTGAGAGAATTTTATCAAAAAAGTAGCAAAAACTATCAAAAATTTTAACAATCAAAAAACTTTTTCTGCAAAACGCTTGACATATTTTTGAAAGATGATAAAATAATACTCGTAGGGCGAATAAATCGCTTTCAAACAAGAACAAATTTTTTTATAAGGAGATTTTTGCAAATGACCAATACAGAAATTGCAAAAAAAGTCATCGAAGCCTTGGGTGGACGTGAGAACGTTAATAGTGTAGCTCACTGTGCGACTCGTCTTCGCGTTATGGTTAAAGATGAAGCGAAAATTAACAAAGATGCTATCGAGAACTTGGAAAAAGTTCAAGGTGCTTTCTTTAACTCAGGTCAATACCAAATCATCTTTGGTACTGGTACAGTAAACAAGATGTACGATGAAGTCGTAGCTCTTGGTTTGCCAACATCTTCTAAAGAAGATATGAAAGCAGAAGCTGCTAAACAAGGGAATTGGTTCCAACGTGCCATCCGTACTTTCGGTGACGTCTTCGTTCCAATCATTCCAGCAATCGTAGCAACTGGTCTTTTTATGGGACTTCGTGGTTTTTTGGCTTCGCTTGGATACACACTTCCTAATGATTTAAATGTTTACTCACAGATTTTAACGGATACAGCTTTTATTGTATTGCCAGCTCTGGTTGTTTGGTCTACCTTCCGTGTATTTGGTGGTAATCAAACAATCGGTATTGTTCTTGGTATGATGCTAATTGCAGGTCAATTACCAAATGCCTGGGTTGTAGCTTCTGGTGGGGACGTAACTCCAACTATTTTCTTTGGCTTTATTCCAGTTGTTGGTTTGCAAGGGTCCGTTCTTCCAGCCTTCATCATCGGGGTTGTCGGAGCTAAATTTGAAAAAGCTGTTCGTAAAGTGGTTCCAGAAGTTTTGGATCTTTTGGTAACACCATTCGTAACACTTTTAGTAATGTCAATTCTCGGACTCTTCCTTATTGGACCAATCTTCCACGTAGTTGAGGAGTACATTTTAGCAGGTACTCAAGCCATCCTACATTTGCCATTTGGACTTGGAGGATTCTTGATTGGTGGAGTTCACCAAGTAATCGTTGTATCTGGTGTTCACCATATCTTCAACTTCTTAGAAGCTAAACTAGTAGCTACAGGAGCTAATCCGTTTAATGCTATTATTACAGCTGCTATGACTGCTCAAGGTGCTGCAACTGTAGCCGTTGGTGTGAAAACTAAAAATCCTAAATTGAAAGCTTTGGCTTTCCCTGCTGCTCTTTCTGCCTTCCTTGGTATTACTGAGCCTGCTATCTTCGGGGTAAACTTGCGTTACCGTAAACCATTCTTCCTTTCATTGATTGCTGGTGCTATTGGTGGTGGATTGGCATCTATCCTTGGACTTGCTGGTACTGGTATGGGTATTACTATCATTCCTGGAACTTCTCTTTATGTTGGTAATGGACAACTTCTACAATATCTTCTTATGGTAGCTGTATCATTTGCACTTGGTTTTGCTCTTACTTACATGTTTGGTTACGAAGATGAAGTAGAAGAGGTTGCAGGAGCAATTTCTGAAGCTGAAACTGACCGTTTAACAGAAGAAGCAGTAACTGGTACCCTTGTTTCACCTAGCGAAGGTGTCATCCAAACACCAATCGTTGGTGATGTTGTTGCTCTTTCAAATGTGAATGACCCAGTATTCTCAAGCGGAGCTATGGGACAAGGTATCGCCGTGAAACCTAGCCAAGATGTTGTTTATGCACCAGCTGATGCTGAAGTAACAATCGTCTTCCCAACTGGCCATGCTTATGGATTGAGAACAGCTAACGGTGCTGAAATCTTAATTCACGTTGGTATCGATACTGTTTCAATGAATGGTGAAGGCTTCAACCATAAAGTTGCCCAAGGTGACAAGGTTAAAGCTGGAGATGTTCTTGGAACATTTGACTCAGCTAAGATTGCCGCTGCAGGTCTGGATAACACTACTATGGTTATCGTAACAAACACTGCAGACTTTGCTTCAGTAAATCCAGTTGCTTCTGGATCAGTTGCTAAGGGTGACGCAGTCATTGAAGTTAAAGCTTAATAAATCAAAAAACGAACAAATGTCATGTTTGTTCGTTTTTGCTTGAATGGTAAAATTTACAGAGGAAAATCTAAAATATTGAGCAATTTTCAGTCTGGAAATATGCTATAATAAAGAAAATAAATACAAGAGGTTAATCATGACAAAACTATACGGAAGCTTGGAAGCGGGCGGTACAAAATTTGTCTGTGCTGTCGGAGATGAAAACTATAACGTTGTAGAAAAGGTACAATTTCCTACAACAACACCTATTGAAACAATCGATAAAACCATCGAGTTCTTCTCAAAATTCGACAATCTTGCAGGACTTGCCATTGGTTCATTTGGTCCAATCGATATCGATAAAAACTCAAAAACTTACGGATTTATCACAACAACTCCAAAACCTAACTGGGCAAATGTAGACTTGCTTGGTGCTCTTCGTCGTGCTCTAAACGTGCCTATGTATTTCACGACAGACGTAAACAGTTCTGCCTACGGTGAAGTGGTTGCTCGTAATAATGCCGGCGGTCGTATCGAAAACTTGGTTTATTACACAATCGGTACAGGTATCGGTGCAGGTGTTATCCAACGTGGCGAGTTTATTGGCGGTGTTGGTCACCCTGAGATGGGTCATTATTATGTGGCTAGACACCCAATGGATATTGAAAAAGAATTTAAAGGTGTTTGTCCTTTCCATAATGGATGTTTGGAAGGTTATGCGGCTGGTCCAAGTTTGGAAGCTCGTACAGGTGTTCGTGGGGAAAACATTGAACTCAACAATTCTGTCTGGGATGTTCAAGCCTACTACATTGCTCAAGCCGCAGTGAATGCGACTGTAACTTTCCGTCCAGATGTCATCGTCTTTGGTGGTGGAGTTATGGCTCAACAACATATGCTTGACCGTGTACGTGAGAAATTCACAGCCCTACTCAATGGCTACCTCCCAGTTCCAGATGTACGTGACTATATCGTGACTCCAGCTGTTGCTGGCAATGGTTCAGCTACACTAGGAAACTTCGTTCTTGCTAAGAGCGTTGCAAAATGAGAATATAAAAAACTCCCAACTGAGAAAGTTGGGAGTTTTGCTTTAGTCTTTTTCTATTTTGGTTTCCTGATGGAAAATATTTTGCCAAGTTTCGTGGCGACGCCAGATGCTGGTATGAATGGTATCACCGACTTGGTAGCGGATGAGTTTAGTCTTTTGACTGATAGAGGTTAACTGAAGCTCTTTAATGGCAGAGGTTAATTCTTTTTCAGCCTTATAGGCATCCTTTCCCAGTTCATGTCCGTCCTGGCGGATATAAATGAAATCTTCTGCAAGTAATTCTTCCAGTTGATTTCCTTGGTCGATTAGTTGCTCTCTCATGAGCAATTTTTTATAGACATTATCTAGGATTTCATCCTCAGGGATTGGTGCTGGTTCGATATGAATGTCTGTATCAAAGACACCAAAGCGTTCTGATAACATGGATTCGACCTGGTCCGCAATTTCGTGACTTTCAAAAACAGACAGATCTGGGTTCATCTCAAGTGTGATGTCCAGATAAATGTTGCTTCCGTAAGTACGACCGCGTTGAGATTTGACCTTGCTAATCTTAGGAATTTCCATGATAGCTTTTTGGTAATCTTCAAGCAAGTGTTCATCAAAACCATCAGAAAGGCTGAAGGATGACTCGATAAAGATGTCATAGGCTGTTTTGAGGATAAAGAAGGTAATGATAATCGCGACCAACTTATCCACGATTGGATAGTTGAAGCTACTAGCCAGGATAGCAATAGAAGTTCCAAGAGATGTCACGGCATCTGATAAATTATCCTTAGCGGCTGCCTTGAGGGCCTTTGATTTAGCTTGCTTACTCAGATGGGTATTGTAGAGATAAACGGCGAACATGATGATAGCAGAGATGACTCCCAGAGTCGCACCAAGTGGGTCAATGACCGTTTGTTCTCGGCTGAGTATCTTTTGAATGGTGTCACGTAGAACATCAAAGCCAACGTAAAACATGATGATGGAAGTGATGAGACTTGCCAAATCCTCTATTTTCCAGTGGCCGAAGCGATGATCTCTATCTGCCGGTTGGCGAGCCAAACGAATCCCGATGAGAAGGGCCACGTTTCCAACGATATCTGAAACGTTGTTAAAACCATCTGCCACCAAACTGGATGAATGGAGGAGGTGTCCGGTCGCTAGCTTAGCTGCAGACAAGAATAGATAGGTCAAGATGCTGATAATGGCACCACGCTCAGCTAATTTTAAGTTTGAAACCGATTGATTCATCTAACTCCCCTTCTAGCATTTTAGTATTCTTTCATTATACTGGTTTTCCAAGGAAAATTCAAATGGAGGGGTTGGGGAGATTTGCATTGATTCAACAGATTTTTTGATTGAAATATGATAGAATATAAAGTAATCATAATTTTAGAGAGAGTTTTCCATGACCCATAAACAAATCACAGATAGAATGATTCGAATTGGTTTGCTGTTGCTACCATTTCTTATTTTTTATGGCCATAGAGTAGTTAAGGGGTTTGATTATCCAGTGGTTGATGATATCATGGTCAATCAAACCATATTATCTGGTGATAATATGTTGCTTCCCTATATTGGAATTTTGTTATCATCTGCTTTAGTATTTCTTCAGCAATTATTTACAAATTGGAATATTTATTTTATTTTCTTAGCTCTCAGTTTTTGCTTGAGTTTTAGCATCTATTTGGAGTTCTTTTTTAGAAAGAAACATTATTTCTTACTTCCCTTAGTAATGTTACTTCAAATGGTTTTAATGAAGTATTTCTCGTTTTCAGTCATTGCTTATTTATTATCGACTGCAGCTATACTTTTATTATTTGATCGAAAATATATAACTGGAGTGCTCTTATCTTTGATAGGGTTGTCGATTAGACCACAAATTATTGCTAGTTTATTATTGCTTTTACTCCCCTTCCTAGCTTTTGAAGTAATCAAAGGAAAAAAGAAAAAAGAATTATTCTTGTTATCTGCTGTCATTTTACTTATCTTTGCTTCCAATAAAATTTATACCTTAATGAGACCAGATGTTCAAGAATACCTAAATTGGAATACTCTAAGTACCAATTTGAGAGATTTCCCTGCGATTGAGTATGAGAAACATGCCAAGGAATTTCAGGAATTGGGGATCAGTGAAAACGACTTATCTGCTTCAACCTACTGGTTGTTTGCAGAAAAAGATGCTTTGAACAATGAGTTGTTAACAAAAATTCAATCCGTACGTTCTTTCTCTGAGAAGTACTCCTTTAATGTATTTCAGATGGTGAAAGATTATTTCCAAAATATCATTTTGACAACCTTTCTTTTTGTTATGGTTGGCTGGTTTTTGTTCTTCAAGCCTAAGAAAGTCTATGGCTGGTTACTCTCCCTTGTTCCATTTGCACTAATTGGAGCTCTATTTGTTAGGCAGAGAGTGGTAGAACGTGTTTATATCCCGATTATCGTTAGCTTTTTAATCTTTTTCGTCTACTATGCGCCCTTATTTTACAATAAGCGTAAACTGTTGAAAAAAAGAGAAATTTTTTATAGTCTACAACTTGTAGGAATGCTGGCGAGTATGGCCTGGGTAAATAGTGTGGGACAAGAACTTTACTGGTTCCCAATCATTCAATCATCCATGGTATCAGAGTATCATGATGTAGTGGAAAAACACTCTGATAAATTGCTTGTTTTTGGCGGTTATGGAACGCTTGTCAATTCTCAACCGAGCTTGGCTACGATTAGAAGGAAGCCTGATCAGTTGATTGAAAATACAACAACCTTAGGTAACTGGCAAACTTTTTCGCCACATTATTATCAATTAATGAAAAAGTATAATGTTGAGGAGCCTAGTAATCTTCTTTCTTCTGCTACTGATAAGGAGAATATCCTATTCTTTTGGTCACCCTCTTCAGGAAAGATGGATCAAGTCAAGAAAATAATGAAAGAACATTACCAGAAAGATGTTTATTTTGAAGAAGTTGAGGTGGTCACTTCTGATATGAATCTTTATCGACTAAGAACAGGAGAAGGGAGATAGGATGAAAAAGCGCATAGGTTACCTAGATATGGCTAAGGGGTTAGCGATTATACTTGTTATTATAGGGCATAGTAGTTTTGTGCCTCTTCGTGCAAAAATACTCCTCTATGTTTTTCATATCCCCTTATTTTTCTTCTTGTCAGGTTTTACTTTAAATGTCACTAAATACAAAACATTTAAGGAATATTTTCTTAGCAAGGTGAAAAGTTTAGTTGTTCCCTTTTTTTGCTTGAATATTTTTGTTTTTCTCTTTCACCTCTTTGTCATGTATCCTGAACAAGTATTAAGTTTTAATCTTATTTATTTTGCTAAACAGTTATTGTTGTCAGACCGCTTGCATGTTTATTTTCAGTTATGGTTTCTGAATGTCATGTTCTTAGCACATGTTTTTAGTTACTTTATTCTCAGAAAAAAATGGACGATTGTCCAATGGTTATTGATTGTTGCATCACTCTTTCTTCTAGTCGTTTTAGGACAAAAAATCTATGCTTGGAATTTTTATCTTATCTGGAATATTGATCTAGTCCCTGTAGCCATTATCTTTACACTCTTAGGTGTCGGAGTGAGAAAATGTTTAGCGCAGATAGGAAAGTTTTTTGCAATTTATTATTTGCCGCTTGCCTTATTGCTAACTATATTTGTTGGTAGGTTGAACTATCATTGGAGTGGAAAACAGATTGTCGATCTCTACTATCAACAGATTGGAAACCATCTCTTGTTTTACATTGCTGCAATTTCAGGTATATGGTCCACCCTCATATTCTTTAAGTCAATTCCTGAAATGACTCTCTTGAAATCAATCGGTCAAAGAACCTTGATTTACTATGGTGTCCATGCCCCGATTGTTTTAGTATTGGTAGAAAAATTAGTTTTACAATTATCTACTAGATACACCGGTATTTTTGTGAATGGCTACGTTACAACAAGTGTTGTTACAATATTGACTTTGGTAGGGTGTGAATTGATTGTCAGAGTATTTAGAGGGACAAACTTTCCCTTTGGGATTAAAAGGTTAGGAGTCAAAAATGAGTAGAAATAATCCGATTTTATATATCGTGATTCCATGTTATAACGAAGAGCAAGTATTACCTCACACAAATCCAATGTTTATTGAAAAGATTGAATCTTTAATCAATACTGGGAAAGTGCATCCAAACAGTAAAGTGATGTATGTCAATGATGGTAGTAAAGATGCGACGTGGTCATTAATTCAACAATATGCAAAAGAAAACAGCCATGTTGTTGGGATTGCACAAAGCAGAAACCGCGGACACCAAAGTAGTGTTTTAGCAGGGATGGAAGAAGCTGCGAGATTCGCAGATATCGTTATTACGATTGATGCGGATGGACAAGATGATATCAACTGCATGGATCAAATGGTTGCAGAATATAAAGACGGTTCGGAGATTGTTTACGGGGTTCGAGACAATCGTGATACTGATTCAGCATTTAAGAGAATCACAGCTGAAGGCTTCTATAAAGTGATGCATCTTTTTGGTGCGGACGTGGTCTTTAATCATGCAGACTATCGCCTTGTCTCTAAACGATTTATTCATGAACTTGCTAAATTTAAAGAAGTAAACTTATTTCTTCGAGGTATTATGCCTCTTGTAGGATTTAAGTATTCCTACGTGACTTATAAACGCCATGAACGAATTGCTGGAGAAAGTCACTATCCACTTTCTAAAATGCTTGGTCTAGCAATGGATGGTATTACTAGCCTATCTATTAAACCTATTCGCTTGATTACTAGCTTGGGAGTTATGACTTCACTTTTTAGTTTTTTGTTGATCATCTGGGTTTTGTGGAGCAAATTTGCTGGTACAGTAGTAGCCGGATGGGCCAGTACCTACGCCATTGTAAGCTTACTTGGCGGGGTTCAACTCATTAGTCTTGGTGTAATTGGGGAATATATTGGAAAAATCTATCTAGAAACGAAACAACGTCCAAGATATATTATCAGCGACCGCACCTATGATGAGAGTGATGAGTAACCCCACCTCAAAACTTGAAAACTTTTGAAATTCTGATATAATAGAACTACTCAAGGGAGTAGCTGGCGGTTAACCGCGATAGTGTCGTCATTACGAATTATTTCCGGCACTATATTAAACAGCGAGACTTGTTTTTTTAAAAAACAGGTCTCTTTTTTTGTAAAAAGAGGCCAAAAAGGAGGAGACTGTTTTGTCAAAAGAACAAAATAAAGACTTGTTTTACACACAAGCCTCAGAAGAAGTCCTAAAGAACTTGGACTCATCTATCGAAGGTTTGTCAACTGCTCAAGCTCAAGAACGCTTAGCGACTTATGGTCGTAATGAGTTGGAAGAGGGAGAGAAACGTAGCCTACTAGCTAAATTCCTTGATCAATTTAAGGATTTGATGATTATCATCTTGCTTGCAGCAGCGGCACTTTCTGTGATTACAGAAGGAATGGACGGTCTAACGGATGCCATTATCATCTTAGCTGTTGTTGTCTTGAATGCTGCCTTTGGGGTTTACCAAGAAGGGCAAGCAGAAGCAGCCATTGAAGCTCTGAAAAATATGTCTAGCCCGATGGCTCGTGTTCGTCGTGATGGTCATGTTATTGAGATTGACTCGAAAGAATTAGTACCTGGAGATATCGTCTTGCTTGAAGCGGGAGATGTCGTGCCTGCAGATATGCGTTTGTTTGAAGCGGCTTCTCTTAAAATAGAAGAAGCAGCTCTTACAGGGGAGTCTGTCCCAGTTGAAAAAGATGTGACAGGACTTGTTGAAGCAGATGCTGGTATCGGAGATCGTGTTAACATGGGTTACCAAAACTCAAATGTAACATACGGTCGTGGTATTGGTGTCGTGACCAACACTGGTATGTATACAGAAGTTGGTAAGATTGCAGATATGTTGGCTAATGCCGACGAGACAGAGACACCATTGAAGCAAAGCCTGGAACAATTATCTAAGGCCTTGACTTACTTAATCATTGTGATTGCAGTGATTACCTTCTTGGTTGGTGTCTTTGTTCGTGGCGAACATCCATTAGAAGGCTTGATGGTGGCGGTTGCCCTTGCGGTTGCTGCGATTCCAGAAGGGCTTCCTGCCATTGTAACCATCGTTCTATCTTTGGGAACTACAACCCTTGCAAAACGTAATTCGATTGTCCGCAAATTGCCAGCGGTTGAAACGCTTGGTTCAACAGAAATCATTGCATCTGATAAAACAGGTACCTTGACTATGAACCAAATGACTGTTGAGAAGGTTTATACTAACGGTCAATTGCAAAGCTCGGCATCTGAAATTGCTGCTAGCAACAATACGCTACGTATCATGAACTTTGCCAATGACACCAAGGTGGACCCATCTGGCAAGCTGATTGGGGATCCAACGGAGACAGCTCTTGTACAGTTTGGTTTGGACCACAACTTTGATGTTCGTGAAGTCTTGAAGGATGAACCACGTGTAGCTGAATTGCCATTTGACTCAGACCGTAAACTCATGTCTACCATTCATAAGGAAGCAGACGGTTCTTACTTTATCGCTGTCAAGGGTGCACCTGATCAGTTGCTCAAGCGCGTGACTCGTATTGAAGTCAATGGGGAAGTTCGCCCCATCACAGAAGAAGATAAACAAGCTATCCTTGCTACCAACAAAGACTTAGCTAAACAAGCCCTTCGTGTCTTGATGATGGCTTACAAGACAAGTAACGAAATTCCAACCTTGGAATCTGAAATTGTTGAATCTGACCTTATTTTCTCTGGTTTGGTCGGCATGATTGACCCTGAACGTCCAGAAGCTGCAGAAGCTGTTCGTGTCGCTAAGGAAGCGGGTATCCGTCCGATTATGATCACTGGTGACCACCAAGATACAGCGGAAGCTATCGCTAAACGTCTCGGTATCATCGATCCAAATGATACAGAAGACCATGTCTTCACGGGTGCTGAGTTGAATGAACTCACTGATGAAGAATTCCAAAAAGTCTTCAAGCAATACTCTGTTTACGCGCGTGTATCACCTGAGCACAAGGTTCGTATCGTTAAAGCTTGGCAAAATGAAGGCAAGGTTGTTGCCATGACTGGTGACGGGGTCAACGATGCGCCTTCACTTAAGACAGCGGATATCGGTATCGGTATGGGGATTACAGGTACAGAAGTTTCTAAGGGAGCTTCGGATATGGTCCTTGCTGATGATAACTTTGCAACCATTATCGTAGCGGTAGAAGAAGGACGTAAGGTCTTCTCAAATATCCAAAAATCAATCCAATACCTCTTGTCTGCCAATATGGCTGAAGTTTTCACCATCTTCTTTGCAACCTTGTTAGGTTGGGATGTGCTTCAACCAGTGCATTTGCTATGGATTAACCTGGTAACAGATACGCTACCAGCCATCGCTCTTGGGGTGGAACCAGCTGAGCCAGGCGTTATGACTCACAAACCTCGTGGACGTAAGTCTAACTTCTTTGATGGTGGTGTCTTCGGAGCAATCATTTATCAAGGGATCTTCCAAACGATGCTAGTTTTGGGTGTCTATGGTTGGGCTCTTCTCTTCCCAGAGCACCAAAGTCATACTGAAATCCATGCGGATGCCCTTACCATGGCTTTTGCAACTCTCGGTTTGATCCAATTGCTCCATGCCTTTAACGTTAAGTCGGTTTACCAATCTATCTTTAAAGTGGGACTCTTTACCAACAAGACCTTTAACTGGTCTATCCCAGTTGCCTTCGTCCTCTTTGTGGTGACAATTTTGGTTCCTGGATTTAATAATCTCTTCCACGTGTCACATTTGAGTTTGACTCAATGGATGGTGGTCGCTGTAGGAGCGCTTATGATTGTAGTCCTTGTTGAGATTGTCAAAGCAGTTCAACGAGCGCTTGGAAAAGATAAAAACGCTATTTAAGCACTATGAAAAGTCATCTTCGGATGGCTTTTTAGATTTTATATAAAGATAAACTGACTAAGCATTTTATGCTATAATCAAGTAGACTGATATCGCATGGAGGAAAGAATCTTGGAAAAGACAATTGTAAAAGATATCTTGTTTTTGTCGCAGGTATCCCAGCCTGCTAGTCAGGAAGATTTACCCCTAGCAAAGGATTTGCAGGATACCCTACAGGCTAACCGAGAAACCTGTGTTGGACTAGCGGCTAATATGATTGGAGTACAAAAACGTGTCATTATTTTTAATATCGGAATGATTCCCATGGTTATGTTTAATCCAGTTCTCAAATCTTTTGAAGGACCATACGAGACAGAGGAAGGTTGTTTGTCTTTGACAGGTGTCAGACCGACAACTAGGTATGAGAAGATTACAGTAAACTACAGAGATATCCATTGGCAAGAGCAGACCATTACCCTGACAGGTTTTCCGGCGCAGATTTGTCAGCATGAATTGGATCATTTGGAAGGGATTATCATATAGGCCTTGTATCCTAGATCAGGGTCCATCCTTCAAGCTTAAGGAAACAACCTCATTTTTCTTGCACTCTTGTTTGAAATTTGTGATAATAAATGAAAGAATAATAAATGGAGGACAGTCAAATGGGATTTTATCTGATGATTGGTTCGATGTTGCTTGGTCTTTTTGCTTTGAAGATAGGATTTTCTCATCTAAAGGAGAAAAAGTTTAATCTGTCATCTATCTTGACAAGCTGCCTTGGGACAGCACTAGTTCTCTTTGCAATCTGGTTAGGATTGCCAAAATAAGGAAAGAAGCCTCGGGATTCACCGAGGTTTTTAGGTGCAAATCCTTGGTAGTCCTAAAAAAATATGCTACACTAACACTATGAAAATTCTAATCCCAACTGCAAAAGAAATGAATACCGAAATCCCTAGTTTAGAGGCTAAACCATTGCGTCCTGAAAGTCAGGCTGTATTGGATGCATTAGCGACATATTCTGCCCAAGAGCTGGAGAGTTTTTACAAAATATCTGCCGAAAAAGCGCAAGAGGAGTATGACCATATCCAGGCCTTGAAAAATGAAACTGCGACAAACTATCCAGCCTTGCACCTCTTTGATGGACTCATGTATCGCAACATCAAACGAAACGATCTCACCAAGGAGGAGCAAACCTTTCTGGAGAAACACCTCATGATAACGTCAGCTCTCTATGGTGTGATTCCAGCCTTTGAACCGATTGCGCCTCACAGACTGGACTTTTTGATGAAACTAAAAGTCGCTGGAAAAAGCTTGAAAAGTCATTGGCAGGTGGCCTATGAAGAGTCGATGAAGGGTGAAGAACTAATCTTTTCTCTCTTGTCTTCGGAGTTTGAAACTGTCTTCCCTAAAGAAATCCGTGAGAAAATGGTGACCTTCAAGTTTATGGAAGAAAGAGATGGAAAACTAAAAATTCACTCAACCATTTCTAAAAAATCCCGAGGGGCTTTCTTAACAGCCTTGATGGAAAATCAGGCAACCTCAGTTGAAGAGATTAAAAAGCTCAGCTTTGCGGGTTTCAATTATCGAGAAGACTTGTCGAGTGATAAGGAATTGGCTTTTGTGAAATAGATAGAAAATAGAGAGAGTGGGACAGAAATCGGTAATTCGTTAGAATTCGATTTCGTCGTCCCACCTCCGCACAGTTGAGTAGGGCTGTAAAAGCTGATGAAATCAGCGTAGTTAGAGCCCACTCAACCACTGCGTCTTGCTCGACAATCCAAAGGCAATTGAGAGGCTAGGACTTTTGTTCCAGCCTCTTTTTGTGATTTGGTGCTCCTATTTTTAGTTTAGAATGGTAGGAATTTTCACACAATTTTGGTATAATAGGACTATTAGAAAATTTCGAGGAGACAAACATGTCAGTTAAGATTGCTTTACTTGGATTTGGTACAGTTGCCAGTGGCGTACCATTCTTGCTAAAGGAAAATAGAGAAAAAATTGTTCAAGCAGCCCAGTCAGAAATTGAAGTAGCTAAAGTTTTGGTCAAAGACGATCAAGAGAAAGCCCGCTTGCTTGAAGCAGGAAATGATTTTAATTTTGTAACAAACATCGATGAAATCTTGTCCGACAAAGACATCACGATCGTTGTTGAGTTGATGGGGCGTATCGAACCTGCTAAAACCTTTATCACTCGTGCTTTAGAAGCAGGGAAACACGTCGTGACAGCTAACAAGGATCTTTTGGCAGTCCATGGTGCAGAATTGCTTGAGGTAGCCAAAACTCACAATGTTGCCCTATACTATGAAGCAGCTGTTGCAGGAGGAATTCCAATCCTTCGTACCTTGGTCAACTCACTAGCATCAGACAAAATCACACGTGTTCTTGGTGTTGTCAATGGAACATCTAACTTCATGATGACCAAAATGGTAACAGAAGGTTGGTCTTATGAGGATGCTTTGGCAGAAGCTCAACGACTTGGCTTTGCTGAAAGCGACCCTACCAATGACGTTGACGGGATTGATGCGGCCTACAAGATGGTCATCCTCAGCCAGTTTGCATTTGGAATGAATGTTAAGTTTGAAGATGTGGGCCACCAAGGAATTCGCAACATCACTCCAGAAGATGTAGCAGTAGCTCAAGAACTTGGTTATGTTGTAAAACTAGTTGGTTCTATCGAAGAAACAGCTTCTGGAATCGCTGCTGAGGTTACACCAACCTTCCTTCCTAAGGCTCACCCACTTGCAAGTGTTAACGGTGTTATGAATGCAGTCTTTGTGGAATCTATCGGTATCGGCGAGTCTATGTACTATGGACCAGGTGCTGGTCAAAAACCAACTGCAACAAGTGTTGTGGCTGATATTGCCCGTATCGTTCGTCGTCTGAATGATGGAACAATTGGAAAAGCCTTTAATGAATACAGCCGTCCAGTAGTCTTGGCTAAACCAGAAGATGTCAAAGCCAACTACTATTTCTCAATCTTGGCTCCAGACTCAAAAGGTCAAGTCTTGAAATTGGCTGAGCTCTTTAACGCAGAAGATATTTCCTTCAAGCAAATCCTTCAAGATGGTAAGCAAGAAGGCAAGGCTCGTGTTGTCATCATCACTCATAAAATCAACAAGGCGCAACTTGAAAATATTACAGCAGCTTTGAAGGGTGTAGCCGAGTTTGAACTTCTCAACACCTTCAAGGTTTTAGGAGACTAAGATGAAGATTATTGTACCTGCTACAAGTGCCAATGTGGGTCCTGGCTTTGACTCTGTTGGTGTAGCTGTAACTAAGTATCTAGAAATTCAGGTTTGTGAGGAACGTGAAGAATGGATGATTGAGCATCAATTAGGCAAATGGATTCCACGTGATGAACGTAATCTTTTGCTGAAGATTGCTCTACAAATTGTTCCAGACCTCCAACCTAGACGTCTGAAGATGGTCAGTGATATTCCGCTTGCGCGTGGACTAGGTTCATCGAGCTCGGTCATCGTTGCTGGGATTGAACTGGCAAATCAACTCGGAAACTTGAAACTAAGCAAACATGAAAAATTACAATTGGCAACTAAAATCGAAGGGCATCCTGATAATGTTGCACCTGCTATCTATGGAAATCTCGTAATTGCTAGTTCGGTAGAAGGTCAGGTTTCTGCTGTTGTGGCGCCTTTCCCAGAGTGTGCTTTTCTAGCTTATATTCCAAACTATGAATTGCGTACTCGAGATAGTCGTGGTGTCTTGCCTAAGAAACTCTCTTACAAGGAAGCCGTTGCGGCAAGTTCTATCGCCAATGTGGCTATCGCAGCTCTACTGACTGGAGATATGGTCAAAGCAGGCCAGGCTATTGAGAGTGACCTTTTCCATGAGCGTTACCGTCAAGAACTGGTAAGAGAATTTGCGACGATCAAGAAAGTTGCTAAGAAAAATGGTGCTTATGCGACCTACTTGTCTGGTGCTGGTCCGACTGTTATGGTCTTGGCTGATCCTGACAAGATGCCTAAGATTAAGGCTGAGCTTGAAAAGCAACCTTTCAAAGGCAAGCTTCATGATTTGCAAGTAGATACACAAGGCGTTCGCGTCGAAGCAAAATAAATATAGCAATAGGATGGGGAAACTCTCTATTAGAGGGCTTCCTGTCCTTTTTTTGAAAATGAAACACGGGATATAAATTATTTCCCATGTTTATTGACAGACAAATGGTCAAGGAGGATTTGAAATGGCAGAAATATATCTAGCAGGTGGTTGTTTTTGGGGCTTGGAAGAATACTTTTCCCGTATTTCTGGAGTGTTGCAAACCAGTGTTGGTTATGCCAATGGTCAGGTAGAAACCACCAATTATCAATTAATCAAAGAAACAGATCACGCAGAGACAGTGCAAGTCGTCTATGACGAAAAGGTGGTCTCGCTCCGTGAGATTTTACTCTATTATTTCCGAGTTATCGATCCCCTTTCTGTCAACCAACAAGGGAATGACCGTGGTCGTCAATACCGCACAGGGATTTATTACCTAGAAGAAGCTAATCTACCAACGATCAATACAGTAGTTCGCGAACAAGAACTCCTCATCGGTCGTAAAATAGCAGTGGAAGTGGAGAAGCTTCGCCACTATATCTTAGCTGAAGACTATCACCAAGACTATCTCAAGAAAAATCCTGGTGGCTATTGCCATATCAATGTGAGAGATGCAGAGAAACCACTGATAGATGCTGCTAACTACGAAAAGCCTAGTCAGGCAGTTTTAAGAGAAAATTTATCAGAAGAGTCCTACCGAGTTACCCAAGAAGCTGCGACGGAAGCTCCTTTTAGCAATGCTTATGACCAAACTTTTGAGGAAGGAATTTATGTCGATATCACGACTGGTGAGCCCCTCTTCTTTGCCAAGGATAAGTTTGCCTCAGGCTGTGGTTGGCCAAGCTTTAGCCGACCTATTTCTAAAGAGCTGATCCATTACTATCGTGACTTGAGTCATGGTATGGAGCGAATCGAAGTCCGGTCACGTTCAGGGAATGCTCACTTGGGACATGTCTTTACAGATGGCCCTCGTGAACTAGGTGGTCTCCGTTACTGTATCAATTCTGCATCCTTACGTTTTATCGCTAAGGATGAAATGGAAGAGGCTGGTTATGGCTACCTACTTCCATATTTGAACAAATAAAAAAAGATGGTGGTTTTTCCACCTTCTTCATTTTGGAAATAGAAGGGACACATGAAACACTTACTTTCTTACTTTAAACCCCATAAACAATAAGAAAAGTTGCCTTCGGGTGACTTTTTTGTTACAATAGCTAGAAAATTATCCAGTATGAATACTTATATAGAAAAGGAGCCTAGGGATGAAAGTCTTTCAGCATGTAAATATCGTGACTTGTGACCAAGATTTCCACGTCTATTTGGATGGGACTTTAGCTATTAAAGAATCCCAAATCGTCTATGTCGGTCAGGAAAATCAAGAGATTTTTAAACAAGCAGATCAAATCATAGACTATCAGGGTGCCTGGATTATGCCTGGCTTGGTTAACTGCCATACTCACTCTGCCATGACAGGCTTGAGAGGTATTCGTGATGATAGCAATCTTCACGAATGGCTAGAGGACTATATCTGGCCAGCAGAAGCAGAATTCACACCAGAGATGACTACAAAGGCCGTCAAAGAGGCGCTGACAGAAATGCTCCAGTCTGGAACAACAACCTTCAACGACATGTATAATCCTAATGGAGTGGATATAGCTGAGATTTATGAGGCAGTCAAGGCGTCCAAGATGCGTTGCTATTTTTCTCCAACCCTCTTTTCTTCAGATGTGGAGACGACGGCTGAAACTATAGCCAGAACTCGAGCTGTTATCGAGATAATCAAAGACTATCAAGACCCAAATTTTAAGGTTATGGTGGCCCCTCATTCTCCCTACAGTTGTAGTCGAGATTTGCTGGAGGCAAGTCTTGAGCTAGCAAAAGAAGAAGATATTCCACTTCATATCCACGTTGCAGAAACAAAAGAAGAGTCAGGGATTATCCTGAAGCATTATGGTAAACGTCCAATAGCCTTTCTAGATGAACTTGGGTATTTAGAGCATCAGGCTGTCTTTGCCCATGGAGTGGAGATAAATGAAGCAGAGATTGCCCGCTTGGCAGATTCGCAAGTTGCTATCGCCCACAATCCTATCAGCAACCTCAAATTAGCCTCAGGGATTGCACCAGTCGTCCAACTTCAACAGGCAGGAGTACCGGTCGGTATTGCGACGGACTCAGTTGCTTCTAACAATAACCTGGATATGTTTGAGGAAGGGCGGACTGCAGCACTCTTACAGAAGATGAAGAGTGGCGATGCCAGCCAATTTCCAATCGAAACTGCCCTCAAGGCCTTGACAATCGAGGGTGCTAAGGTGTTAGGAATGGAAGATGAGATTGGTAGTCTAGAAGTCGGCAAACAGGCTGATTTTCTCGTCATCCAACCCCAAGGCAAAATCCACCTTCAACCTCAAGAAAATATGCTTTCTCATCTCGTTTATGCCGTCAAATCCAGTGATGTTGATGATGTCTATATCGCTGGTGAGCAAGTCGTAAAAGACGGTCAAGTGCTGACTGTTAACTTGTAAAAAGTAGTATAAATTTACGAAATCTCATAAGAAATTTCTTGTGAGGTTTTTAAAATTTTGCTAGAAATCAGGCGAGTAGATGTCTTGCAGAAATATATTGATACTAAATTAGCAAAACACCTATTAGATAAAAAAAAAAAATTGTGATATAATAATAAGATGCAAAAAAAGGAGTATGTATGGACATTTCAGAAATTCGTCAAAAAATTGACGCAAATCGTGAAAAATTAGCTTCTTTCAGGGGGTCTCTTTGACCTCGAAGGTTTAGAGGAAGAAATTGCCATTTTGGAAAACAAAATGACAGAACCTGATTTTTGGAACGATAATATTGCGGCCCAAAAAACGTCGCAAGAATTAAACGAACTCAAAAATACCTACAACACCTTCCACAAGATGGATGAGTTGCAGGATGAAGTTGAGATTTTACTGGACTTTTTGGCAGAGGATGAATCCGTTAAGGATGAGCTGGTTGAAAAACTCGATGAGTTAGATCAGATGATGACTAGCTACGAAATGACCCTTCTCTTGTCAGAACCCTACGATCACAACAACGCCATCCTTGAAATCCATCCAGGTTCTGGGGGAACAGAGGCTCAAGACTGGGGCGATATGCTCCTTCGTATGTATACGCGCTATGGAAATGCCAAAGGCTTCAAGGTTGAGGTCTTAGACTACCAAGCAGGTGATGAGGCAGGAATCAAGTCAGTAACCTTGTCTTTTGAAGGACCAAATGCTTATGGTCTTCTCAAGTCAGAGATGGGAGTTCACCGTTTGGTGCGTATCTCACCATTTGACTCTGCTAAACGTCGCCACACCTCATTTACTTCTGTAGAAGTTATGCCAGAGTTGGATGATACCATCGAAGTTGACATCCGTGAGGATGATATCAAGATGGATACCTTCCGTTCAGGTGGAGCAGGTGGACAAAACGTCAACAAGGTTTCAACAGGTGTCCGCTTGACTCACATTCCGACAGGGATCGTCGTAGCATCAACCGTCGACCGTACTCAGTACGGAAACCGTGACCGTGCTATGAAGATGCTTCAGGCAAAACTCTACCAGATGGAGCAGGAAAAGAAAGCTGCTGAGGTAGACTCGCTCAAGGGTGAGAAAAAGGAAATTACATGGGGAAGCCAAATCCGCTCCTATGTATTTACGCCTTATACAATGGTAAAAGACCATCGTACAAACTTTGAAGTAGCGCAAGTAGATAAGGTAATGGATGGAGACCTAGATGGTTTCATCGATGCTTATCTGAAATGGCGTATCAGTTAAAAGAAAGGAAGTCACATGTCAATCATTGAAATGAGAGATGTTGTCAAAAAATACGACAACGGGACAACAGCCCTACGTGGCATCACTGTAAATATCGATGCAGGAGAATTTGCCTACATCGTAGGACCTTCAGGTGCTGGTAAATCAACTTTTATCCGTGCCTTGTATCGTGAGGTCAAAATCGACAAAGGAAGCTTGCAAGTTGCAGGTTATAACCTCGTTAAGATTAAAAAGAAAGATATTCCGTTCTTACGTAGAAACGTTGGAGTAGTCTTTCAGGATTACAAACTTTTGCCAAAGAAAACCGTTTATGAGAACATTGCTTACGCCATGGAGGTTGTTGGTGAAAGTCGTCGTAACATCAAAAAACGTGTTATGGAAGTCTTGGACCTTGTCGGTTTGAAGCACAAGGTTCGTTCATTCCCAAATGAACTTTCAGGTGGTGAGCAACAACGTATCGCCATTGCGCGTGCTATCGTAAACAATCCTAAGGTTTTGATTGCCGACGAACCAACAGGAAACTTGGACCCAGATAACTCATGGGAAATCATGAACCTCTTGGAACGTATCAATCTTCAAGGAACAACTGTTTTGATGGCGACCCACAACAGCCAAATCGTAAATACCTTGCGCCACCGCGTTATTGCCATTGAGAATGGTCGCGTGGTACGTGATGAAGCGAAAGGAGAGTACGGATACGATGATTAGTAGATTTTTCCGCCATCTGTTCGAAGCTTTAAAAAGTTTAAAGCGTAATGGATGGATGACCATTGCTGCTGTCAGTTCAGTAATGATTACCTTGACCTTGGTTGCTATCTTTGCTTCAGTTATCTTCAATACTGCGAAATTAGCAACTGATATTGAAAACAACGTCCGCGTCATGGTTTATGTTCGTAAAGACGTTGAAGACAACAGTGAAACTATTGTAAAAGAAGGCCAAACAGTCACGAACAATGACTACCACAAGGTCTATAACGCCCTTAAAGCTCTGCCAGCCGTTAAAAATGTAACCTTCTCAAGTAAAGAAGAGCAGTACCAAAAGCTGACTGAAACTATGGGTGATGAGTGGAAGGTATTTGAAGGAGATGCAAACCCTCTTCATGATGCCTACATCGTAGATACCAATTCACCAAGTGATGTAAAACCTGTAGCTGAAGAAGCTAAGAAAATCGAAGGTGTCTCTGAAGTTCAAGACGGTGGTGCCAATACCGAACGTCTCTTCAAGTTGGCTTCCTTCATCCGTGTATGGGGATTGGTCATCGCAGGACTCTTGATCTTCATCGCAGTCTTCTTGATTTCAAATACCATCCGTATTACTATCATTTCACGTAGCCGTGAAATCCAAATCATGCGTTTGGTTGGTGCCAAGAACGGTTATATCCGTGGGCCATTCTTGCTAGAAGGTGCCTTTATCGGATTGTTGGGAGCAGCTCTTCCATCAGCATTGGTTTACTTTATCTATAACCGAGTGTTCCAATCTGTCAACCCATCCTTGGTTGGTCAAAACTTATCTTTGATTACACCGAATACCTTTATTCCATTGATGATCGGTCTCTTGTTCCTCATCGGAATCTGTATCGGTTCACTTGGTTCAGGAATCTCAATGCGTCGATTCTTGAAAATCTAAGTCACATAACTGGATAAAACACATAAAAAAGTGGGATGTCATCAAGACTTCACAGCTCTTGATGCCCCGCTTTTTCTTTTGGTCTTGGTGCTCAGTCGCTTGCCAATTTTGGCTAAAGAGTGTATGATAGGAAAGGACCTTTTTACTAATATGAAAAATGAACAATGAATGAGGAAAAGATGAAACAATTTTTGGAAAAAGTGAGCATACTCTCCCTATCGTTAGTATTGATCACATCGTTTTCTATTTCGAGCGCCCTACCTGCCATGTTTGACTATTATCAGGGCTATTCGACTGGTCAGGTCGAACTCTTGGTCAGCCTCCCATCCTTTGGGATTATGGCCATGCTTTTATTGAACGGAGTTCTAGAGCGTATTTTTCCTGAACGTCTCCAGTTGACCTTGGGACTCTTGATTTTATCCATCAGTGGAACTGCACCTTTCTGGTATCAGGGCTATTACTTTGTCTTTGCGACACGCTTGCTATTTGGGCTTGGAGTAGGAATGCTAAATGCCAAGGCCATCTCGATTATCAGTGAACGCTATCATGGGAAAACTCGTATCCAGATGCTTGGTTTTCGTGGATCAGCTGAGGTAGTAGGAGCATCCATCTTGACTTTGGCAGTCGGGCAATTGTTAGCATTTGGCTGGACCGCAACATTCTTAGCCTATGCCGCAGGCTTGGTAGTCTTGGTGCTCTTTCTTCTATTTGTCCCTTACAACAAGGAAGAAATTCACGAGTCCAAGCATCAGACAGAAGAAGCAGCGAAACTGACTCGTTCCATGCTCCAATTGATTTTCTTCCTTGCTATTGCAGCCGCAGTGATTGTATGTACCAATACGGCCATCACCTTCCGTATCCCAAGTCTTATGATTGAGGCAGGGTTTGGAGATGCCCAGTTGTCCAGTTTGGTACTTAGTGCCATGCAGTTGATTGGGATTCTAGCTGGAATCAGCTTTTCTTTCCTGATTTCGACCTTCAAGGAAAGACTTCTATTGGTCGCTGGTATCACTTTTGGTATCGGGCAAATCATCATTGCTCTTTCCCCATCACTCTGGGTGGTGGTTGCAGGTTCTATCTTGGGAGGATTTGCATACAGTATCGCTCTGACGACAGTCTTTCAGTTGATATCTGAACGAATTCCTGCAAAACTCCTCAACAAAGCAACTTCCTATGCTGTTTTGGGATGTTCTTTTGGAGCATCATTAACACCCTTCGTTCTTTCAGGGATTAGCTTGGTAACTACAGATGGTCGAATGACCTTTATCATTCTAGGAGCATGGATGATTGCTACATCAGTGCTTGTTTCCCTCTTATTGAAAAAAGAAGCCTAACAAAGAAAAACTCAAGGATGAATCCTTGAGTTTTTTGTCTATTAGCCAAACATCTGCCAAAAGTAATCGATGATGTAGGTCAAGCCATAGGTGTAAACGACCAGGGTAAAGGGCTTAGTCAGGATAATAATGGTCATGTAACGTTTGAAGCTCATCTTGGTCAGAGCTGCCAACATGCAGAGAAAATCAGCTGGACTAACGGGCCAAATCATCATAAAGATAAAGAATCGGTCAAAGCGATTGCCCTCATCCAACCAACCGATATACTTGTCATAGGTGCGCTTGCTGACCATGGACTGGACAAAGGGGGCTCCGTAGAGACGAACCAAGTAAAAGATAATGGCACAACCAATGACAATACCGATATAGTTGTAAATGGTCCCGATGATGTGCCCATAGATAAAGACACCTGCAACGGAGGTAAGAGCTCCTGGAATGATAGGAACAACCGTCTGCAAAATCTGTAAAAAGATAAAGAGTGGTGGCCCCCAGATACCCGCCTGTTGGATAAAGGCAGATAGGGTTTCCTTGGAGTGCAAAATACCGGCCTGATAGGCCCAGATACAGAATATTACAGTACCAACTCCACCGACGATGGAGGAAATATGAATGGCTTGCTGTAGAAGGGGAGAAACAGCTTTCATTTCTTTCTCGTGTGACATGTAAACTCCTCTTGTGTAGTATGATTCTACTATACCATATTTTAGGGAGAAAGACTACATGGGATACTTCGTGTGACTTTGCCTCAAGTATGGTAAAATGGGAATAAGAAAATGACAGCTTAGAATGAGGAAAATCATGTTAGGATTGAAGTTTAATGGCACTTGGCGCAACTACCAAAAACAGGTCTTGGACAATTTCCAAGAATACCAAGCAGATGGTCATGTCCACTTGGTGGCAGCACCAGGTTCAGGGAAAACAACCATAGGAATCGAGTTGATTGCTCGCTTTGATAAGCCTGCCCTCGTTTTGGTACCGACGGTTACCATCCGGGAACAATGGGTGGATAGGATTCGCCAGGCCTTTTTAGAGGATGAGAACCATGTCACAAGTCTCGTGTCTCAAAATCTCAAGGACATGAAGCAAATCACCATCGCCACCTACCAAGCCTTTCACAGTGCTATGCAACAGGTGCAATCTCAAGAAGATAACGGTGAGGTTGAGGATTTTGTAGGCTTTGACCTGCTTGCCAGACTCAAGGAAAGGGGTGTCGAAACCCTCTGTCTGGACGAATGCCATCACTTGAGAAATGAATGGTGGAAAAGTCTAGAAGACTTCCGTAAAAATTACCAGCAACTACAAGTCATCTCTCTCACTGCGACACCGCCTTATGACAGTGAACCAGAACTCTGGGATCGCTATCTCCAGATGTGTGGCGAGATTGACCAAGAAATCACAGTGCCAGAACTGGTCAAGGAAGACACTCTTTGCCCTCATCAGGACTTTGTCTATATCTGTTTTCCGACTAAGGAAGAGGACAAGCGCTTGGAAGAGTTTGAAGACACCAAGTGGCAGTATGTCAGCCAACTAGTCGTTGATCCTGACTTCCAAGAGTTGATTCGGAGTTCCAAGGTTCTCAAAGGGGAAATCTCTGCGGATATGCTCCTAGAAGATCCTAAGTATCTTTCAGCACTCCTCATTTATCTACAGGCTCAAAAACAGGAAATTCCCAAGCATCTAAAAGATTTACTAGGTGCTGAAGGTTTGCCTGCTCTTAATTACTACTGGCTAGAAGTTCTCTTGCAAGGCCTTCTATATCAGACTCCTGACTGGTATGAGGATCCGCAGGCGACAAAGAAAAAGATAGAAGCAGAACTGAAATCAAGAGGACTGATTGAAAAACGTCAAGTTTTCTTGGTCAAATCCAAGGCCAATGACCAAATCCTCAACCAATCTCTAGGAAAACTGGCTGGGATTGCATCTATTTTTGAGACCGAGTATGCTAGTCTAGGTCAGGACTTGAGACAGTTAGTCTTGGCGGACTATATCCGTAAGGATTTTGCCAGTTATCTGGGAGCTGACCAAGCACCAATCACGCAATTAGGTGTCCTCCCTTATTTTGAAACTATTCGCAGAAGTGCACAAAAGCAAGGCTTGTCTGTCCCTATAGCAGTCCTTTCAGGTAGTGTCGTTATCATACCTGCCAGTGTCAAGGCAGAACTTCAAGCACTCATTCCAAACACTAGCTTAAGCTTCTCTGCCATCGGAAAGCTTGACCAAGGGACCTATCTCCAAGTAGGCTTTCCATCTAGCTTTAAGGGGATGGTCGCAGCAGTGACCGAGCTCTTCCAGCGTGGTTCTATCCAGGTCTTGGTCGGAACCAAGTCTCTCTTGGGAGAAGGCTGGGATGCGCCTTGCGTCAACTCTCTCATCCTCGGAAGTTTTGTCGGAAGCTTTATGCTCAGCAATCAAATGCGTGGCCGTGCCATCCGTATCTGGCCAGGACATCCAGATAAGACTAGTAATATCTGGCACCTAGTAGCCATCAAACCTTACAAAAATCCAGCCTTTTCTAAGGAGGATCAAGAAGAACTAGACCTCAATCCATATCAGGACCTGCAGACCCTTGCCCGCCGTATGGACCATTTCCTTGGCTTGTCCTATAAGGAAGATACCATCGAAACAGGTCTAGATCGCTTGAACTTTCCTGAGTTCCCATTTAAGAAAAAGAAACTCGAAGACTATAACGAGAAGATCATGGAACTATCCAAGGATCGTGCCTCCCTTCGTAAAAAATGGCAGGAATCTCTCATTGTTGCTGACAAGATTGAGATTGTCAATGAAGTTGCGACCGACAGCAAACGAATTCCTCTGCTTGGCTTAGCGGATGCTGAAAAGTGGCTTCGCTATGCTCTGATGGTATTTGCCATTAGTCTCCTAGCCTATGTCGTTCGACTAACCTTCTTTGCCTTACCATGGTTGACAGCTCTTTGTGTCCTCTTCCTAGCTATCACAGCCTTTCGCTATTACAGCTACAAGAGTCCTTATAAACGCTTGCGCCAGATCGGTGAAGCTATTCGCAAGGCCATGGTGACTGCCGGGCATTTGTCTGATGACCAGTCGCGCGTGCAGGTCGATGAGGACAAGGAAAGCTTTCATGTCTTTGCCTATCTAAAAGGTGGCAGTATGCGAGACAAGGAACTTTTTTCCAAGGCTTTAGGAGAATTCTTTGCCCCAGTGGACAATCAACGCTACCTCTTAGTAGCTCAAAAAGCACCAGCAGGTCAGTCCAAGTATTTCGTAGTCCCTAGCCTCTTTGAAAAACGCAAGGAAGATGCCCAGCTCTTCCTAGATGCCGTCGCACCGCATATAGGCAACTACCAACTCGTCTACACCCGCAACGAAGCAGGCCGAAAAATCCTGCTCGAAGCCAGACTCAAATCCCTAGCCAACAAAAACGACCGCATCATCACTAAAAAGAAGGTTAAAAGTGCTTTGAAATAGAAGGAAGTGAGCGTTTTCTTCTAGGAATATGATATAATAATAGCAAGAATATGGTCCCTGAAGGAGAAATATAGATGCAGGTAAAACCAGAACTGGAAATAGAAAAACAACTGATAAACCAGCTGGTAACTGGTGAAAGCCAATGGACTTATAGAGAAGACCTAAAAACAGAAGAACAACTATGGGTCAATTTCTTTGAGAAGCTAGCCCAAAACAATGTTGCTCTGCTAGCAGACCATCCCTTGACTGATCAGGAAAAACGCCAGATTCAGAACCAACTCAACTTTGTCAGCTACTATGATGCTGCCAAGTGGTTGGTCGGCGAAAATGGCATTGCCAAAGTCGAGGTACAGAGAGAAGATGCGAGTCTAGGCACCATCCGTTTGTCAGTCATCTGGCGTGACAATATCGCAGCAGGAAAGTCTAGCTACGAAGTTGTCAATCAAGTCCAGAGAGAAAAAGTAAATCCTCTGGACCAAGACCGTAGATTGGATGTTACTCTTCTCATCAACGGCTTGCCTATGATTCAAATCGAGCTCAAGAGTACCCAAGCAGCATTTATCGATGCCTTTCACCAGATTAAAAAATATGACCGTGAAGGGAAATTCCGTGGCATCTACTCTAGTTTGCAGATGTTTGTTGTGACCAACAAGGTTGATACTCGCTATATCGCTGCAGCTCGTGAAAATAAACTCAACAAGCAATTTCTAACCAAGTGGGTGGATAAGGACAATCATCCTGTGACAAACCTGACTAGCTTTGCCCACGAAGTCCTTTCTATCCCTCGTGCGCACCAGATGGTCATGCAGTATTCTGTCATTGATGATAGCAAGAAAGCTCTCATCCTCTTGCGTCCCTACCAGATCCATGCTATCGAAGCGGTGCAGGAAGCCTCTCGCCAACAAGCGTCAGGCTATGTTTGGCATACGACAGGTTCAGGGAAGACCTTGACCTCTTATAAGGTGGCGAGGAATCTCCTTCAGATTCCTTCCATCCAAAAAACGATTTTTGTCGTTGACCGCAGGGACTTGGACCAACAAACCACATCATCTTTCCTCTCATATGCGACCAATGATGTCATTGATATCGATGAGACGGACAATACACATGATTTGGTCAAGCGACTAGGTAGTAATGATAAGCGTGTCGTGGTGACAACTATCCAGAAAATCACGACCATGATGCGCAAGTTTGACCAAGGTCTTTACCAACGAGATGCGGACAAAATCAAGGGACTCCGAGTGGCCTTTGTCGTAGATGAATGCCACCGTGCCGTGACGCCACAAACACAAAAAGACATTAAAGCCTTTTTCCCTCAGTCTCTCTGGTATGGTTTTACAGGCACCCCCATCTTTAAGGAAAATAAACGCCAGCAGGTCGGTGACCTAGCTCAAACCACCCAGCAACAGTATGGAGACCGCCTCCATGAGTATACGGTCAAGGAAGCCATCCATGATGGAGCTGTCTTAGGCTTTAAAGTGGATTATCGCAACACCCTCATCACAGACCAGTCTGAAAACGACATACCAGATACCGTCTACGAAAATGAGGAGCACATGCTGGAAGTCTTAGATGCTATTATCAATAAATCCCGCCAACAACTAGGCTTCCAAAAAGGAGTCGGTAATACCTACAATGCCATCCTGACGGTCAAGTCTATCCCTCAAGCCCAAGCCTACTATGACCTTCTCAAAAGAGTCAAGGCTGGTCAGACACGGGTCAAGGTATCTGAGAGAGTCAAGATGGTCCTTCCAGACTTTCCAAAGGCGACCATCACCTATTCTGTCACTGAAAATGAAGAAGACTCAAGAGCCAACCAAGACCACATGAAACAGGTCTTAGAGGACTATAACCAAGAGTTTGATACTCACTTTACCATGGCGGATCTCCGTGGCTTTAACACAGATGTCAATAACCGCCTTGCCCGTAAACAGGACAAGTATCTCTATCGCAATGAGCAGTTGGACTTGGTTATCGTGGTCAATCGTCTCTTAACAGGATTTGATGCACCTTGTCTATCGACCCTCTTTATTGATCGTAAACCAATGCAACCGCAGGACTTGATTCAGGCTTTTAGTCGAACCAATCGCATCTTTGATTCTAGTAAGACCTATGGGCATATCATCACTTTCCAAAAGCCTATAGCCTTTAAGGAAGCAGTGGATAATGCCCTCAAACTCTACTCAAATGGTGGAGAAAATGATGTCCTAGCACCTAGCTGGGAAGAAGAAAAGAGAAACTTTTTGAGAAGTTGTAGTGATTTCCGAAATCTCATCACCGATGACCCCGAAGAAGGACTCCAAATCGAACAAATCTCTACACCTGAATTGAGAAAACTAGCCAAGGCTTATCAATCCTTTGATAAATACTTGGCTTCTATCCGAGTTTATAAAGAGTACGACGAGGAAGAAATCTATGCAGAGACTGGACTAACTGCAGAAGAATTGGAAAACTATCTAGGCTTCTATCAAAATATCCTTGCCGAGCTTAAAAGTCGTTCAGAAGATGGTGATGAGGATGGGGAGCCACTGGATATCCACTACGAACTGGAGTCTATCCAAGTCGATGAGATTAACTATGCCTATATACTGACCTTGATCCAAAGCCTGATCGAGCAAGAGCAAAGTCAGGAAAAGAGTCTCAGCGCACAGGACAGAGAAGCAGTGGATACCTATATCCAAAGTCTAGAGAAGACCAATCCAAATCTTGCACAAATCATCTCAGAGCTTTGGCAAGAAGTACAGGCAAATCCTGACCGCTACAGAGGTCAATCCATCGCCAATATCCTTGATCAGATGATTGAGGCAGTCATCCAGCAGCACATCCAAGACTTTAGTAAGGACTGGTATGTCGGTGAAGATGAACTCCGCTACTATGTCAATCACTACCGCAAGGGAGCAAAAAAACAACTAGGAGAAAGTCAACTGACCAAGAGCCAGCGTTACAAGGACTATAAAGTTGAGGTGGCAGATGCCCTCAATCCACTCCTCTATAAAAAACAAATCAAAGAAGCCTACACCCAACTGATCGAAGAAGTGATTGAGCCGTTGAGAGTGGGGAGGTAGGAGAAAATTATGAGTAAATATCCAAAAGAAGAACTATTCTCTGATTTTTTTACAGATGATATGCTAAAAGAGTTAGGTGTGGAGTCAGAAAAAGAGTTGAAATATTGCATGGGCTCATTTGTTATGGATAACTCAATTAATAAGGAATATTTTTCTAACATAGACATTGGACATCCGAAAAATTTTGATACTAATGACAATCTGCCAACTGGAGGAAATGGTATCATATCTTTAAAAACGATAAGAGAAGTTAGAGGGAGAGGTCCAAAAGGGACATCTCCGTTTAAGGGTTCTGGTTTTGATGCTGGCCATATTTTAGGGAGGCAGCTTTTTAAGGGGACCCGCTTTAATACTAGTAAGAAGAATAAAAAAAATATATATAAGCAAACAAAATGGTCAAATCAGGGTAATCATAATACGGCCAAATGGGGCCATAATCAAACCTACTTCGAGAACTATATTGTATATCAAATTAAAAATAAAACCCCAGATGCAGTGGTAAAATACAGAGCTAACTTAATATACTGTAATTCTGAGGAGAAAATACCAAGAGGTATCCATATAAGAAGTAGTTGTGAGCAAAATGAAGAGTTGAATTTCAATGTCTTTATTCCAAATGTTGAGATAGAAGGACGCATAGATTATAAAAATGATAATTTAGTGATTGTAAAATAATTGGAGATTAATGTAAATGAAAGTTCAATATTTTAATGTTTTTTTGTGTAGAAATGGTGAGAAGACAGATTATGATTTGTCTAAATTAATTGATATAATTCGAGTATCTTCTCCTATAGAAAGAACTGTAAAATTAGGGAGTCAGCATACGATGTTTATGAATAATAGTAGAATTCCATTACATCAGGCAACAACTGGATCATCATTAGAAGGGTACGAATACCTTCCTAGAAATAGAACAGTTTGGATTGGTAAATATCGTAGTGAAAAACCATATGAGGGAAAAATAGGTGAAGAAGAAATTAAACAAATTGATGGAGACCTTTTCGAACCTAGTGTTTGTTTAGTTATTCCCACCTCACATCTCTTTTTGATGGAAAGAAAATTTTTGGGTCCTTCAATCAATCAAATTGGGGAGTACTTATCAAGTTTTATAAAGAGTAAAGTTCCTAATGTTAAATATTCGGTGAAATTCGAGCCTTTGAAAACAGATAGTTTAAAACCTTTGATAGAAGCTTCTGAGAGTATCAAATCAATCGTGATTCAAATTAAAAATGAAGGTTTTCAATTGTCAAATTTGTTTCCAAATATCAACGATAGCAATAAAACGCTATTAGAAAAATTATTTGGTAATATGATTGAAGTTTCTGAAGAATTAGATATAAATACTACTACTGTAGCATTTAAAAAAAGTTGGTATAAGAGAGAAATGGACATAGAACGTATTTATAGAATATTGAATTTATTAAACCCAGAAGATGATAACTTAATATCAGCTAAAGTTGAATTTTTAAATCCAGAAACACATGAACCTGCTGAAATAGATTTAAAAAAAGAAGGGTTCTATATTCAGGAAAAGACATCTTCAAAGACTGATGATTTTGAAAAATTAGCTAATTTAATGACATCGCATTATTATGACGATCAGAATCGTATTAAGGATGTTCATTATCTTTCATTTGGTTCTTTGTTGTCTGTTGATGAGAGTGAATTTGATATTGTAACTGAAAATAGCATATAAAAATCCAAAACTAGAAAGGAGATGTTGTCATGCTTAAATTTATTGATAAATATTTTTGGTGGAGTTTATCGACTATAATTGTGTTAATTGTTGCAGTGTCTCTTTTTTTAGGAAATTATTTAGAGTTATATTATTGGTTTTACAAAAATGCCTATACAAATAATGCGAATTTAGTGACCATCTCAACAGTTTTTATTGGTATTTATTTTTCTTTATACGGTTTTTTATTAAGTTCAAATACAAATTCCCTTATATCAAAACTTAAGTCGAAGGAGTATAAGAGACTAGTTTCAATAGTTAATAGAGGATTTTTATCTAGTTTTATTATAGTTATATTTTCTTTTTTTAATGAAAATATATATAATTTGGTGGGTAAAATTTATATACTATTCTTATTTGTTATTTTTCTCTTGCTTATTGGATCTGCAATTCAAATAGCTATTTATTTTACATTACTTTTTAGATATGACTTAAATAAAAAACATAATAGTTTTGAGGAAGATATACAAAAAGAAATTCTAGATAATGAATTGAGAAAAAAGTTAAAACAATTTTTAGACAGAGAGTTATAAGGGTTGAGGAGAAAAATGAAGCCTAAAATCAGTTTTAGTGAAGAACAGAAAGATTGGATTAGAAGACCTTTATTATCCAACATAGATAAAATCATAGATTACAGAGGAAGAACACCTAAAAAATTGGGGTTAAGTTGGAGTGACACAGGTTTTCTAGCTTTGTCAGCTTTAAATGTAAAGAATGGCTATATTGATTTCAATGCTGATGCCAATTATGGAAATCAAGAATTGTATGATCGATGGATGGGAGATAATCACCTTCATAAAGGGCAAGTTGTTTTTACTACTGAAGCACCAATGGGAAATGTTGCACAGATTCCTAATGATGATTTGTATATTCTAAGTCAACGTACGATTGCCTTTGAAGTTAAGCACGATTTAATTAGAGAAGATTTTTTAGCTACTTTATTGCGTAGCCCAAAAATATTTAACGAATTAACTTCTTTGTCAAGTGGAGGAACTGCTAAAGGAGTTAGTCAAAAATCCTTATCAAATCTCAAGGTTTGTGTTCCCTCATCATTAGAAGAACAATCCGCCATCGGATCCCTCTTCCGCACTCTTGATGAGCTTTTGGCAAGTTACAAAGATAATCTAGCCAACTATCAATCTCTCAAGGCGACCATGCTTTTCAAGATGTTTCCAAAAGCTGGACAGACTGTACCTGAGATTCGTTTGGATGGATTTGAAGGTGAGTGGAATAAGTCTAAATTAAAAGATGTTGCTCATCGTGTACAGGGTAATGATGGAAGAATGGATTTGCCAACTTTAACAATTTCTGCTTCTGGCGGTTGGATGAATCAAATTGATCGATTTTCTGCTAATATTGCTGGAAAAGAACAAAAGAATTATACCCTGTTAAAAAAAGGGGAACTATCATATAACCATGGTAATTCAAAATTGGCAAAATATGGAGTTGTTTTTGAGTTACAGGATTATGAAGAAGCACTTGTTCCAAAGGTTTATCATAGTTTTAGAGTTAATCAACTTGCAGATGCAAAATTTATTGAAATAATGTTTTCAACAAAAATCCCAGATCGGGAATTAGGAAAACTTATTTCATCAGGGGCGAGAATGGATGGATTGTTAAATATTAGTTTTGATGATTTTATGAATATTGTTATTATTATCCCAACTTTTGCTGAACAACAAGCCATCGGCTCCTATTTCTCAAACCTCGATAAACTCATCAACTCTCACCAAGAAAAAATTTCTCAGCTAGAAACACTGAAAAAGAAACTATTGCAGGATATGTTTATATAAAAGGAGTGCAGTAAAATGTCAAAAGTAAAATCAGAAACTCTAAAGAAAGAAGAAAAACCTGTAGTAGCAATTTGCTATGATTTTGATAAAACCCTGTCTCCTGATGATATGCAAGCCCAAGGATTTATACAGAAGCTTGGGTATGAAATCAGTGAATTTTGGAAGAAATCCAATGGTTTTGCCAAGGCTAATAATATGGACAAGAACCTTGCCTATATGTTTACGATGAAAACAGAATCTGCAGGGAAAGTCCTATTTACAAAAACAGAGTTAGCCAAGTTTGGTTCAGTGGTAGAACTATTCCCAGGAGTCGAAAGCTGGTTCGAACGCATTCGAAAGTATGGTGAAGAAAACGGAGTTATTGTTGAGCACTATATTATTTCATCTGGTTTGAAAGAAATGATAGAGGGGACTTCAATAGCTAAAAATGGTGCTTTTAAGAAAATTTATGCAACTTCTTTTTATTGTGATGAAAGTGGGGTTGCAGTCTGGCCTGCTCAAGTTGTTAACTACACCAATAAGACTCAATTTCTTTTTAGAATTACCAAAGGTATTTTAGATGTCAATGACGATGCAGTGAACGATTTTTTTGCTGAAAGTGATTTACGAGTTCCTTTTAGAAATATGGTCTATCTAGGGGATAGTGATACAGATATTCCATGTATGAAGCTAGTCAAAACAAGAGGTGGCTACTCTATCGGTGTATTCAATCCAAAAACCAATGACAGAAAAAAAGTTCACAAAATGACTCAGGATAATCGTATTGATTATTTTGTTCCAGCTGACTACTCAGAAAATACAGAACTTGATAATCTAATCAAAACGATTATTAAAAAGACAGCTTATAATGAATTGTTAGAAAACAAGAAAAATGCTGATAAAATTGAAGCAAGATCCAAAAAACCAAGAAGAAAGCCAAAACTAAGGTAATTGTTTACTAAATTAAAAGAATACCGAACAAGATTTATCGATGCTAGTATATTTATATACATAAAGGAGTTACCATGGTATCTGTAACACAACGTATCAAAGAAATTAACCAACCTCGAGGTGGCTACTTGCCTATCAAGTTATTTTCAGTAGAGCAGTTTGAAGACCACAGAGTTCTGCATCCGGTAGAGTCTGTATCTCCTAGTTTAGTGGGGATTTGTGTGGACTACTTGACCCGATTTATGAAAGGGACAGAAGCCCGTGATGCTTTCAGAATATCTCTCTTGGGAGCTCAGATGGTGGGCATGGGAGACCTAGCTGAAGCACTGCTCGATTTGGTGACAGGATTGGACGATTTATCGATAGAAAGTGCGTGTCGTCTAGCGTCCTTTGATGTCGTCTTTCGTGCAGGGAAGCAGTATTATAAGCCTTTTGAGGAAATTATAGTAGATGCAGAAACGATAGAGAATATTTGTATCATGGTGGAGCGAAGCCTTTGTTTCTTTGATCTCTATGGTCCTTTGGTGAAAGATGGCTTTCATTTTCTTGGAGGTTATACAGATACGATTGACAAGGGTGATGGAGATTTTCTTACCAAGGATACATTATGGGATTTTAAGGTGACTAAAACAGCTCCTAATAAAGACCATACACTACAAGTCCTTGTATACTACATCATGGGCTTACATTCCTTTGACCCTGACTTCCTTTCTATCGAAAATCTTGGATTTTATAACCCTCGAAAAAATATCGTTTATCAACTTCCTATCTCTGATATTCCTTTGGACTTGATTCAAACGGTAGAAAGAGAAGTGATTGGTTATTTCTAAACACTCACTTTTTGAAGAATATTTGTATAACTTAGAAAGAAACATTATGGAAACAACACAAACTTCCCAGTCGCTCTATCAGGCCCTGTGGAACTCAGCGGATGTTCTCCGCTCTAAGATGGATGCCAACGACTACAAGTCCTATCTCTTGGGTATGGTCTTTTATAAGTATCTGTCAGACAAGATGCTCTTTTTCGTGGCGGAGACTATGGAAGAGGGGACAGATAGTTTAGAGGATGCCCTTGAGGTCTATCGCAACTACTACGAGGATGCGGATACCCACGAGGATCTGGTCTCTGTCATGAACGATGAGCTCAACTATATCATCAAGCCAGACTTGACCTTTACGGCTCTAGTGGCGCGTGTCAATGAGGGAACTTTCCAGCTGGAAGATCTGGCTCAGGGTTTTCGTGATATCGAGCAGAGTGACGACCTCTATGAAAATCTCTTTGAAGATATCGACCTCTACTCTAAAAAGCTGGGGGCAACTCCGCAAAAGCAAAATCAAACGGTAGCAGCAGTCATGAAGGAGTTGGCTGTGCTAGATGTGGCTGGTCATGCTGGCGATATGCTGGGGGATGCCTATGAGTATCTGATTGGTCAGTTTGCGACTGACTCGGGCAAGAAAGCTGGTGAGTTCTATACACCTCAGCCTGTTGCCAAGCTCATGACGCAGATTGCCTTTTTGGGTCGTGAAGACCAGGAAGGTTTTACCATCTATGATGCGACTATGGGTTCAGGCTCTCTCTTGCTCAATGCCAAGAAATACTCTCATAAACCGCAGACAGTCGTCTACTTTGGTCAGGAGCTCAATACTTCGACCTATAACCTAGCTCGGATGAACATGATCTTACACGGCGTTCCTGTTGAGAATCAATTTCTCCACAATGCCGATACTTTAGATGAAGACTGGCCGACTCAAGAACCGACCAACTTTGATGGAGTTCTCATGAACCCTCCCTACTCCGCCAAGTGGTCAGCAAGTTCAGGCTTTATGGCTGACCCTCGTTTCTCTCCTTTTGGGAAACTGGCACCTCAGTCCAAGGCTGACTTTGCCTTCCTCCTACATGGTTATTACCACCTCAAGCAGGATAATGGGGTCATGGCTATCGTCCTTCCTCACGGTGTTCTCTTCCGTGGCAATGCGGAAGGGACCATTCGTAAGGCCTTGTTAGAAGAAGGAGCTATTGATACGGTTATCGGTCTACCAGCCAATATCTTCTTTAATACTAGCATTCCGACCACGGTCATCATTCTCAAGAAGAACCGTACCAATCGTGATGTTTACTTTATCGATGCTTCTAAGGAGTTTGATAAGGGGAAAAATCAGAATATCATGACGGATGCTCATATCGAGAAGATTCTGGAAGCCTACAAGTCTCGTGAGGAGATGGATAAGTTTGCCCATCTGGCTAGCTATGAAGAAATCGTCGAAAATGACTACAACCTCAATATCCCTCGCTATGTAGATACCTTTGAGGAAGAAGAAGTCGAGCCACTAACAGATATCGTCAGCAAGATTAACGAGACAAATCAAGCAATCGAAAGCCAAACAGCTTCCCTGCTTGAAATGCTCGGTCAACTCCACGGAACTACACCAGAAGCTGATGCTGAGCTTGAAGAGTTTTTGAAAAACTTTAAAGGGTGATAGGCGTAAACAATTCGCTCAATTTTAAAATATAACTTTGTTTCCGTATTTCCTGGGAACTAGTAGAAAGTTAGGAGAAATATGGAAAACAACAACCAACGTGCCCTTTGTCAGCAACTCTGGGCGGAAAATAAGTACCTTGTTTTGAGCCATTCCAGCAATATTTACAAGGACATTCGCCAGTATCTCAAGCAAGAAGTGGTAGAAGTGAGTCAGGTTCAAGAGATGATTGACCGTGCCTGCCAGATTCCAGAGCACAGGGGTCAGGTTTGCAATGCCTTTCAGCATATTTGGGGCTATTTTAAAAAGCAAGCGACTGATGCTGAGCGTAAGGACTATATGTTTTTACTGGAGCGTTATCACTCTGGTTATGCCACCAAAGAAGACTTGATTGCTCAGACGAGAGATTTGCTTGAACGATACCCAAATGCTTATCTGCAACATTCTACCTTGCTGAAAGGAGACTCCCATGAGACTTTGGCATGAGGCTTTGATTTCACAACTTCCCCGTCCTCAGCTCTTGGGGCAACATCGAGAGTGCTGCGCCCTGCGTGGCAATGGCTGGAGCAGAAAGCATGCGACGGTTGACTATGTCTTTACCCACTCGCCCTATCGTCTCTATGCCTATCATCGCTTGATCATGGAGGAGATGGCTGACCGTGGCTACAATGTCAGTCCAGAGTGGCTGGACAAGAACTACCGCGGCAAAACCTGCCCTCCTTATCAAGACTTAGCAGAGGAAAAGCTGAAAAGTCCTATCTATAGTGAGCATGACCATGCCTACTATGAGGAGTGTCTGGCTAATCTCCGTGATAAGGGGATCAACCTATAGTCTTTTCTAATAACAAGCCATAGACAGACTCCTAATTGCGAATCTAGGACTGTGAACTTTGTTTGTGTGAAAGGCTATCAATCTTTATATACCAAAGGATTTGGGGAATTTCCTCCAAATCTTTTTTTGTCTTTTAAATTGAGATATAGTTTCAAACTATATCAAAGCCTAATTTTTTACAATTATACAGACAGTTTCTTTTCTGTTAAGATAGTTTCAACAACAATTTTTGGAGGACAAAACATGTCAACTACAATTATCGGTTTCCCTCGTTTGGGTGAATTCCGCGAATTAAAATTTACAACTGAAAAATACTTTAGAAAAGAAATCTCAGAAGAAGAACTCTTGGCTGCGGCTAAAGAATTGCGTGCTAAACACTGGAACATCGTCAAAGAAAAAGGCATCACTGAAATCCCATCAAATGACTTTTCTCACTATGATAACTTCCTAGATGCTGCTTTCCTTTTCAACGTAGTTCCTGCATCTGTTCAAAACTTGGAATTGTCTGATCTTGAACGTTACTTTGCTTTGGGACGCGGTTACCAAGGAGAAAAAGGGGATGTTCGTGCCCTTCCGATGAAGAAATGGTTCAACACTAACTACCACTACATCGTTCCTAAATTTGAAAAAGACACTCAAGTAAAATTGGCTGGTCACAAGATCTTCGATGAGTTCCAAGAAGCTAAAGAACTTGGTCTTAACACTCGTCCTGTCCTTGTAGGTCCATTCACTTTCCTTCAATTGTCAGACTATGAAGAAGGCGTGAAAGCAGAAGACTTCGTAGATAGCTTAGTAGCTGCTTACCAAGATGTTTTTGCTAAATTGGCTGAATTTGGTGCAACTCATATCCAATTGGACGAAGCTGCTCTTGTAAAAGATTTGACAGAAGAAGAAAAAGCTCTCTTCTTGAACCTTTACAACAAATTGTTGGCTGACAAGAAAGGTCTTGAAGTCTTACTTCAAACATACTTCGGAGATGTCCGTGACGTCTACGCTGACCTTGTGAAATTGCCAGTAGATGCGATCGGTCTTGACTTCGTTGAAGGTAAGAAAACTCTTGAACTCGTTAAAGGTGGATTCCCAGCTGACAAGACTCTTTATGCAGGTATTGTCAATGGTAAGAACATCTGGCGCAACAACTACGAAAAGAGTTTGGCTGTTCTTGAGCAAATCCCAGCAGAAAATATCGTTTTGACTAGCTCATGTTCACTTCTTCATGTGCCATTTACAACTGCTAATGAAGAATTTGAACCAGCTATCTTGAACCACTTTGCATTTGCAGTTGAAAAATTGGATGAGATCCGTGACTTGGATGCTATCCGCAACGGTCAAGGTGCAGAAGCTCTTGCAGCAAACAAAGAACTCTTTGCGGCTGAACGTGTTGGTGAAAATGCGGAACTTCGTGCTCGTATCGCAGGATTGACAGATGCAGACTACACTCGTTTGCCAACCTTTGCTGAACGTGAAGCTATCCAAGAAGATGCCTTCAAACTTCCGGCTCTTCCAACAACAACTATCGGTTCATTCCCTCAAACGAAGGAAGTTCGTGCTAAACGTTTGGCCTTCCGTAAGGGTGAATTGTCACAAGAAGAATACGATGCCTTCCTTGCTGAAACCATCGATGAATGGATTAAATGGCAAGAAGAAGTTGGATTTGACGTGCTTGTACACGGTGAATTCGAGCGTAATGACATGGTTGAGTACTTCGGTCAAAACTTGTCAGGTTACCTCTTCTCTAAGAATGGTTGGGTACAATCATACGGTATGCGTGGGGTTAAACCACCAATCATCTGGGGTGATGTCACTCGTCTCAACCCAATCACTGTGAAATGGTCTAGCTACGCACAAAGCCGTACTGACAAACCTGTTAAAGGTATGTTGACTGGACCTGTTACCATCCTTAACTGGTCATTCCCACGTGAAGACATCTCTATCAAGGATTCTACTCTTCAAATCGCTCTTGCTATCAAGGATGAAGTTCTTGACCTTGAAGCTGCAGGTGTTAAAATCATCCAAATCGACGAGGCTGCTCTTCGTGAGAAATTGCCACTCCGTCGTAGCGACTGGTACGAAGACTACCTTGACTGGGCTATTCCAGCCTTCCGCTTGGTACACTCAACAGTAGCACCAGATACACAAATCCACACTCACATGTGTTACTCAGAATTTACAGATATCATCCCAGCTATCGACAACATGGATGCGGACGTTATCTCATTTGAAGCTAGCCGTTCAAATCTTGAAATCTTGGACGAACTCAAAGCTCAAAACTTCCAGACAGAAGTGGGTCCTGGAGTTTACGATATCCACTCTCCTCGTGTGCCTAACGAAGGCGAAATCGACCACACAATCGAAGCCATCCTTGCCAAAGTTCCAAGCAAGAAAGTATGGATCAACCCTGACTGTGGTTTGAAAACACGTGGTATCCCAGAAACGAAAGAAAGCTTGATCCGCCTTGTAGACGCTGCGAAAGCTGCGCGTGAGAAATTGTAAGAAAAGACAGTTCTCTCTACACGGTTGATCAGTAAGAAATCAACTAGAAAAGGTTCATACATATGTCACGTCAAACACCGTCCCTCTCATTTGAAGTTTTCCCTCCAAACCCAGAAGTAGGCAATGACAAAATTATTGCAGCCCTGAAAGACATGCAGGGCTTGGCACCACACTTCATCAGTGTGACTGCTAGTAATAATAAATTTAATATCAAAGAGACGACGGTTCGTTTGGCAGACTATATCCAAAATGATTTGGAGATCCCAACCATTGCTCACTTGCCAGCTATCTATTTGACTAAGGATAAGGTGGCTGAGACCATTGCGGATTTGGATAAAGTTGGTGTTCAGAAAATCTTGGCTTTGCGTGGGGATATCATTCCAGGTGTTGAGCCACAGAAGGATTTCCGTTACGCCACAGATTTGATTGAGTTTATCAATGAACAGGCACCGCATTTTGATATTGTTGGAGCTTGTTACCCAGAAGGGCACCCGGATTCGCCAAACCAAATCTCAGATATCCAAAATCTCAAGAAAAAAGTGGATGCAGGCTGTTCAAGTCTTGTTACTCAGCTATTCTTTGACAATGAGCGTTTCTACGATTTCCAAGACAAGTGTACCTTGGCAGGGATTGATGTTCCTATTCATGCAGGTATCATGCCAATCCTCAATCGTAACCAAGCTCTTCGTCTCTTGAAGACTTGTGAGAATATCCATCTCCCACGTAAGTTTAAAGCCATCTTAGACAAGTATGAGAATGACCCTGAGTCACTCAGAGCAGCAGGACTTGCCTATGCAGTAGACCAAATCGTGGACTTGGTAACGCAAGACGTAGCAGGTGTGCATCTCTACACCATGAACAACGCAGACACTGCTCAGTACATCCACCAAGCAACCCATGCCTTGTTCAATCACCAACCTTAAAATAATCAAAAGCAAACCATTCTTCTTTTCATAGCAGAATGGTTCCTTTTTTATAGAAAAGACCGTACTTTTTAAGAAAAATATGATAAAATAGACTCTGTACGTACTTGATACAAAGATGAGGGTATAAACGATATTTAAGCAGTCTTAATCCTATGTCAAAGAGATGTAAGTTAAAGAATCAGATCTAAAGTAATTTCGGAGTTGAACACGGGCTAAATCCCTAGTGAAAAAGATAGATTTCCTGATGTGCATCGCACACTGCGTCAATCTCCTATTTTCATACGGGATTCTTAACGCCCTTTGTATCCTGATTTTTGTAGGCAAGGCGTATAATTTTATCAATCCAAAGGGGATTAAAATGACAAAACATGTGTTTCAAACGACTTTTGCGGGTCGTGAGTTGATCGTAGAGACTGGTCAGGTTGCTAAGCAAGCAAATGGCTCTGTTGTGGTGCGTTACGGTGAGTCAACTGTCTTGACGGCTGCCGTTATGTCTAAGAAGATGGCAACTGGGGATTTCTTCCCGCTTCAAGTCAACTACGAAGAAAAAATGTATGCAGCTGGGAAGTTTCCTGGTGGCTTTATGAAACGTGAAGGACGTCCTTCAACAGACGCGACTTTGACAGCGCGTTTGATTGACCGTCCAATCCGTCCAATGTTTGCGGAAGGTTTCCGTAATGAAGTGCAAGTCATCAATACTGTTCTTTCTTACGATGAAAATGCATCTGCACCAATGGCAGCGATGTTTGGTTCATCATTGGCACTTTCTATCTCAGATATCCCATTTGATGGCCCAATCGCTGGGGTACAAGTGGGTTACGTCGATGGCCAAATCATCATCAACCCAACGCAAGAACAAGCAGAGCAATCGCTTCTTGAATTGACAGTAGCCGGTACTAAGCACGCTATTAACATGGTAGAGTCTGGTGCCAAAGAATTGTCAGAAGAAATCATGTTGGAAGCCCTTCTCAAAGGACATGAAGCTGTCAAAGAATTGATTGCCTTCCAAGAAGAAATCGTTGCGGCAGTTGGTAAAGAAAAAGCAGCAGTTGAATTGCTTCATGTAGATGCTGAATTGCAAGCTGAAATCATCGCAGCCTACAACAGCGACCTTCAAAAAGCTGTTCAAGTTGAAGAAAAATTGGCTCGTGAAGCTGCAACTCAAGCAGTGAAGGATCAAGTAACAGCAGTTTACGAAGAAAAATATGCTGACCACGAAGAATTTGACCGTATCATGCGTGATGTAGCTGAAATCTTGGAACAAATGGAACACGCAGAAGTGCGCCGTTTGATCACAGAAGACAAGGTACGTCCTGATGGTCGTAAGGTCGATGAAATCCGTCCTTTGGATGCGGTTGTTGACTTCGTTCCCCGTGTGCACGGTTCAGGTCTCTTTACTCGTGGACAAACTCAGGCTCTTTCTATCTTGACTTTGGCGCCAATGGGTGAAACGCAAATCATCGATGGTTTGGATCCAGAGTACAAGAAACGCTTTATGCACCACTATAACTTCCCACAATACTCTGTTGGGGAAACAGGTCGTTACGGTGCTCCAGGTCGCCGTGAAATTGGTCACGGTGCTCTTGGAGAGCGTGCCCTTACTCAAGTATTGCCAAGCTTGGAAGAATTCCCATACGCTATCCGTCTAGTAGCAGAAGTCTTGGAATCAAACGGTTCTTCATCTCAAGCCTCTATCTGTGCCGGAACTCTTGCCCTTATGGCTGGTGGTGTGCCAATCAAGGCACCAGTAGCAGGGATTGCTATGGGTCTCATCTCAGATGGCAACAACTATACAGTATTGACAGATATCCAAGGTTTGGAAGATCACTTTGGAGATATGGACTTCAAGGTTGCAGGTACTCGCGATGGTATTACAGCCCTTCAGATGGATATCAAGATCCAAGGGATTACTGCAGAAATCTTGACGGAAGCTCTTGCACAAGCCAAGAAAGCCCGTTTTGAAATCCTTGATGTGATCGAAGCAACTATTCCAGAAGTTCGTCCAGAATTGGCTCCAACTGCTCCGAAAATTGATACCATTAAGATTGATGTTGATAAGATCAAGATTGTCATCGGTAAAGGTGGAGAAACCATCGATAAGATCATTGCTGAAACAGGCGTTAAGATTGACATCGACGAAGAAGGTAACGTATCTATCTACTCTAGCGACCAAGATGCTATCAACCGTGCTAAAGAAATCATTGCTGGTTTAGTTCGTGAAGCTAAAGTGGACGAAGTCTACCATGCCAAAGTTGTTCGTATCGAGAAATTTGGTGCCTTTGTCAACCTCTTTGACAAGACAGATGCCCTCGTACACATCTCTGAAATGGCTTGGACTCGTACTAATAATGTAGAAGATTTAGTTCAAATTGGTGATTTTGTAGATGTGAAGGTTATTAAGATCGATGAAAAAGGTCGTGTAGACGCTTCTATGAAGGCACTCTTGCCACGTCCGCCAAAACCTGAACGTTCAGAAGAAAAAGGGGATAAAGGTCATCGTCATGGCGATCGTCCTCGTCACCACCACAAGGACCACAAACCTAAGAAAGAAACTACAGAAACACCAAAAGACTCAGAATAAGAAAGGAGAAATGTATGGGATGGTGGCGTGAAACCATTGATATCGTAAAAGAAAATGATCCAGCGGCTCGCACTACCTTGGAAGTCTTGCTGACCTATCCGGGTGTCAAAGCCTTGGCTGCTCACCGTCTCTCTCATTTTCTCTGGAAACATGGCTTTAAGCTTTTAGCTCGTATGCACAGCCAGTTTTGGCGTTTTTGGACGCAGATAGAGATTCACCCTGGTGCTCAGATCGAATCAGGTGTCTTTATTGACCATGGAGCAGGACTTGTGATTGGGGAGACAGCTATCGTTGAAAAAGGTGTTCTTCTCTACCACGGAGTGACTCTCGGTGGGACAGGTAAGGATAGTGGCAAACGCCATCCGACCGTTCGTAAAGGAGCTCTTATCTCTGCTCATGCCCAAGTTATCGGACCTGTAGAAATCGGTGAAAATGCCAAAGTCGGTGCCGCTGCTGTCGTTGTGGCAGATGTTCCTAGCGATGTAACGGTTGTCGGCATTCCTGCTAAAATTGTCCGAGTACATGGGCAAAAGGATGAACCGACCATTCACGAAGTCGAAGAAAAACGTGAATACTACGTCAATAAACTTGAGCAAGCGAGAGAAGCCAGCCACAGATCGTCTGGTTTGTAATGAGAAGTGACTCTTTAATTAGGAGGTTAGGCCGATGCTATTAGAAGAATTTGAAAATGTACCTGCTGTTATCGAGCCAACTGATCGAAGCCTCCTTAGTGGTGGAGAAATCTGTGATACGATTATTTTATCTTTTAATGGAGAAATCGTTGAACGAGTAAAGCAGTTTGAAGATGTTTACGAAGGTGGTTATCTAACCAATCTAAATGGTAGATTTCCATGGTATATCTATGAAAAAGATGGGAGTAAGGTAGCAGTTGCTATAGCTACGATTGGAGCTCCAATGGTTGTTGGACTCTTAGAAGAACTCAAAGCAAGAGGATTTAAGAACTTTATTGTTTTGGGTTCTTGCGGAGTTTTAGATCAGTCTATTCAGGCAGATAAGATTATCCTACCAAGTTCAGCTCTACGTGATGAAGGTACAAGTTACCATTACGCTCCTGCAAGTGATGAGATAGCTTATGATGAAACTCTACTCCTAACCATAGAAGAAGCTTTAAACAAATCTGATATTGAGCACATTCGAACAAAGGCTTGGACCACAGATGCTTTCTATCGTGAAACAGCTGATAAGGTCAAACGTAGACTAGCAGCAGGTGCGACTGTTGTAGATATGGAAGCCTCAGCAATCATGGCTTGGGCACAATTTCGACAAGCAAAAGTTTATCAATTTTTTTATACAGCTGATTATGTTGACCATCATAATCATGAGTGGGATGCAAGATACGAAGAAAGAAAAGCAGATGCTATGACTTTCTTTGATATAGCATTAGTAATTGCTAGAGAGTTGGATTGAAACAACTCTTTACGATAAACAAGACACAGAAAGGAGTCAGTGAGTGATTAAAATCTATGACACCATGTCTCGTGATTTGCGAGATTTTGTCCCAATCGAGGACGGCAAGGTTAAGATGTATGTCTGTGGGCCAACTGTATACAACTACATTCACGTAGGGAATGCCCGTTCGACAGTAGCCTTCGATACCATTCGTCGTTACTTTGAGTACCGTGGCTATGAGGTTACCTATATTTCTAACTTTACGGATGTGGATGATAAGATTATCAACCGTGCTAAGGAAGAAGGTATCACACCTCAAGAAGTCGCGGATAAGTACATCGCTGCCTTCCGTGAAGACGTGACGGCTCTTGGTGTTAAGCCTGCGACTCGTCATCCGCGTGTAGTGGAGTTTATGGCGGATATCATCCGCTTTGTCTCTGACTTGATTGAAAAAGGCTATGCCTATGAGAGTCAAGGGGATGTCTACTTCCGTGTGGAAAAATCCCATAACTATGCTAAGTTAGCCAATAAAACCCTAGAAGACTTGGAGTTAGGAGCTTCAGGTCGTACCGATGAAGAAACGGCTCGTAAGGAAAATCCTGTGGACTTTGCCCTTTGGAAATCTGCAAAACCAGGAGAGATTTCTTGGGACAGTCCTTGGGGACCTGGTCGTCCGGGATGGCATATCGAATGTTCGGTTATGTCAACGGAGATTTTGGGCGATACTATCGATATTCACGGTGGTGGAGCTGACCTTGAGTTTCCACACCACACCAACGAAATTGCCCAGTCAGAAGCCAAAACAGGTAAGACCTTTGCTAACTACTGGATGCACAATGGCTTTGTCAATATCGACAATGTCAAGATGTCCAAGTCATTGGGGAATTTCATCACCGTGCATGATGCCCTCAAGACCATTGATGGCCAAGTGCTTCGTTTCTTCTTTGCGACTCAGCATTACCGCAAACCTATCAACTTTACGGAAAAGGCTGTGCGCGATGCTGAGACCAATCTCAAGTATCTGAAGAACACTTATGAGCAACCATTTACTGGAACTGTAGATGCGGAGGAGTTGCAAGCTTTTAAAGATAAGTTCGTAGCTGCAATGGATGAGGATTTCAATACAGCAAATGGTATCACAGTCGTCTTTGAAATGGCCAAGTGGATCAACTCAGGCAACTATGATGCAGCGGTTAAGGAAGCTCTTGCGGCTATGTTAGAGGTCTTTGGTATTGTTTTTGTCGAGGAAGTTTTGGATGAAGAGATTGAAGCCTTGATTCAAAAACGTCAAGAAGCGCGTGCCAATCGTGATTTTGCGACAGCTGACCAAATCCGTGACCAATTGGCTGCTCAAGGGATTAAGCTATTGGATACCAAGGATGGAGTGAGGTGGACACGTGATTGATGTCAATCTCATTAACGGGATTGCTCTAGCCTTTGAAGGAGATGCGGTGTATTCTATGTATATTCGACGTCACCTCATCCTAAAAGGCATGACCAAGCCCAATAAACTCCACCAAGAGGCAACCAAGTATGTGTCGGCCAAGGCTCAGGCACGCTTGATTTCCCTTATGTTAGAAGAAGAAGTCCTGACGGAAAAGGAAGAAGAAATCTATAAACGTGGTCGCAATACCAATAGTCATACCAAGGCAAAGAACGCAGATGTAGTGACCTACCGTATGTCTACAGGTTTTGAAGCGGTCATGGGTTATCTTCATATGACTGAAAATGTGGAGCGCCTAGAAACCTTGATTTCTTGGTGTATCCAAAAAGTGGAGGGCTAGGAATGATTGCAAAAGAATTACTAGATTGGTTTCCACAAGCTCAAATCGTAGATCAGCCAATTGATAAGGAAGGTTTTCTTACGCTGCCAGTTTCCTCGCAACAGTGGATTTTACTGGAGGAAGTTGGACTAAGCGAACGTGAGAAACAGTTGGTAGCTCTCTTAACCCAGCAGGAGCAAACGATCTCGCTCAATCCTTGGTATAGTTATTTGATTGAGGGCAAGGGACAAGCACCGCAAAGTTTTAAAAAGCTACAAGTTGTCTATTGTCACCTTTCTTATTACCAACAGGAAAACCTAACTTCTTGGTTGGATATGATGAGAACCCTCTTTCCTAATTGCGAGACAGTGCTTCAGGTGGGAGCTCAGGATTACCTATTTGTTCTCCAACAGGCCAAATATACTTCTGTTCGCTCAATCTTGATGGATACCTTGGAAGCCGTAGAGTATGACTTCGGGGTTCGTCTGTCCATCATGCTGGGGCAGGTCTGGTCGCAAACAGGAAATCAGAGTTTGACAGATCTCATCAAAGCAGAACGTGACTTATTTAAAAACTGGTGGCGTCAAGGCCACCAAGGATTCCATACGTTTTCTCAACTTTACCTTTGGAGTATGGGTGAACAAATGGTGGATCTTGGCTTGATAAAAGATTATCTCCACCAGATGATTTTGGATCAGGATCAAATTCAGGAAATCATTCTCTCCTTATGGGAAAATAGTGCAGTCCTAACTAAAACAGCACAACAACTGTATTTGCACCGCAATTCTCTCCAATACAAGATTGATAAATGGGAAGAGTTGACAGGGCTTCAGTTGAAAGAACTGACAGATTTGACCTTGTGTTATCAATTGATTTTACCAGATATTATTTAAAGTTTTGTGCAAGTTGCACAGAACTTTTTTATTTTTTTGGTCACCTTGCCATAGAAATGTAAAGCGTTTTCATTTATAATAAAACTATCAAAAATAAAAGGAGTTCACCGAAATGGTAGAATTAAATCTTAAAAACATTTACAAAAAATATCCAAACAGCGAGCACTATTCAGTTGAAGACTTCAACTTGGACATCAAAGACAAAGAATTTATCGTTTTCGTAGGACCTTCAGGATGTGGTAAATCAACTACTCTCCGTATGATTGCAGGTCTTGAAGATATCACAGAAGGTACTGCATCTATCGATGGCGTTGTTGTCAATGACGTAGCTCCAAAAGACCGTGACATCGCCATGGTATTCCAAAACTACGCTCTTTACCCACACATGACTGTATACGATAACATGGCTTTCGGTTTGAAATTGCGTAAATACAGCAAAGAAGACATCGACAAACGTGTACAAGAAGCAGCAGAAATTCTTGGTTTGAAAGAATTTTTGGATCGTAAACCAGCTGACCTTTCAGGTGGTCAACGTCAACGTGTTGCCATGGGACGTGCTATTGTCCGTGATGCTAAGGTATTCTTGATGGACGAACCTTTGTCAAACTTGGATGCAAAACTTCGTGTATCTATGCGTGCTGAAATCGCTAAAATCCACCGTCGTATCGGAGCTACAACTATCTACGTAACTCACGACCAAACAGAAGCGATGACACTTGCAGACCGTATCGTTATCATGTCAGCTACTAAAAACCCTGCTGGTACTGGTACTATCGGACGTGTTGAACAAATCGGTACTCCTCAAGAAGTTTACAAAAACCCAGTTAACAAATTCGTAGCAGGATTCATCGGAAGCCCAGCTATGAACTTCATCAACGTTAAATTGATCGGTGACCACATCGTTGGTGACGCCTTTAACTTGAAAGTTCCAGAAGGTGCTTTGAAAGTTCTTCGCGATAAAGGTTACGAAGGTAAAGAATTGATCTTCGGTATCCGTCCAGAAGATGTGAACGCAGAACCTGCTTTCCTTGAAACATTCCCAGAATCAGTTGTGAAAGCAACTATCTCTGTATCAGAATTGCTTGGTTCAGAATCTCACCTATACTGCCAAGTTGGTAAAGATGAATTCGTTGCTAAGGTTGACGCACGTGACTACTTGCAAGCTGGTGCAACTGTGGAACTTGGATTTGACTTGAACAAAGCTCACTTCTTTGACGTAGAAACTGAAAAGACAGTTTACTAAGATAGATTTGAATTAAAACAACACTACTAGAGTTTTTCTAGTAGTGTTTTTTTATAAAGTTTAGAAACTCGGATAGAAGGAGACTTTACTAGTTTTCTTATTGACTAAAAAGTGTTAAAATGGTAGGAAGAACTGGAGAGTATGCATGCCAAAAGAAGTAATTTATTCTGGCGATGAAGTCGTCGCTTTAACGCAAAAATATTTATCGAAAGAAGATGTGGCTTTTGTCCATAAGGCCTTGGTTTATGCTGTAGAGTGCCATTGTGGTCAATGTCGTAAATCTGGCGAACCCTACATTATCCACCCTATCCAGGTAGCAGGTATCTTGGCTAAGCTCAAGTTGGACGCTGTCACTGTTGCCTGTGGTTTTTTGCATGACGTGGTAGAAGACACAGATGCTACTTTGGATGACTTAGAGCGCGAGTTTGGTCATGATGTTCGAGTGATTGTAGACGGTGTTACCAAGCTTGGTAAGGTCGAATACAAGTCTATAGAAGAGCAGCTAGCTGAAAACCACCGCAAGATGCTCATGGCTATGTCAGAGGATATCCGTGTTATCTTGGTCAAACTGTCTGACCGATTGCATAACATGAGAACCCTTAATCACCTTCGTAAAGATAAGCAGGAACGAATTTCCAGAGAAACCATGGAAATCTACGCACCACTTGCTCACCGTCTGGGGATTTCAAGTGTTAAGTGGGAACTAGAGGATCTTTCCTTCCGTTACCTCAATCCGACAGAGTTTTACAAGATAACTCATATGATGAAGGAGAAACGTCAAGAACGTGAAGCCTTGGTCGATGAAGTTGTGACGAAACTCGAGGAGTATTCATCTGAGCGCAATCTTACAGGAAAAATCTATGGTCGTCCTAAGCATATCTACTCTATTTACCGTAAAATGCAGGACAAGAAAAAACGCTTTGAGGAGATCTATGACCTGATTGCCATTCGCTGTATCCTAGATACTCAGAGTGATGTCTATGCCATGTTGGGTTACGTTCATGAGCTATGGAAACCAATGCCAGGACGTTTCAAGGATTATATTGCCAATCGTAAAGCCAATGGTTACCAGTCTATCCATACGACTGTTTATGGACCAAAAGGACCAATTGAGTTCCAGATCCGTACCAAGGAAATGCACGAGGTTGCTGAGTACGGGGTTGCGGCTCACTGGGCCTACAAAAAAGGAATGAAAGGCCAAGTTAATAGCAAAGAATCTGCCATTGGGATGAACTGGATCAAGGAGATGATGGAACTCCAAGATCAGGCGGATGATGCCAAGGAATTTGTAGATACGGTCAAAGAAAACTATCTGGCAGAAGAGATTTATGTCTTTACTCCAGACGGAGCGGTTCGTTCTCTTCCAAAGGATTCTGGACCGATTGACTTTGCCTATGAGATTCATACCAAGATCGGGGAAAAAGCAACTGGTGCCAAGGTCAATGGCCGTATGGTTCCTTTGACTACCAAGCTGAAAACGGGTGACCAGGTTGAAATCATCACCAATCCAAATTCATTTGGACCAAGCCGTGACTGGCTCAATATGGTTAAGACCAGCAAGGCCCGCAATAAAATTCGTCAATTCTTTAAAAATCAGGATAAAGAATTATCCATCAATAAAGGCCGTGAAATGCTGATTAGTCAGCTCCAAGAAAACGGCTATGTGGCCAATAAATTTATGGACAAGCGTCACATGGATGAAGTTCTTCAAAAAACCAGCTACAAGACAGAAGAAGCTCTCTTTGCAGCCATTGGTTTTGGAGAAATCGGAGCCATTACTGTCTTCAATCGTTTGACGGAAAAAGAACGTCGTGAAGAAGAGCGTGCCAAGGCTAAGGCAGAAGCAGAAGAACTGGTCAAGGGTGGCGAAGTCAAGGTAGAGAACAAGGACACGCTTAAGGTGAAGCATGAGGGTGGAGTTGTCATCCAAGGTGCTTCTGGGCTCTTGGTCCGGATTGCCAAATGTTGTAACCCTGTTCCAGGTGATGATATCGTTGGTTATATTACCAAGGGTCGCGGAGTTGCCATCCACCGTGTGGACTGTATGAACCTTCGTTCACAGGAAAATTATGAGCAACGTCTGCTAGATGTTGAATGGGAAGACCAATTCTCAACCAAGGAATATATGGCTCATATCGATATCTATGGACTCAACCGTTCTGGTCTTTTGAATGATATCTTGCAAGTCCTATCAAACACGACTAAGAATATCTCTTCGGTTAATGCCCAACCGACCAAGGATATGAAATTTGCCAATATCCATGTATCCTTTGGAATTTCTAACCTTTCAATGTTGACAACGGTGGTTGATAAAATTAAGAGTGTACCAGAAGTCTACTCAGTCAAACGGACCAATGGTTAAGTATGCTCGATACAGTCAGAAAGGATTTCTATGAAAATCATCGTTCAGCGAGTCAAGCAAGCTCAGGTTTCTATTGAGGGACAAATTCATGGTCAAATCAAACAAGGCCTCTTGCTCCTAGTGGGTGTTGGACCTGAGGACCAGAAAGAAGATATGGAGTATGCAGTCAGAAAACTGGTCAATATGCGGATCTTTTCGGATGACGAAGGCAAGATGAACCTATCTGTTAAGGATATCCAAGGAGAAATTCTCTCCATCTCTCAATTCACTCTGTTTGCTGATACCAAAAAAGGCAATCGTCCAGCCTTTACAGGCGCCGCTAAACCATATATGGCTGAGGCCTTCTATCAAAATTTTAACAAGGAACTAGCCAAAGAGGTTCCCGTTGAAACAGGTGTCTTCGGAGCAGATATGCAGGTAGAACTGGTCAATGATGGGCCGGTAACTATCATCCTTGATACAAAAAATAAATAAGAAAAACCATGCTTGTTAGCTTGGTTTTTTTGTGACGTATTTAGTTAATTTTTTCAACATAGAGCTGTTTGGCGATTTCTAGACTTACCAAGAGTTCTTCATTGTTGTGAATCAAAGTAAAGGTATTAGAGAAATCATCAAACTGTTGAACTTGGAGTTTGTCTCCGATATTGATGGCATGTTTTTCCAGATATTTTAGGAGATCAAAACTATCGTGAACGCGAGTCAGGAGATAGGTTCCAGCTTCTTTGGTTTCTGATAGTGGTAGGTTGTTGATTTCAACCAACAGCTCTCCTTTAGCAGGAATGGTACCACCGTGAGGGCAAGTTTTTGGGAAACCTAGCATACTTTCTAATCTTTCCACAAAAAAGTCTGAAACAGTATGTTCTAATACTTCAGCTTCCTCATGAATTTGGTCACTGGTATAGTCTAGATGGTGGACCAGAAAAACCTCGATCAGACGATGTTTACGATAAAGTTCTGATACAAGTGTTAGCCCAATATCGGTTAGCAAGTATCCTTTTTTCTTATCTTTTAAGATGAGATTTTCAGACTGCATGCGCTTAATCATTTCAGTTACAGCTGGAGGAGATACCTGCATTCGAGCAGAAATTTCCTTGTTGGTAATCTTAGGAACATCCATGCCAATCTCATAAATACATTTTAAGTAGTCTTCTTTATTTGGTGTCATTCGTATTTCCTTGTTTATTATCTCCATCTAGTATACCAAAAAAGAGGCTGGGACAAAAGTCCTAGCCTCTCAATTTTCTTTGGATTGTCGAGCAAGACGCAGTGGTTGAGTGGACTCTACTACGCTGATTTCATCAGCTTTTACAGCCCTACTCAACTGTGCGGAGGTGGGACGACGAAATCGAATTCTAACGAATTACCGATTTCTGCCCCACTCTCTATTGCTACAAGAGCTGGACTTAGTTGAGTTCTTTTGCAGCTGCAATAGCGGCTTCAAAGTCTGGCTCGCTGTTGATATTGTCTACGTATTCGACGTAGCGGATGGTATTATCGGTATCGAGCACAAAAACTGCGCGTGCAAGCAGATGCCATTCATTGATTAAGAGGGCATAATCGCGTCCAAAGGAGTGGTCGAAGTAGTCTGAGAGCATGATGGCATTCTCAATTCCTTCAGCACCACACCAGCGCTTTTGAGCGAAGGGGAGGTCCATAGACACCGTTAAGACAACAGTGTTGTCTAAGCTAGCCAATTCTTGGTTAAAGCGACGAGTCTGAAGTGAGCAGATACCAGTGTCGATAGAAGGAATGACACTCAAAATCTTTTTCTTGCATTCAAAATCAGACAGTGTTTTTTTAGAGAGGTCAGTCGTTGTGAGAGAGAAATCAAGTGCCTTGTCTCCTACTTGTAGTTGTTTTCCTGTAAACGTAACAGGGTTTCCAAGGAATGTAGTCATAAGCTACTCCAATCTTTTTTCTTTCATTCTACATTAAATGTTCAGAGTTTTCCAATAATTTGACCGGATTTTGAATCATTTTAAAAACGCCAATTCATGGTGACTGACGTTTTTAAAATGATTATTTAGCTAAACCTTCAGAAATCTTGTCAAGATTGTATTTCATCATGTTGTAGTAGCTGTCACCTTCTTTACCTTCTTCAGCAATTGAGTCAGTAAAGATTTGTGCGTAAATTGGAATATTTGTGTCTTGTGAAACAGTCTTCATTGGACGATCATCGACACTGGATTCAACAAATAGTGATGGAACTTTCATTTGGCGAAGTTTTTCAACCAAAGTCTTGATTTGGTCAGGTGTTCCTTCTTCTTCAGTGTTGATTTCCCAAATGTATGCACTTGGTACACCGTAAGCTTTAGAGAAGTATTTGAAGCACCCCTCGCTGGTTACGATGAGTTTCTTGTCAGCATCAATAGCGTTAAATTTCTCTTTGGCTTCCTTGTCAAGCTTGTCTAGTTTTTCAGTGTATTCTTTGAGATTCTTTTCGTAGAATTCCTTGTTGCTAGGGTCTTTGGCGATGAGTTGCTTAGCAATATTTTGAGCATAGATGATCCCATTTTCAAGATTGAGCCAAGCGTGTGGGTCTTCTTTCCCTTTTTCATTTTCCCCTTCTAGGTAGATGACATCAACGCCTTCACTAACTGCAAAGTAGTCTTTGTTTTCAGTTTTCTTAGCATTCTCAACTAATTTTGTAAACCAGGCATTTCCACCTGTTTCAAGGTTGATACCATTGTAGAAAATTAAGTCGGCCTGCGAAGTTTTCTTGACGTCTTCTGGTAGTGGCTCGTACTCGTGTGGGTCTTGTCCTACAGGAACGATACTATGAAGATCAATCTTATCTCCTGCGATATTTTTAGTAATATCAGCGATAATTGAATTTGTAGCTACGACCTTTAATTTGTGGTCACTTGTGGCCGTGTCTTTTTTTCCAGTAGAACATGCTACAAGAGCAATTACGGAAAGAAAGAGAACCAGCAATGCACCTATTTTTTTCATTATATTCCTCCAGAGGGGCTCCCTCATTATTGTTTGATTTTTTTATTTTTCAGCTTCAGATAACGTTGTTTTGGTGCGATAAAGAAACTGATGAGAAAGAAACTTGCAGATGTCAGCACGATACTTGAACCTGCAGCCAGGTTAAAGCTATAACCGATAAAAAGTCCCAAGACAGAAGCTAGAGCTCCCAAGCCTGATGAAAGAAAAATCATGGTCTTTAGACTATTGGCGTAAAGATAAGCTGTCGCGGCTGGAGTAATCAGCATGGCTACGATAAGGATGGTTCCGACACTTTGCATAGCAGTCACTGACACCAAAGTCAAGAGTATCATGAGTAGATAGTGGTAGAAATTAACAGGCATCCCCATAGCCTTGGCTAGGAGTTCATCAAAGGATGTAATCAAGAGTTGCTTGAAGAAAATCCCGATAATCAATAGAATGAGAGCTCCCATACCGATGGTAATATACATGTCTATGTCTTGCACAGCTAAGATATTCCCAAAGAGAATATGGAAGAGGTCAGTCGAGCTTTTAGCCACACTAATCAAGATAATGCCCAGAGCCAATAAAGATGAAAAGGTAATCCCAATGGCAGTGTCACTCTTGATAATAGAGTTCCCCTTGATGTAGGTGATGATGACAGAGGCAAGCAGTCCAAAGATGATAGCACCAATAAAGAAGTCAATTCCTAAAATAAAAGAAAGAGCTACACCAGGTAAGACAGCGTGCGAGATAGCATCTCCCATAAGGGACATACCACGGAGAATGATAAAGCATCCGACCGCTCCAGCAACAATACCAATCACAACAGCTGTAATCAAGGCATTTTGGAGAAAGTGGAAGTTCTGCAATCCATCTATAAATTCTGCAATCATAGGTCACCTCCATTGAAAAAGAGTCGGTCACCATAAGCTTGTTTGAGATTGGCTTGGGTGAAGGTCTCCTTTGTTGGACCAAAGGCAATTAGCTCCTTGTTGAGAAGGAGTACCTGGTCAAAATAATGGGCAACCTTGCCGAGGTCATGGTGAACGATAAGGACAGTCTTGCCAGCTTTTTTAAGTTCTCTCAGCGTGTTCATGATGATCTCTTCACTGACAGAGTCAATCCCCACAAAGGGCTCGTCTAAGAGAATATAATCAGCATCTTGAACTAGACAACGGGCAATCAAGACACGCTGGAATTGGCCACCAGAGAGTTGACTAATCTGACGATCTGCGTAGTCAGAAAGTCCAACAATTTCTAGTGCTTCAGCCACCTTTTGCCAGTGGTTTGCTTTTAAAGTGTGAAAGAGTGGAATGGATGGATAGAGTCCCAGAGAGACACATTCTTTTACCTTGATAGGGAAGTTGTAGTCGATATGAATTTTTTGCTCGACATAGGCAACTTTCTTAAGAGATTTTTTCATTTCTTTATCTTCGATAAAAGCATGTCCTTCATGTGGGATAATGCCCAGCATACCTTTTAATAATGTTGATTTCCCGGCGCCGTTTGGACCAATAATTCCGGTAATCGTTGGTCCTTGGAGCACTAGTGAAATATCCTTAAGTGCCAACGTTTCTTTGTAGGAGACACTGAGGTTTTCGATACGTATCATACAGTTGTATTCCTCCTGGATTTTAATATACCTTAATTTTATTTTTAAGTCAAGTTAATTTTGGTAAAAATTTAAAATATTAATGATGAAATCGATCAGTAAGAGACGGCATTTTTAATTGCATTCCCCAGGGATTTTTGCTAAGCTAAGAATAAGTGAAAAATGAAAGCGAGAACAAGATGACACGATATCAAGATGATTTTTATGATGCCATAAATGGTGAGTGGGAAAAGACTGCGGTCATTCCAGCTGACAAATCGCGAACAGGTGGTTTTATCGACCTTGATGAAGAAATCGAAGACTTGATGCTAACAACAACTGACAAGTGGTTGGCTGGAGAAGATGTTCCTGAAGATCCCATCCTAGCAAACTTTGTCAAATACCATCGTATGGTCAGAGATTTCGACAAGCGAGAAGCTGATGGCATCAAGCCAGTCCTTCCTATGCTTAAGGAATACCAAGATTTGGAGAGCTTCGCGGACTTTACAAGAAAGCTAGCAGAGTTTGAATTAGCTGGTAAACCAAACTTCCTTCCATTTGGTGTATCACCAGACTTTATGGATGCTAGAACCAATGTTCTTTGGGCTAGTGCTCCAGGAACAATCTTGCCAGATACGACCTACTATGCGGAAGACCATCCACAGCGTGAGGAATTATTGAATCTTTGGAAAGAAAGTACTGCTAATCTCCTCAAAGCCTATAACTTCTCAGATGAAGAAATCGCAGATTTGCTAGAGAAACGATTGGAATTGGACCGCCGTATCGCAGCTGTCGTACTTTCAAACGAAGAGACTTCAGAGTATGCCAAACTTTACCATCCTTATTCTTATGAAGATTTCAAAAAGTTTGCACCTGCCCTACCTCTCGATGACTTCTTCCAAGCTGTGATTGGACAAACTCCAGATAAGGTTATCGTAGATGAAGAACGTTTCTGGCAAGCAGCAGAGCAATTCTATAGTGAAGAAGCTTGGCCTCTACTCAAAGCAAGCTTGATCTTGAGTGTGGTTAATCTTTCAACGAGCTATTTGACAGATGAGATTCGTATCTTGTCAGGTGCCTACGGCCGAGCTCTTTCAGGAGTTCCAGAGGCTCAAGACAAGCGCAAGGCAGCTTACCATTTAGCTCAAGGACCATTCAAACAAGCCCTGGGTCTTTGGTATGCCCACGAAAAATTCTCTCCAGAAGCCAAGGCAGACGTAGAGAAAAAAGTGGCGACCATGATTGATGTTTATAAGGAGCGTTTGGCTAAAAATGACTGGCTGACTCCTGAAACTCGAGAAAAAGCCATCGTCAAACTCAATGTCATCAAGCCTTATATCGGTTATCCAGAAGAACTGCCAGCCCGCTATAAGGACAAGGTTGTAGATAAATCTGCTAGTCTCTTTGAGAATGCTCTAGCCTTTGCGCGTGTGGAAATCAAGCACAGTTGGAGCAAGTGGAATCAGCCGGTTGATTACAAGGAGTGGGGAATGCCTGCTCATATGGTCAATGCCTACTACAATCCACAAAAGAACTTGATTGTCTTCCCAGCTGCTATCTTACAGGCACCATTCTATGACTTGCATCAGTCATCTTCTGCCAACTATGGTGGTATTGGTGCAGTTATCGCCCATGAAATTTCTCACGCCTTTGATACTAATGGAGCTTCCTTTGATGAAAATGGAAGTCTCAAGGATTGGTGGACTGAGAGCGACTACGCAGCCTTTAAAGAAAAAACACAGAAGGTTATCGAACAGTTTGATGGCCAAGAATCTTACGGTGCAAAAATCAATGGGAAATTAACTGTATCCGAAAACGTTGCCGACCTTGGAGGAATCGCTGCAGCGCTAGAAGCTGCTAAGAGAGAGCCAGATTTCTCAGCTGAAGAGTTCTTCCATAACTTTGCTCGTATCTGGCGTATGAAAGGCCGCCCAGAGTTGATGAAACTCATGGCTAGCGTTGACGTACACGCGCCAGCTAAACTCCGTGTTAACGTCCAAGTGCCAAACTTCGATGACTTCTTTACAACCTATGATGTCAAAGAAGGCGACGGAATGTGGCGTGCACCAGAAGACCGTGTGATTATTTGGTAATACAAAAACCAAGGATGATTGTCCTTGGTTTTTATGTTTTAGAAAAATGGATTGAAGGTTTTTTCGTGAGCGATGGTAGTAGAAGGTCCGTGCCCTGGATAGACATCGTAGTTTGGGAGAGTAAAGAGCTGGGTTTGGACACTATGAAGGAGTTGTTCCATACTACCAGTTGGCAAATCTGTCCGACCAATGGTTTCTCGGAAAAGGGCATCTCCCGTTAAGACTAAGTGTCCATCTGGGAAAACCAATGAAACTCCACCGATAGAGTGGCCTGGCGTTGGTAAGACTGTAAAGCGGAATTCTTCAATCTGGTATTCTTCATGAAAGACAAAGGTGTGTTCAGCTGGTCTACACACGACATCTGCCATATCGTCGTGTCGAGGGAGCCCAGAGAGATTATCAACAGGGGTATAGAGCCAAGAAGCTTCACTTTCTGCTACATAGACTGGAGGATTTCCAAAAGTATCTCTAACTAGGTCAATACTCATAATATGGTCGTAGTGAGTGTGGGTCAGAAGAATGGCACAGACCGGTTTGTTGATGGTTTCGATAGTCTTGCGAATGGCCTCCCAGTTGCTACCAGGATCGACTACAATCAGGTGTTGCTCTCCTTCGAGATAATAAGTATTTTCATAGGCGATAGGATTCACAGTTTTATGGATTTTCATAGGATTTCCTCTTTCATAGATTTACAGTTTCTAGTATAACACAGAAGCATAAAATAAGGAATCAACAAGAAAGTCCCTCCATAAAGGAAGGGACTTTTAACTTTTTAAAAATGATTTTTCCAGGCTTGGAAGCGTGCATCCAGTAGGAGTTGTGTCAGGTTTTTTAAAATTTCAACTTGCTCGGGCTCCAGTGTCTGGGCTTGAGAAACAAGTTGTCGAACATGGTCAATAGCATTTCTAGAAGATAAATCATTGATGGAAGTGATTCCAGATTCTAGTATGGTTCCGAAAAAGAGATCAAAGTAGAGCTCTAGTTCTTCATCGGGCACACTGTCCACCCATTCTTTAAGAGCGTCTTTGATTTGGAGACTTTCGCTACTAATTTCCTCTAGTTGGACAAAGTGGTGTCCTTCAGTTAGCCAGCTAAAGGTATTGTGTTGAGCGATTCCACCGAGAGCCGTAGATTTGACGACGGTAGGAGTATCAGGCACTTCAAGCATCATGCCGATGACAGAACCTTGTGGGACATAACGGTGAAATTTAGGGATAACATCTTGATAACCAGTCGTTTCTGTCAGATGAGCCTGCAAACCAGGAGCATCGTAGGTATAAACTGCTGATATCTTTTCCTGCAATTCAGGCTGGATTTGACTAGCAGCAAAGACGGCTAGATTCCCACCCTTAGAATGCCCAGCAAGAAGTACTTTTTGTTTTGGATATTGTTTAAAGAAATCTTCCAAGTATTCAAGAGCATCCTTTTGGGCAGGGATTTCCTTCATATAGGTCATATGGAAATCTTCCTTCCAGCCAATAATACTGTCGTCTGTGCCACGAAAGACAATTAGATAAGTATCTAGGTTCAGACGATAGGTCATAGCAGCGAACTGTTTCTGTTGCTCAGTGTCAATCTCGTTAATAAAGTTGGATAGTTTGCAATTTCTAAAACGTTTGTGTTGGGCAAGCTGGTCTAAAAGTTGCAGACGTTCTTTATTGGTCAGCATGGTACTTTCTCGAGGGACACGTGTTGCGACATCGCTTAAACGATTGACAGGCTGGTCCAATAGGTTATCAAAAGGAAGATAGGTCAGCTTTGTCAAAGCAAGTACATCCAGTTCATTTAAGGGAAGATCATAAAAAGAATCGTATTGAACATCAGTTAGATAGTCAAAAATATTGGCCATGAGAATTCCTTTCTTAACTTTTATCATATCAGATTTGCATCAATTTCGCTAGTAGTCAGAAGAATTTTGCTATAATATAAAAAAGGAGGAGCAGATGCATAAGATTTTACTAGTAGAAGATGATCCAGTAATCCGTCAGCAAGTTGGGAAAATGCTCTCCGAATGGGGATTTGAAGTAGTCATGGTAGAAGACTTTATGGAAGTTCTGACGTTATTTGTTCAGTCTGAGCCTCATCTGGTCCTGATGGATATTGGATTGCCTCTCTTTAATGGTTATCATTGGTGTCAGGAAATTCGCAAGATTTCCAAAGTTCCTATTATGTTTCTGTCTTCAAGAGATCAGGCTATGGACATCGTGATGGCTATTAATATGGGAGCAGACGATTTTGTGACCAAGCCTTTTGACCAGCAGGTCCTTTTAGCTAAGGTACAAGGATTATTGCGCCGCTCTTATGAATTTGGAAGGGATGAAAGTCTCCTAGAATATGCAGGAGTTATTCTCAATACCAAGTCTATGGATGTGCATGTCAATGGCAAAGCTATCAGTTTAACAAAGAATGAATTTCAGATTTTGCGAGTTTTATTTGAGCATGCTGGAAATATCGTAGCGCGTGATGATTTGATGCGGGAACTCTGGAACAGTGACTTTTTTATCGATGACAATACCTTATCTGTTAATGTCGCTCGCTTGCGCAAGAAACTGGAGGAAGAAGGTTTGATTGGTTTTATCGAAACTAAGAAAGGGATAGGGTATGGATTGAAACATGCTTGAACTTAAAAGTTTTTTTCTAGCTTATATCCGTTCGCGTAGCCGTTTTTTTGCTTTTATTCTATCGCTTACAGGTTTGCTTTTTCTCTTTGAAATCTTGTTTGATAACCAAGTGCCCTACTTTAACTATTTCTTCTTTCTATCTACATTTTTGACACTTTTGTTTTTGGTATTTGATTTCTTGATAGAATTGCAACGTTATCGTAAGGAATTGCTCTATGGCGAAAGAAAAGCTAAGTCACCAATGGAAGTCCTTCTAACTGAAAAATTAGAGAAAAGCGAATCTGAACTCTATCAAAAGAAATCAGATGCTGAAAACCGCTATAATGATTTGGTGGACTACTATACACTCTGGGTTCATCAGATAAAAACACCAATTGCAGCCAGTAAACTCCTAGTGAGTGAGGTGGAGGATCGCCAACTGAAGCAACAGTTGGAACAGGAAATTTTTAAGATTGATTCCTATACCAACCTCGTTCTCCAATATCTACGCTTAGAAAGCTTCCATGATGATTTGGTGTTGAAGAAAGAAAATTTAGAAGATCTAGTCAAGGAAGTCATTCGCAAATATGCCATTTTCTTTATCCAGAAAGGCCTAAGTGTCGATCTGCATGACTTGGATAGAAGGATTGTGACGGATAAAAAATGGCTGTTGGTAGTCATTGAACAAATCCTGTCAAATAGCCTCAAGTACACAAATGAAGGTGGGGTTGAAATCTACATGGAAGGTTCAGACCTTTGCATCAAAGATACTGGTATTGGTATCAAAAACAGTGATCGGTTGCGAGTCTTTGAACGTGGATTTTCAGGATATAATGGTCGAATGACCCAGCAGTCATCTGGACTTGGACTCTATCTAACCCAGAAAATCAGCCAAGAATTAGGACATCAGATTCAAATAGAATCCGAACTTGGGCAAGGAACAACTGTGAGGATTAAGTTCTCTGAAGTGGATTTACTGATTGAATGAAAAGAATTGTGAAGAGCTTGGAAGAAACCTTTCAAGCTCTTCTTTAGACCTTGATATAGTGAGAAAAAGGCTTCAATTATTTAAAAATGTAATCTTACAAAAATGTAAGATTAAAGGCCTCTTTTGTAAGGTTATGTTATGGCAAGCCACCTTTTTTTGGAGTAAACTTAGAGCATAAAGAAAAAGGAGAGAAACCATGAAAACAATTTTACAAAAGAAACAAACAAGTAAGCCGAGTCCAAAGGAAATCGAGCGAGTTCAAATCGGCATCGAAATGATGCAAGCTCAGTTTCAATTAATGGGATATTAAAAAGGAGAAGTTAAAATGACACTATTAGATGTAAAACACGTTCAAAAGATTTATAAAACTCGCTTTCAAGGCAATCAAGTAGAAGCTCTGAAAGATATTCACTTTACCGTTGAAAAAGGCGACTACGTTGCTATCATGGGTGAGTCTGGATCTGGTAAATCTACTCTATTGAATATTCTTGCTATGCTTGACAAGCCAACGCGTGGCCAGGTCTTCCTAAATGGAACTGACACAGCTACCATTAAAAATTCTGAAGCATCAAGCTTCCGTCGTGAAAAGTTAGGCTTTGTCTTCCAAGACTTCAATTTGTTAGATACGCTTTCTGTTAAAGACAATATCTTACTCCCTTTGGTATTGTCTAGAAAGCCTATTACAGAAATGATGAAAAAATTGGTCGTGACGGCCGAAAATCTTGGCATCAATCAATTGCAGGAGAAGTACCCTTATGAAATCTCTGGAGGGCAAAAACAAAGGGTAGCAGTTGCACGGGCTATCATCACAGAACCAGAAATTCTTCTTGCGGACGAGCCAACTGGTGCCCTAGACTCTAAATCATCTGCAGCCCTCCTTGATATCTTTGATCAGATCAACGAGCAAGGGCAAACCATTCTCATGGTGACCCACTCAACAGCTGCGGCTAGCCGTGCAAAACGTGTTCTTTTCATCAAGGACGGTATTCTCTATAATCAAATCTACCGTGGTGAAAAGACGGATCGTCAGATGTTCCAAGAAATCTCTGACACCTTGACTGTTATGGCAAGTGAGGTGAACTAGTATGTTTCGATTAACCAATAAGTTGGCCATATCCAACTTAATTAAAAACCGCAAACTCTATTATCCGTTTGCTTTGTCTGTCATTTTGGCAGTCACAATTAGCTATCTCTTTTACTCTCTAGCCTTTAATCCTAAAATTGTGGATTTACGTGGTGCATCTGCTATACAATTTACCCTACAACTAGGGCTTGTCGTTGTGACACTTGCATCTGCCATTATTGTGCTTTATGCCAACAGTTTTGTCATGAAAAATCGCTCCAAAGAACTGGGTGTATATGGCATGTTGGGCTTAGAAAAGCGCCATTTAATTGGTATGACCTTTAAGGAACTCTTGATATTTGGGCTAGTAACAGTCACTGCCGGGATTGGAATTGGTGCCCTCTTTGATAATCTGATTTTCGCTTTACTACTTAAACTTGCAAAGATGAAGGTGGAGCTAGTTGCAACTTTCCAATGGTCCGTAGTGCTTTCAATCCTTCTGGTATTCGGTTTTATCTTTTTAGTCATCGTTTTCCTGAACGCTGTACGCATTATCCGTATGGATGCTCTCCAGCTTTCTAGAGAAAAAGCGAAGGGTGAGAAGAAGGGGCGTTTCCTAGTTCTTCAGACACTTGTAGGGCTAATAGCTCTAGGAAGTGGATACTATCTAGCTCTAAGCGTAACAGATGCTTTCAAAGCTGTCGCTACTTTCTTTATTGCGGTTATGTTAGTTATTGTAGGGACCTATCTCTTATTCAATGCTGGTATTACAGTTTTCTTACAGTTGCTCAAGAAAAATAAGGGATATTACTACCAACCCAACAACCTCATCTCTGTTTCTAACCTTATCTTTCGTATGAAGAAAAATGCTGTCGGATTAGCAACCATTGCCATCCTTTCAACCATGGTTTTGGTTACTATGTCTGCAGCTACTAGTATCTACAACGGATCTGAGAATATGAAAAAACTCATGTATCCTCACGATTTTGATGTTAAGGGACAACATGTAGAAGTTGAAGATTTAGATAAGCTTTTGACTCAATACGCTAGTGAAAAGAACCTAACCATCAGCAATAAGGACGTCCTCAGTTATGCAAGTTTCGGTCTTTCGAGTCAAGACGGGACCAAATTAACCATCTTTGAAAAAGGGCAAAACAATGTCATGCCTAAGACAGTCTTCCTGGTTTTTGATCAAAAAGATTATGAAAAAATGACTGGACAAAAGCTAAACCTTACTGGTAACGAAGTAGGACTTTGGGCTCGAAATGACCAACTTAAAGATCAGAAAGCATTTAGTCTGAACAATCAGGACTATACGATCAAGGAAGCAATCCAGCAGGATTTTATTGCCAATCATGTTTCCAATCCCTATGTACTATTGGTATCGGATTATAACTATCTTGTAGTAGCTGATATTCAAAGTTTTTTGGAACAGTACCAGGATTCCGCTGTCTACACTCAGTTCTACGGTGGTATGGATGTAACTGCTAGTCTAGAGGAACAGTTAAAGCTATCTGATGATTTTGAGGAGTTTGTAAATAATTTTAGTCATAATCTCAAAAATGAAGACGGCATGGTTTATGGTGGAGGCACTGCAAGTGACGCAATTGCCCAAATGAATGCTCTCTTTGGAGGAGTTCTCTTTATTGGTATTTTCCTCTCTATCATCTTTATGATTGGAACTGTACTCGTTATCTACTATAAACAAATCTCAGAAGGTTATGAGGATCGTGAACGCTTTGTCATCCTACAAAAAGTGGGCTTGGATCAAAAACAAATCAAACAAACCATTAACAAGCAGGTCTTGACTGTTTTCTTCCTCCCTGTAATCTTTGCTTTCCTACACTTGGCTTTTGCCTATCATATGTTAAGTTTGATTCTTAAGGTCATTGGGGTAGTAGATACAGCTATGATGTTAAGTGTAACACTTTCTATTTGTGGTATCTTTACCCTCATCTACGTACTTATCTTTATGATTACTTCAAGAAGCTATCGTAGAATTGTTCAAATGTAAAAACAGAAACATCAAAAAAGAGAGTGGGACAGAAATCCTAGCCTCTCAATTGTCTTTGGATTGTCGAGTAAGACGCAGTGGTTGAGTGGGCTCTACTACGCTGATTTCATCAGCTTTTACAGCCCTACTCAACTGTGCGGAGGTGGGACGACGAAATCGAATTCTAACGAATTAACGATTTCTGTCCCACTCTCTTTTTAGCTAGCTAGGATTTTGTACCAGGTTTTATCTCTTATTTCTCAACACTTGATTTGTTGGCGAGATCAGCTAGGATTGTTGCTACAAACTCATCATGTTTAAACATTAAAACGGTATCTACTTTCAGAGGAGATATCGTTTTTCTTCTTCGGATAAGGATACAAAAATTTCTTCCTTTCTCTATCTTTTAAATTAATTGATTTCTTCAGAGAAAGACTGTAAAATTTTTGATATAATGTTAAGAAGGGACTGATTCAAGACAGTCATATCTGGTCTTTCTTCCAGTCATTTTTCAAACAATATCAGTTGATAATCAGCTTAAATCAGATCTATCAGTTTGTCTATCTTTCTCTGATGGAGATCATGTCCTATCTTCACTTTGATTATTGGAAAAAACGGCTCGGTCAGGAGCTAGTATGAATAAGGAGAACAAATGAGACGTTTAAAAATGTTATGGCATATTATACAGGTTACGGGTTTTACTCGGTTTGCTCTGAGTTTTGTGACCTTTGTTTTTGGGTCAGGAGGCGTGCTTTTCCTAGTTGAACCTGCTATCACAAATTACGGAGACGGTCTTTGGTATGCTTTTGTGACTTCGACGACTGTCGGCTACGGGGATCTCCTAGCTGTGACCTTGATTGGAAGGATTACCAGTGTCTTCTTGACGATTTATGGGCTCATATTTTTTGGCTGTTTATCAGCTGTTATTATTAATTATTATACCGATTTAAATAAGGAAAGAGGAGAGGACAAATGACTGCCAATTATTCAACACGGGAATACCGTGAGAAATTATACGATGACCTTCATGTTCGATTGAGAGATACACTGATTTTGATGTGTTCGATTTTTATTGCCTCTATAGGTCTAAATATGAATTCAACAGCTGTCGTTATTGGAGCCATGCTGATTTCCCCTCTTATGACACCGATTGTTGGACTGGGGTTTGGTTTAGCTATTTTTGATACGCGTTTAATCAAGCAATCTCTACAGGTTTTATTTACTCAAGTATTGGTCAGTTTGCTTGTATCGACTCTGTATTTCTGGATTTCTCCCTTATCTTATGCAAGTAGCGAGTTGATTGCACGAACCTCTCCAACCATTTGGGATGTTCTCATTGCTATTGCTGGTGGGATAGCAGGTTTCATTGGTTCAAGGAAAAAAGAAGCAAACAATATCGTACCAGGAGTAGCCATCGCAACAGCTCTGATGCCACCTATCTGCACTGCAGGATATGGTTTAGCTAATGGAAATGTACGATTTTTATTTGGGGCCCTTTATCTTTTCTTGATCAACTGTGTCTTTATCATGCTAATCAACATTGTTGGAACAAGAATTTTTATGAGAAAATCTCCCTTAAGTTCATTTAATGAGCTAAGCATTAAAATGAGAATTGGGTTGATATCCTTGATTGTATTGTTGGTCCTTCCAGCCAGCTATTCAGCAGTCACTCTGACGATGGATCAAGCGCGAAAAGAAGGGATCAAACAGTTTGTAGAAAATGAGTTCGCCAATCATACGGTCATTAATCAAGTCTACAAGTCAAGTAGCAATGAATTAGTCTTGACGGTTGTTGGAGGTCCGATTTCAGAAGAAGAATTAGAAACTATTCGCCAAAAACAAGCCTCTTACGGGATTCAATCTGTTCAATTGAAAGTCAAGCAATTCAACAATTCGGCAAAATTAGATAGTGAGACGATCAAGGAATTTTACGAAAACATTGACAAGTATATCGATCAAAAACTCTCTGAAAAAGATTCACAAGATGATATCGTAAAAGAAATTGAGGCAGACAAGGACTGAGGATAGTCAACTTATCTAACTCATGGAAGCAAATCTTGGGAGGATATCCTATATCCAAAAGTTAATGGATAGAAAGGATTGTTGATGAGAATACTATTTGTGGTGGTTTGATCAATCACTACTAACTCAGGTTAAATAAAATATAAAAAGCAACAACTATTTCAGTTGTTGCTTTTTCTTACTGAAAAATATTTCTCAGACTGTGATCGTTTTATTTCTCAACACGAGATTTGTTGGCGATATCAGCTAGGATAGCTGCTACAAACTCATCTACTGACACAGTGTTTGTTTCTTTTTGTCCATAGCGACGAACGTTGACAGTTCTATCTTCCATTTCCTTGTCACCAACGATCAATTGGTAAGGAATCTTGCTAGTTTGAGAAGCACGGATCTTGAACTGCATTTTTTCATTGCGTTCATCCACATCGGCACGAACACCACGGTCACGGAGTTTCTTAGCTACTTCCCATGCGTAGTCTACGTGTTTTTCGTTAGAAACTGGGATAAGAGTCACTTGGTGAGGTGCAAGCCAAGTTGGGAAAGCACCTTTGTAGTTTTCAATCAAGATAGCTGTAAAGCGTTCCATGGTTGAGATAACACCACGGTGAATCATAACTGGGCGATGTTCTTCACCATCAGCTCCGATGTATTTAAGGTCGAAGCGTTCTGGAAGCAAGAAGTCAAGCTGGATGGTAGAAAGGGTTTCTTCTTTACCAAGGGCTGTCTTCACCTGGATGTCCAATTTTGGTCCGTAGAAGGCAGCTTCCCCTTCAGCCTCAAAGTAATCCACGCCCATCTCGTCAAGGGCTGCACGAAGCATAGTTTGAGCATTTTCCCACATCTCATCGTTATCAAAGTATTTGTGAGTATCTTGAGGGTCACGAAGAGAGAGGCGGAAGCGGTATTCGTTTAGGTTGAAGTCCCCATATACATCAATAATCAACTGAAGGGCACGTTGGAATTCTTCTTGGATTTGTTCTGGAGTCACAAAGAGGTGACCGTCGTTAAGAGACATTTCACGCACACGCTGAAGACCAGTCAAAGCACCTGATTTCTCATAGCGGTGCATCATCCCGATTTCAGCGATACGGATTGGCAACTCACGGTATGAGTGTACATGGTGTTTAAAGACTTGGATGTGGTGTGGGCAGTTCATTGGACGAAGAACGAATTCTTCACCGTCACCCATGTCCATAGTTGGGAACATATCTTCTTGGTAATGATCCCAGTGACCAGAAGTCTTGTAAAGCTCTACAGAAGCAAGTGGTGGAGTGTATACGTGTTGGTAGCCAGAAGCCAACTCTTTGTCGACGATATAGCGTTCCAATTCACGACGGATAGTGGCACCATTTGGCAACCAGAATGGAAGACCTTGACCAACTTCTTGAGAAATCATGAAGAGATCAAGCTCTTTACCAAGTTTACGGTGGTCACGTTCCTTAGCTTCTTCACGCATTTGAAGGTAGTTCTTCAAGTCTTTCTTGTCGAACCAAGCTGTACCGTAGATCCGTTGCATCATAGCGTTGTCGCTATTTCCACGCCAGTAAGCACCTGCTACATTGAGAAGGTGGAAGATTTGGATACGGCCTGTTGATGGGACGTGTGGCCCACGGCAAAGGTCTACATATTCACCTTGACGGTAGATGGTCAAACCACCTTCATCTTCAGAGTGTTCTTCAATCAATTCCAATTTATATGGGTCGTTCTTGAAGATTTCACGCGCCTCGTCTTTAGTCACTTCTTCACGGATAGATGGGAAGTTTTCTTTAACGATTTTTTGCATTTCTTCTTCGATGCGAGGAAGGTCTTCGTTAGAGATTTGACCAGCTTGGTTATCTGTATCGTAGTAGAAACCATCTTCGATAGCTGGACCGACACCCAAATGAATGTCTGGGAAAAGGCGACGAGCAGCTTGAGCGAACAAGTGAGCAGCTGAGTGACGCAAGATTGGAAGAGCATCTTCGTGATCGGGTGTCACGATTTCGATGCTTCCGTCTTCAGTAATAGCACGAGTGGTGTCAATCAATTTGCCGTTAAACTTACCAGCAAGAGCTTTTTTAGCTAGGGAATTGCTGATGGATTGGGCAATTTCAAAAGTTGTAACGCCAGATTCGAATTCACGAACAGCGCCATCTGGGAAAGTAATTTTGATCATGGTTTTCTCCTTAAAAATTTATCGTATTTTAAAATAGAGGTTTGAAGAAATAAAGATGGGTTAGTTATAAAGAACAATTATATTTGTTTATCTAACTGAATGATACTTTAACAATTTCATCCTATAAATAAAACAAACTGTTGAAATAAGTAAATAACTTACCAAGGAAAGAATTAAAGACATATATTGTTCATCAGTCATCTCGCCAGTCATATATATCATAATTGGATAGCTTCTGAGAGCATTGAACAAGTAAATACCAGTAGTAAGACTTAAAAGATATCCTGTTATAACGAGTTTCTTGTTGTTGAAAAACATTAAGATACCGAGAAAAGGAGCAAGAAATGGTATAAGAGGAACAAATGCAAAAAATGAAAAGACAACAATGTACTCCAAGCCCCATAGACTGAGAGTTTTCATTAGCCACACATAAACTATAAGGAAGGTACAGAAAATTACCCAGGGCAATGCTTTCTTCATATCAACCTCCATATTCAATTTATGTTTATATTCTATCCTAAGCCAGTAATAATAGTTCTCCAAACAAAAAAGCGACATCCTCAAAAGGACGTCGCAACGTGGTTCCACCTTCATTTATGTTCCTCAAAAAAGAGGGACACCTCTGATTGGCTCTAACGTGGCCACCGTTTTATGTTTGCATAAAAGTCAGTAGAGTAGTATCAGTTTAGGCTTCCTATGCGTTCTCAGCAACCACGCACTCTCTGGTAGAAAGGGGCTAAGTGACTTGTCTCTATGCATTATTATAGCATGATTGTGAGATTTTTCAAGGATTTTGTGAAAGTTTTTTCCTTTTCAGTTTTTGCACTAGATTCTTAATAGCTACACCGACAGCCATACCCGCGAGGGCAAAGATTTCATAGGCTAGGAAGTAGAGAAGGATAAATTCTCCGAAAGTAATGATGGTAAAGCAAAAGAGCAAGCCAACTCCAATTAACCACCAAACTGAGAACTTGAAACGATAAGAGTAGAATAGTGATACTATGAAAGTCACCAGTGGAGAGAAGATAATAACGTTGCCGATGGTGAGCTCCTTCAAGATATAATTTTCAGTAATAGACCATAATAACAGCTCATAAAGTGGCCAATAAAAGAAAAATATGACCAGATAGCAGGGGAGATATTGCGAGAATTTACGCATGGTAATCACCTCTCTTTTTAAGATGTCAACTTAGATATCCTTCCTATAACTATTATAGCACTTTTGCGGTAAGAACAGTAAATCAGTTGACAAAGAACTTAGTTCTTGGTAGAATAAGAAATGTCGTAAAGACAAATAACTTCTTCTTGGTTACAGGCATGCCAACCTGTCACTCGGATGAAGCCAAATAAAAAGGAGAAACATCATGGCAATCTCAAAAGAGAAAAAAAATGAAATCATTGCACAATATGCACGTCACGAAGGTGATACAGGTTCAGTAGAGGTTCAAGTTGCTGTCCTTACTTGGGAAATCAACCACCTTAACGAACACATCAAACAACACAAAAAAGACCACGCTACTTACCGTGGATTGATGAAGAAAATCGGTCGCCGTCGTAACTTGCTTGCATACTTGCGTAAAAACGACGTTAACCGTTACCGTGAGTTGATCAACTCTCTAGGACTTCGTCGTTAATCTGCTTTATTTTCCACTTACATTGCGTTGTCACCTTACCTCGATATACTCAAGTATAATCTTCGGTTACGGTTCCTAGCACTGTAAGGTAAAATAAACCAGAATGATCTCCCTTCGGGGAGATTTTTTGTTTCACTAACATTTTTGTACAATCTTCGGCTTGTCGTCAAGTCTATAAACGTTTTATCCAGTAAGAATCATGATGCTAAGGGCGCTAAAAATCCGTATGAAAATAGGGAAAGGACACAGTGTTCGATGAACGCAAGGAGTTTCATCTTTTTCACTAGGATTTTAGCCCGAGCTCAAATAAGCTCTCTGACTTCAGGGGGCTTTTTTGTGTGCTTTTTTCTAGTCTTGTTCCTGATTTAGAAATGTGGTATACTAATTATGAAAATTGTCTAAATTTTTAATTTTTGTTAAAGGAGGGTTTCATGCTTTCCAAATTTTATGGAAACCATCAAAACCTGAGATATTGTTTTTTACTAGCTATCCTGTTAGGATCCTTGGGGATTTCTCTGTTTCTGGCAGTTTCTATGGGGTCTGTTCAAATTAGTTTGAGTGATACCTATCGGATAATTTTGAGTCAGTTAGGGGCTCCTTTTGAGATAGGAGACATTTCAAAGTCTACGCTTGCTATTGTTTGGAATATGAGATTGCCACGGGTTTTTCTTGCTTTGATTGTGGGTGCAGGCCTTTCCATGTGTGGTAGTGTCATGCAGTCAACTGTCAACAATCCAATAGCAGAGCCCTATGTATTAGGAATTTCAGCCGGGGCAACCTTTGGAGCAACTTTGAGTATTATTCTTGGATTTAAAGTTATGATTGGTCTAGGATCTTTCCTCGGAGCGATTTTAGCAACAGTTGCAGTTCTTCTCATTGCATCTATGCAGGGTAGGATGACAACTTCTAGCTTAATCTTATCGGGTACGGTAGTGAATGCCTTATTTTTGGCTTTTTCAAACTTTATTATCTCTATTGGGGCCAATGCTGATAGCGTTATGACTATCAAGTTTTGGACCATGGGTTCTTTAGCGGGGACCTCATGGGCTCACTTAACCTTACCAACTATAATCGTGGGAATCGCCTTTTTATTTTTCTCTTCCCAATACCGTGTTTTCAATGCCATGATGATGGGAGATGAGGCGGCTTTGACTTTGGGAATTCCCTTGCGTTTTTATTGGTATCTCTATGTGACGATTGTAGCTGTGATGACGGCAGTCCTAGTTTCGACTTGTGGAATCATCGGTTTTGTCGGTTTGATTACACCACATTTGGCCCGAAGTTTGGTTGGTACAAATTATAGAAGGCTTTTTCCAATTGCAACCTTACTAGGCGCCCTCTTTGTCGTCTGGGCAGATGTCTTTGCTCGCGTTTTGATTCAAAATGCTGAACTACCGATTGGAATTTTCACAGCCCTAGTAGGTGCACCTTTCTTTATCTACATGGTTGCAAGTAGACGAAGGGAGGTGAGAGTCTGATATGGACTTAATGTGCCAGGATATTCACTTTGGAATCGGAGAAAAAAAGATTCTCAAAGGAGTCTCACTTAAACTTGAGGGAAACCAATTTCATACTATTTTGGGACCAAATGGAAGTGGAAAGACCAGTTTGCTGAAACTCTTTTATCGACAGGAAAAGCCGGATCAGGGCTTGATTTCTTTAGATGGGAAGCCTCTAGACCAAATGAGCGTCAAAGAAACGGCAAAGCAGATGGCAGTTATCACGCAGTTTAATCAACTTCAGTTTGATTGTACGGTTGAGGAGATTGTCATGCTGGGCAGAACTCCTCATCTCTCTTTCTTGCAAAAGGAAAAAGACAAAGACTTTGCTTTGGTTGAGGATGCTTTGGTCAAGGTAGATATGCTCGAAAAGAGAAATCGACTCTACTCTTCTTTATCAGGAGGAGAGAAGCAGCGGGTTCTGTTAGCACGCGCCTTGGTCCAAGAGCCGACCCTCTTGCTCTTAGATGAACCGACCAATCATTTGGATATCAAGTATCAGCTAGACTTATTGACTATTGTCAAAAATCTTCAGATAAATGTGCTAGCTGTCTTGCATGATATTCAGCTAGCTTGTCGCTATTCAGACTATCTCTACCTAATGAAAGAAGGGGAGATTGTTTACCAAGGTACTCCAAAAGAGACCATCACACCCGAGTCATTGCAGGCTGTCTATGGCGTTCAAAGTAAGGTAACTTGGACAGAAGATCAGCAAGCCATGATTCACTATTTATAAAAATAAAAAAGGAAAATAAAAACATGAAAAAAACACTTAGTATTTTGCTTGTAACAGTAGCTACCTTATCTTTGGCAGCATGTGGTAACGCATCTAAAGAAACAGCAACGGCACCGGCTACAACAGAAGCTAGTCAAAAAGCTAATACAGAAACCAGCTATCCTGTGACTATTAAAACTTATGATGCTAAAGGAAACGAAGTTGAACAAGTATTTGAAAAGGCACCTGAAAAGGTCATCACCAACAACCTTTCAACAACTGAAATCCTACTTGAATTCGGATTGAAGGATAAAATTGCCGGTATGCTCAATCCTGATAATGCGGTAACTGGTAAATACAAGGATGCTATTGAAGCCATACCTCACATTGGTGATAAAAAATCTGTCTCACAAGAAACAGTTCTTTCTTATGAACCAGATGCCTTGATGGGACGCAACATGATGTTTTCTGAAAAGTCAATGGGAACCATTAGTGCTTGGAATGAAAACAAAATCCCTGTTTATACGCAAAAAGCTTCACTTTCAACTATCCAACAAGATTTAGGAAATATCGTAGAAGATGTGAAGAATCTTGGTACGATTTTCAATGTCCAAGACAAGGCTAACCAATATGCAGAGCAATTACAAGCTAAAATCGATGCGGTTAAAAAAGCTAACCCAGAAACACAGGGTGAAAAGAAGAAAGCTCTGATTATGGTTGCCTACAATGACGAAACCTTTGGTGCTTACAAGTCAGCCCTTCAGGAAAGCTTGCTCAATCAACTTGGTTATACCAATGTCGCAACAGGAACTTCTGGCTTGACCTTGGAAAATCTAGTATCAATGGATCCAGAGTTGATTATCTATGTAACCAGCGACCGCAATCAAAAGTTAGATGAAAAAGCAGTGGATTTGATGAAGGCAAATGCTGTTTTGGAAAATGTCCCAGCAATCAAGAATCAAAAAATCATGACTATCTCTTACGATGAGTTGATGGATTACGGTCCTGCAGTGATTGATTCCCTTGAAAAAATCAATGACTTTATCAAGAAATAAGGAGTTTAACTGGGAAGGGATTCGAGTTAGGGTCAGTCTTCCTTCAAGCTATGATCCTCAACAAGCCTACCCAATGATTCTTTTAAATGATGGACAATTGGACTATTTGTCAGACCTATCCCAATCTGTGATTTTGGTGGGATTGATGCCAGAAAATCGTCTGGATGACTTTACACCTTGGAAGGCTGATGCTTTGAAAGAAAGGGCACCAGACTTTGGTGGGAAGGTAGACCAATACCATCAAAAGCTCTTTCAAGGAATTATAGCAAGTCTAAAAAAAGACTATTTGATTGATGGAAGTCGAATTGCTTATGGTGGCTATTCACTGGGTGGTCTTGCTGCTATCTATAGTCTTTATAGTAGTTATCTTCCTGCGACCTGTATCTTCTCTATCTGTGGCTCCTTCTGGTATCCTGATTTTACAGAATATTGTGGGGAACATGACTTGATACAGAATCAAAGCCTGATTTATTTGCAAAATGGTCAGACAGAAGGTGCCAATCATTCCAATCGTCTGTCTAAGGCTCCTATTTTTGCAAGAGACATTCATGATTTGATTTCAGAGAAAGTCCCTTCGACTTATTGCACATTTGATGCTTATGGGCATCATGAAGCTCTAAAGGAACGCTATCACTATTTTTGTGATTGGCTGAGAGACGAGTGGAAGCTCAATTAATCCTATAACACTCCTTGTTCATCGTAACTAGGAGTGTTTCTTATGTATGCTTGGTTGCTAAAATGTTCATGGTATTATTCTTGACGGAAATCCATCCCCTGTAATAGACTAAATTATGGTATAATGAGTAGATAGATAGAATCGAGGAAATTATGTCATTTACACAATTTAAATTTAAAAAATATATAGAAAAAGCCTTGGAGGAGTTGAAATTTACGACTCCTACCGAGGTGCAGGAAAAGTTGATTCCTATTGTTCTGGCAGGTCGTGACTTGGTTGGTGAATCAAAAACAGGTTCAGGTAAGACTCATACCTTCTTACTTCCAATTTTCCAACAGTTGGATGAAGAGAGCGATAGCGTGCAGGCAGTTATCACAGCTCCAAGTCGTGAATTAGCGACTCAGATTTACCAAGCGGCTCGTCAGATCGCATCACACTCAGAAGTAGAGATTCGTGTTGTGAACTATGTTGGTGGTACAGATAAGGCTCGCCAAATTGACAAACTGGCAAGCAACCAGCCCCATATCGTTATCGGAACACCAGGACGTATCTATGATTTGGTCAAGTCTGGTGATTTGGCCATCCACAAGGCTAAGACCTTTGTAGTCGATGAAGCTGACATGACCTTGGATATGGGATTCTTGGAAACAGTTGATAAGATTGCAGGAAGTCTTCCGAAAGACTTGCAGTTTATGGTCTTTTCAGCAACTATTCCACAAAAACTGCAACCATTCTTGAAAAAGTACTTGTCCAATCCTGTCATGGAGAAAATCAAGACCAAAACTGTTATCTCTGATACCATTGACAACTGGTTGATTTCGACAAAGGGTAGAGATAAGAATGCTCAGATTTATGAGTTGACTCAAGTTATGCAGCCGTATCTCGCCATGATTTTTGTCAATACAAAAACTCGTGCGGATGAATTGCACAGCTACCTAACAGCTCAAGGATTAAAGGTGGCTAAGATTCATGGGGATATTGCACCTCGTGAACGCAAACGGATCATGAATCAGGTGAAAAATCTTGATTTTGAGTATATCGTAGCAACTGACCTGGCTGCGCGTGGGATTGACATCGAAGGTGTCAGCCACGTTATCAATGATGCCATTCCACAAGACTTGTCCTTCTTTGTTCACCGTGTTGGACGAACTGGACGTAATGGTCTACCAGGTACAGCCATCACCCTCTATCAACCAAGTGATGACTCTGATATTCGTGAGTTGGAGAAATTAGGAATTAAGTTTGTACCTAAGGTGGTTAAAGATGGAGAGTTCCAAGACACTTATGATCGTGACCGTCGTGCCAATCGTGAGAAAAAACAAGAAAAACTGGATATCGAAATGATTGGTCTGGTCAAAAAGAAAAAGAAAAAAGTCAAACCAGGCTATAAGAAGAAAATTCAATGGGCGGTCGATGAAAAACGCCGTAAAACCAAGCGTGCTGAAAGTCGTGCCCGTGGACGTGCAGAACGTAAAGCTAAGCGTCAAACGTTTTAGAATTGAGACAGTAGAACCAAGTGGTTTTACTGTTTTTTTTGACTCTTAAAGCCTAAGATAGTATAAGTAAAAATCGCTAATTAATTTGAATAGCAAAAAAAATGTCATAGAGACTGATGATATAGGATTTTTAATCAAAATTTTGATTCCAGAAAATATTTGAAAACATTCTTAATTTATGTTATTCTAAAAAAAACAGATTTTAAAAAAATATTAAATCTGTTAAAGAAAAGAGGTCATTATGGCAAAAGGAATGTTTAAGCAAGAACGTTTTTCGTTTCGTAAAATGAAAGTTGGATTGGCATCTGTGGCTATCCTCTTTGCTTTTGCACAACTTGGACAAGTTTCGGCTGATGAAACTAGTAAAGTTTCGTCAAGTGAAATTACTAAGGTAACTGAGGCACCAAAAGTAGTTGAAGAAGTCAAATCGCCTATTGAAGTTGCAACTGAAGAAATTGCAGCAGAAAGTGAAAAAGCTGTTGTAAAAGAATCAGAAGCAAAACCAGGCGATTTAATTGATGTTTCTACCAAACTATCACCTATTGATGTCAAAGAAAGTCAAGAAGGCAATCAAAAAGTCTATGTAGAAACAGCGACTGCAGAAGTTTCAAAAACAGAAGTGATTGCATCTAAAGATGAGACAATTCCGGCACCAGCAACGACGACTATTGAAGGTACAGTAACTGGCAAGGATGAAAAAGGAAATACATTTACTCAATATGAACGAGTAGACAAGACAACAACTGTGGAAATAACTAAAACACCACCAACTGTTAAAAAAGCAGGAGAAGCAGATATTGTTTTTGTTGTTGACCGTTCAGGATCTATGTCTTCAACGATTAATACTGTTCGTAAAAATGTCAATGAATTTGCAAGAAACCTTGCCAAAGATGGAGTAGCGGCACGTTTTGGATTAGCTACCTTTAGCGATGAAGTTTACGGACGTGAAGAAAGAAAAACTAACGAAGATACAATTCTAACGAAATTTGGTGAGACCTATTTTACAACAGATCCAGTTGAACTTGAAAAAGCTTTAGAAAAAATTAAGATTGCACATGGGGGAGATTCTCCTGAAACATCAACTCCTGCTCTTACAAAGATTGTTTCTACTTACGACTGGTCTAAGTCACCAAAAAATAAAAAGTTTGTGGTGTTGTTAACAGATGCTAGGATGAAAGAAGATCCGTCAATTCCATCTATCGCTGAAACATTAACAACTCTGAAAAAAGCTGGTATTGATAGAATCGTAGCGACAACCTTGTATAATCAACGAAACTATAAAGATTTTGTGTCTGAGGGACGTTTAATGGATATTGATCGTAACTTGGCTGACTCTTTAACTAAGGATGCAGCTTCATGGATTGTGGAAACAGTCAGTGAGGGACGTCAATACAAGGTAACAAAAGACAGCTACCAATTCTACTTGGAACGCCGTACAACTGTGCCAGTTTTGGAGCAGAAAGCAACTCCTAAACCAGAACCTACTGCTTACAAACCAGAACCAGCTAAACTTCCTGAAACAGGAAGCAATGATACAAGAAATCAAAGTCTCATGGGACTTGGTCTATTGTTCGCTGGACTTGGATTAGCCCTAGGAAACAGAAAATCAAAAGAACAGTAGTATAAAGTATTAAAAAAAAACACTTGATGTGGGCTATATGCTTTCCGCTCAAGTGTTTTTTTCTTATAATATGAGAGCTGTTAGAATTAGACTAAAGTAGGTGTGGTTCAAATATTCTGATGGGATTTTTATGTTTCTTTACGATGATTTCCAGAAAAATTTCCTATAAATTTTAGCAATCGTTAAAACGATAACGTAAACGATACCTAAGATGGTTAAAACAAATTTTCCAGGACTCACTTCTGATCCGATAATAAAGATATGAAAGAGAGGAGCGAGGCCAATGCACACGTATATCAGATAAGTAACAAGGTTTAATTCACCAAATCCCGCAAAAAAATCCCTCATTTAAATTCTCCTTCAATATACTTTTAATATGAGTATACTATAAATAAAAGAAAAGAACAAAAGATAAATCAATAAAAAATGACCTGAGTTAGAGCAGTATAGGCTTTTATAAGGTGATTTTTGATTACGGAATTACGGATTTTGGTGCTGATATGAAAATAAAAACGCTGATTTCCTTTTTGGCATAAAATATGTGCTTTCTATGACTAGGCAATTGTCTTAATCGAAAAATTACTAAATAGAAAGAGTAATCTCAAATCCTTGCATCCATTCGGATTTTACTGCGATGTCGATTTTTAAAGCATCTGCTAATTGTTTGACCAGATAGAGCCCCATGCCTGTTGATTTTTTCCTTGTATCTCCTGAATCACCTGTAAATCCTTTTTCAAAGATATGAGGGAGATCGCAAGTTTTAACTCCACACCCATTATCCCTAATAATCAGACTTGTGCGCCCCTTATCTCTTGACATAGAAATCTTGAGTTCTGGCTTGTCAGAGCTATATTTAAGGGCATTGGCTAGTATTTGAGAGAGGATAAATTCAAAACTGCGTTGGTCGGTGTAGCAGATTCCTTGTATGTTCTCTAACTTAATCGTAAAATTCTTTTCTTTGAGCAAGGGATCAAAGTTTTCCAAAAGATCCTGAATACACTCTTGGAGGTCGACATCTTCAAATAGAAAATCATTTTTTTCACTTTTAACCCTGTAATAGAATAGTATCTGTGATACATTTCCTTGGATTTGATTTTTTACATAGTCCAACTTAAAAGCTGTATCCTTTGGCAACTGGTCACTTTGGTTGTCCAAAAGGAGGGAAAGAAGGGATAGAGGGAGTTTGATTTCATGAGCCCACTTTTCAACATAGTCCTCATAGTCGGCTAGTAATGAGTTGAGCTTTCCTATTTCCGCCTGTTTTTGGTAAAACGCATTTGCGATTTCTTCGATGCTTTCTTTCTCTGAGTTAGTTGATAAACGCAATAATTCCAGCTCAGTATCAATCTTAGGATTGGCTATGAAGGCTTTATAAGCAGTTGATTTTTTTCTTTCTTTTCTTATAAGTAGGAGTGATAGGATAAAAAAGAGCAGGACTGTAGCTAAAAGATAGAGAAGGATGAGGACTTGAAACATCCTCACGTCTGAAAGCCAAAGCAGGACAGCTGTAAATAGATCAAATGCTAAGAGAACAAGTAACCAGGGCAGGTAAGTAGCTAGATATTTAAGATTCTGTTTCATCTGGAATTACCTCTTCTAGCTTGTAACCAATACCTCTGACGGACTTGACTTGAAGTGCAATGCCAGCCTCTTTCATCACCTTTTTGAGCCTTGCAATATTTACTTGAAGGGCATTTTCATCGATGAACTCAGTTGTGTTCCATAGTTTCATACTTAGTTCTTCTTTTGTGACGACAGGAGCATTAGTAACCAATAAGGTTTCTAACAATTTCCCTTGATTTTGGGGGAGTAAAATCGAGTGTCCATTGATATAAAGGGTATAAGTCTGTCTATCCAACAGAAAATTATCTTTTTCAAGTAGATTTTGTCTGCCTTCATAGCGTTTCAAGATATTTTCTATACGTGCCAAAAATCTTTCTTTCTTGAAAGGCTTTGTTAGATACTCATCTGCCCCTAATTTCAGGGCGTAGATTTCATCTTTTAATTGTTCACGAGAAGTGAGAACCAATATGGGCACAGAGCGTTTTGACTTGAGATTTTTACAAATTTGAAAGCCAGTTTCTCCCGGTAAATTCAAATCCAGTATGATTAGATCTGTATCGTATTGCAGCACTTGCTGGGTTGTTTCTTTGAAGTCAATCAACTTATCAACTTGGTAACCAGCTTTCTCTAACAAGATGACAATTTCATCTCGAATCAAGGCTTCATCTTCAATTACCAGAATATGCTTCATATTAGTTCCTCCTTTTCGTCGCTTTTTAAATTTTATTCTTCTCTTTTTGGTTCCATTAAGGATAACAAGTACTTGTTACTATTTTTCTTTACAATTCTGATATAGATGACTTCAAAACCAGCTAAGAGCAGTACGATCAGCATGGCTGTGATAAATTTCTGCCCCATGGCCATTCTTGCACTAGCTGGCACTATTCCTGTGAGGAGGGAGCTCACTCCGAAGCTACTACTGATAAGTGCAAGGGCTATTGGCAGACCGAAATACCAGTTGACTTGCTTTTCTGACGATTTACAAAGAGTTTCGTAATTAGCTCCAAGATGGATTAAGGTTTGGTATCGTCTGTAGGATTGTCTCTGACCCATCAAAAACTGGACGCCGATGATTGTATTTGCAACGACAAGGAAAATGATTGCCAGATAGATAGTGATATAGCTGGCAGAGATAATGTAAAATAATTGCCTTCCCATATTTTGTATATAGCTTTCATAGCCAAGAGAGGTTTGATTTAGCTTTTCATTGGTATCTGAGATAGCTCTCATCAAGCCTTTTTCTTTGACCAGCTCAGGAGCCAAGATACCGCTGACATAGTTCGAGTAGTGACCGTCTGTATAGTTCATAAAGACTTCATCTGGGACTATGAGGGCAACAGAGAGGGTGATTTCACGATCCGTTACAATCGGTAAAGACTCCACCTCTCCAATCAATTTTACATCATTTTCCATGACATTGATTTGAGGATTTGTCTTCAGAACAGAGTTGACGAGACCCTCATCCGGCAGGAAATCTTTCCCCATATACAAGTAGGCTTCCTTGCTAGTTAATTCTAGAGGAGGGAGATTGGCAGCCTTTCTAAGTTCATTGTATTCGGAAACTGGTATGAGGTGGGAAGTAGTAGACTGTTTAAATCTTTGGAGCAAAATTTCCATGTTCTTGTTGCCTTTTTGCTTTTTCAACTCCTTGATGATCTCTTCGAAGGACACGGACTCGTGTTCTTTCGGTTTGCCGACTTTGATTTGTAGAATCTTTGAAAACTGTGATGCCAGTCCAGCTGCTTCAAGCTCTTTTTTTACTGTATTTACATCAAGATTTTCATCTGTTTCCTGCTTGCTATCTCTGAATGTATAATCCAATACGTGGATTTGATTGCCTGAATTGCCACTTGCAATGGCAACACCTGCTCCAAAGAGGCACAAGGCAGAGAAGATTAAGAGGGAGCAGATGGCCAGTATAGTTGAGCGCTGGATAACTAATTCCTGAATCTGTCTAAAATTATAGGCATGAAGTTTTCGATTGTTTCCAAGCTTGACCAAAAAGTCTATAAATAAACGCATACCAAAGAAGAGGAGGATAGTTCCTAGAGTCCCCAAGAAAACAGTGATGCCCATGGTTATGACACTCTCCCAAGCTCGTCCACTCATACCCATGTAATAGGCTGTTCCAAGAAGTAAAATCCCTAGGACAGAAGCAAGAAGGTACACCCCCTTGGGGAGTAGTTTCTTCATCCCAGAAGGAGAATAGGCAAGCAGGTTTCCGATTTCCTTATTGGCTATTTTTGCACTTAAAAGGACAAAAACAGCTAATTTTACGGCTAGGAAACCGATGACTGTATAGAATAGAGCTGTGGTAGATAGAGAAAATTGATGTTCAATAATCCCTAGTCCTACAATTTTAGCGGTTATTAGGCTGATTAGTTCTGAAATCAAGATTGAAATTGGAAGACCTATTCCAAGAGCAAGGATACTGTTTCTCAAATCCTCGAGTAGGAGCAGCAAGAACAGTTTGCTTCTTCGCATCCCTAGCGTTAGATAGACACCAAATTCATGTTTTCTCCTTTCCATCTGCATACTGCTTGCGAAGTAGACTAGAAAAAAGAGAATAAAGAGGGTTGCTACATAAAGAATGGGAATCATGCTAAAGAGTTTATTTACAGCGTCACTCTCTATTTGTTTGAGAAAGATCATCACATCTTGATGGGACAAAGAAAGGATGATGTAAAAGGAAATAATAGAAAGAACCATGGAACTGAAGTACAAGCCATTATTCTTTCGATCTCTCTTGCTATTTCTTGAGATTAATTTAGAAAACATTGCCATCACCTCCAGCTAGCGCTGCCATGACCTTTAGTATTCTGTGGTAGAAGTCTTCTTGACTTTCTCTTGGATAATCGCGTCGAATTTCATGGAATAGTTTTCCGTCTTGGATAAACAAGATGCGGTTGCAAAAGCTGGCAGCGACTGAATCGTGGGTCACCATGAGAATGGTGGTTTCTTCCACTTGATTCATTTCGGATAATTTTTGCATCAAAATGGTCGCATTTTTTGAATCCAAAGCTCCTGTGGGCTCATCTGCAAATACAATCTTAGGGTCTAAAATCAAGGCACGCGCAGCAGCTACCCTTTGCCGTTGACCACCTGATAATTGAGATGGGAACTTATCCAGAAGTTCAGAAATATCTAGATATTGGGAAAGCAATTCTAACCGAACCTTGCTTTCGTTGGCATCGACCTTGTGCAAAGACAAGGGGAGTAAAATATTTTCTTTGGCTGTCAGATTGTCCAAAAGCTCAAAATTTTGAAATAGGTAACCAATTTCCTTACCACGATAATCAGCTAACTGACTACCTTTTAACTGACCTAAATCTTTTTCTTGCATTTGAATGGAGCCGTCAGTTGGTTTGATGATAGTAGCGAGACAGTTAAGAAGGGTTGTTTTCCCAGAACCACTGCTCCCCATAATCCCTAAGAACTCACCTTTGACAACTTGAAAAGATATACCGTTCAAGGCTTTGGTGATATTCGGCTCTTTTCCATAATGCTTTTTTAATGATTCTACTCGTAAAATTGTTTCCATGTGAAACACCTCCATCTTTTGTTACTTTCATTATAGTATGAATCAGAGTAGAATAACACTTACGGATGATGTAAGAAATCTTTAACATTGACTTTTATAGTTAGGTTATTGGACTTATACTTACTATATTATAGCATGGTTTCAAGTATTTAAAAAGAGGAGTTGAGAGTCGAAAAATTTTCCTAATATTGAAATTATAAAAAATAATACCACTGTAGTCCATGCTCCAGCAGTATTATTTATTATTTTATAGGAAACTTTACTCCCACTCAACGGTTGCAGGTGGTTTACTTGTGATATCGTAGACGATGCGGTTAACGTGGTCAACTTCGTTTACGATGCGCACAGAGATTTTTTGGAGGACTTCCCAAGGGATCTTAGCGAAGTCAGCTGTCATTCCATCGATAGAAGTGATGGCACGGATAGCAATTGTATAGTCATAAGTACGACCGTCCCCCATAACACCTACTGAACGAACGCCAGTGTTAACAGTGAAGTATTGCCAAATGTCGCGGTCAAGACCTGCTTTGGCAATTTCTTCACGAAGGATAGCGTCTGATTCGCGAACTGTTTCGAGTTTCTCTTCAGTGATTTCACCCATGACACGGATAGCAAGACCCGGTCCTGGGAATGGTTGGCGCCATACGATGTGGTCTGGCATACCAAGTTCTGTACCAAGGGCACGAACTTCATCCTTGTAAAGAGTATTTAAAGGCTCGATGAGTTCAAACTGCATATCTTCAGGAAGTCCACCCACGTTGTGGTGAGACTTGATAGTTTGAGCAGTATCAGTACCAGACTCAATCACGTCAGTATAAAGAGTTCCTTGAGCAAGGAATTTCACATCTGTTAGTTTGCTTGCTTCGTCATCAAATACATAAACAAACTCGTTACCGATAATCTTACGTTTTTGTTCAGGATCAGATACACCAGCAAGTTTATCCAAGAAACGTTTGGCAGCGTCTGCTTTGACAATGTTCAAGCCAAACTTACCACCAAGCATATCCATAACTTGGTCAGCTTCTCCTTTACGAAGAAGACCGTGGTCTACAAAGATACAGATCAATTGATCTCCGATTGCTTTTTGGAGAAGAACCCCAACAACTGAAGAGTCAACACCACCTGAAAGACCAAGGAGAACACGTTTATCTCCAACTTTTTCACGGATTTGTTTGATTTGCATCTCGATGAAGTTATCCATGGTCCAGTCACCTTTGGCACCACAGATGTTCAAGGCAAAGTTACGAAGGATATCATAGCCGTGAACTGAATGACGAACCTCTGGGTGGAATTGGATACCATAGATTTTCTTGTCTGGATTTTCGATTGATGCATAAGGACAGTCAGCTGATGTACCAGTACGAACGAAATCAGCAGGAATTTCTGTAACAGCATCTCCGTGGCTCATCAAGACAAGTTGTTCTTCTGGAGTTCCAGCAAAAAGAGCAGATTCTGTGTGAGTCAATGTTGATTGACCGTATTCACGGTTACCAGCATCGCCTGCAGGAACAACCTTACCACCAAGCTTGTGAGTCAATAGTTGCATACCATAGCAGATTCCCAAAATCGGAATTCCAAGTTCAAAAATCTCTGGATCAATATCAAACGATCCTTCTTCGTAAACAGAGTTTGGACCACCTGAAAGTACAATCCCAATAGGATTGATAGCACGGACTTCGTCAGCCGAAATCTTGTGACTTTTTAGTTCTGAAAAGACACCAATCTCACGGATACGACGTGAGATGAGTTGGTTGTACTGGCTACCATAGTCCAGTACGATGATCTTTTCGACATCTTGCAAATCAGTTGAAATGTTGCTCATCTTTTCCCTTTCTTCAAAGAAATATCTTCTTGAATATTCTATCATAAAAGGGTTAGAATTACCAACTAAACAAGTGCGGTTTGACTTTTCCCTATGAGTTACGGTACAATGGAAAAAATAAAGAAAAGAAGTGATCAAGCATGTTACCAGCTTATATGAAAATCCACGACCAAATCAAGAAAGACATTGATGAGGGAAGTTGGAAAATTGGGGAAAGACTTCCAAGTGAGCGAGATTTAGCAGAAGAATTTGCCGTTAGCCGCATGACCTTACGTCAAGCAATCTCTCTTTTGGTTGAAGAGGGGGTTTTGGAACGACGTGTAGGTAGTGGGACCTTTGTTTCAAGCACACGTGTTCAGGAAAGAATGCGTGGAACAACTAGTTTTACGGAGATTGTTAAAGCTCAAGGGAAAACTCCGTCTAGTCACTTGATTTCTTATCGTCGAACCATTCCAAATGAGCAAGAAGTGGCTAAACTAGGTTTACTGCCAACTGACAATATCATTCGTATGGAGCGTGTTCGTTATGCGGATAAGGTTCCTGTTGTCTATGAAGTGGCGTCGATTCCTGAGAAATTTATCAAAAATTTCAAAAAAGAAGAAGTAACTAAGCACTTCTTTCAAACCTTGCAAGAGCATGGTTATCGAATTGGTAAATCTCACCAGACCATATACGCACGTTTAGCAAAGGAAAAGATAGCTCATTACCTAGAAGTTGAAAAAGGGCATGCTATTTTAGGTTTGACTCAGGTTTCTTACTTTGATGACGGAACGGCTTTTGAGTATGTAAAGAGCCAGTACGTCGGAGAACGGTTTGAATTTTATCTAGAAAATAATTAGTTTATAACATCACTCTTAGAGTAGAAACTCATCTATTTTAAGAGTTTTTATTTGGTTATGATTAGAAAACATTTTCCTAGTAAGAAAAATAGTAATCATACGAGTTTTTTTTAAAGATTCGTGTTATAATAGTTAGGTTATATGGTCCCGATAAGGTGGTGGGATTGATTGTAAATACTCTTCTTACCAGTTCTTTGTAACTCTATAACGAATATTTTTTAAGGGGGGACATTTTTATGTCAGAACGTAAATTATTCACGTCTGAATCTGTATCTGAGGGGCACCCAGATAAGATTGCAGACCAAATTTCAGATGCTATCTTGGATGCTATTTTAGAGCAAGATCCAGAGGCGCACGTTGCTGCTGAAACAGCTGTTTATACTGGTTCAGTACATGTTTTCGGTGAAATTTCAACCAATGCTTATGTCGATATTAACCGAGTGGTTCGTGATACGATTGCAGAAATCGGTTATACCAATACAGAGTACGGTTTTTCTGCGGAGACGGTAGGAGTTCACCCATCCTTGGTAGAACAATCACCAGATATCGCTCAAGGGGTTAATGAAGCCTTAGAAGTTCGTGGGAATGCGGATCAAGATCCACTTGATTTGATTGGAGCTGGAGACCAAGGTCTCATGTTTGGTTTTGCAGTTGATGAAACTGAAGAACTCATGCCATTGCCAATCTCACTCAGCCACAAGTTGGTTCGTCGCTTGGCAGAGCTACGTAAGTCTGGTGAAATTAGCTATCTTCGTCCAGATGCGAAATCTCAAGTTACGGTTGAGTATGATGAAAATGACCAGCCAGTGCGTGTGGACACTGTCGTTATTTCAACTCAACACGATCCAGAAGTCAGCAATGAACAAATCCATGAGGATGTAATCAACAAGGTCATCAAAGAAGTGATTCCAGCTTCTTACCTGGATGATAAGACTAAATTCTTCATCAATCCAACTGGTCGTTTCGTTATCGGAGGACCTCAAGGAGACTCAGGTTTGACGGGTCGTAAGATCATCGTGGATACCTATGGTGGTTATTCACGTCACGGTGGTGGTGCCTTCTCTGGTAAAGATGCTACTAAGGTTGACCGTTCAGCTTCTTATGCAGCTCGCTACATTGCTAAAAACATTGTTGCTGCAGGTCTTGCTAAGAAAGCAGAAGTGCAATTGGCTTACGCGATTGGTGTAGCTCAACCTGTATCTGTCCGTATCGATACCTTCGGTACTGGTACGGTAGCTGAAAGTAAGCTTGAAAAAGCAGCGCGTCAAATCTTTGACCTTCGTCCTGCAGGAATTATCCAAATGCTTGACCTCAAACGTCCAATCTACCGTCAAACAGCGGCTTATGGACATATGGGACGTACAGATATTGATCTTCCATGGGAACGCTTGGATAAGGTAGAAGCCTTGAAAGAAGCCGTTAAGTAAACTAAAAAAAGATTGGTCCTTAGACCAATCTTTTTTATGTTAAAAATTAGTTATCCAGGGTTTTTACAAAAGCCCAGTTTCCAATAGATTTTGTTCCGTATTCTAACATCATCGAATCTAGTAATTCATACTTGTTTTTTTCATAGAAGCAAACATTTTTTTCAGTACTAGTAATCAAGCCCAAGCGTTTGCAGCCTTTGGATTTAAGATAAGGTTCAACACCTTCTTGTAGAAAAGCACTCCCGATTCCTTGGTTTTGACTAGAAGCGTTGACACCTAACATCATCAAATACCAGTCAAAATTTCCTGATCTTTTCAAATGCTGTTCGGAACGTTCCACCAAATCAAGATATTTCAAGAGATTGCGCGGAGTAATAAAACGGAAAAGCTTGGCCATACCATTCAGCAAATAAGATAGAATGGAAAAATCCTTTTGTTGCAGGAGGGCAACGGCCATGATTTCCCCGTCTCGTTCAGCGACTAGACAGGTCTCTCCTTTGATATAGAGTTTGGTCAGAAGGCTATCCAATAATTCTAAGAATGCTGGGTAATATTCTGGTTTTTTTAAATCATCTTTGATAAGAGTCATGAAAGGGTAGTCCATAAAGGCACCAGCCAACACTTTTCCAATTTTTTGATATTCATCTAGCCTGGCTGCTCTGTATACTATTTCTTTCATATCATACTCCTTCATTAAAATCTCTCTATCTATTATAACGAAATTTCTCACATTTTTCGATTGAAATGTGAATTTTTCACAAAAAAGCTTTATTCACAATAATTTATTTAAAGATATAAACAAGAAAAGGTTTTAAAAAACCCCGCAGTTTTAACTGTAGGGTAGATTAATTCTATTTTGTAGGGATTGAAATCTCAATCAATTTATCAGAATAGAGGGTTTTAATATTTGCCTTATCAATAGCCTGTTGATTAATTTTACGACTGAGGAAAAATTCTTTGATTATTTCCATTTCTTTTTCACGGATTGCCCGATGTTTATTGGAAATGAGGATTTCGTAATGAAGTGGAGCCTGAGTAAAAATAACATCTGTATTTCCCGCAGAATAAACCTCTACAAGCGTTGCGTCTGTGCTTTCTAGCTGACTTTTAACAAGTTGCGAGTGTGAATTTGTAGTATTGATAAGCTTCATAGGGTTTCCTCCTGTATATCTATGTCTATTATAGCACTTTTTGGGAAATTTGGTAAAGATAGTTTAAATTTGATGTTGTTTTTTCCAAGCTTCAATCGCCCATTTGTGGCTTCCACGTTTTAAGTTAGTAATAGCTTCATCGATTGGGAACCAAGCTAGATGATTGAAGTCCTCCAGAGGTTTTTGGATTTCTTGATAAGAAGTAGCTTCGTAGAGATAGGCTGGATTGTAGTAGTAGGTATCACGATGACTAGAATAAAAATATTCATCAGCCTGCCCATAGTAGATGCCGATTTCAGCTGTAAATCCTAATTCTTCAATCAACTCTCGTTTGAGAGCTTCGAGATGGTTTTCACCTTCTTCAATTTCGCCCCCTGGTAAGAACCATGCACCATTTGGAGCTTGTACGAGGATAATCTTTTCATGGTTTGCATCAGGTATGACTGCATAAACGCCATATCTATTTTTGTAGGTTACTCCCTCTTTTTTTTCTCCAAATGTTGGATTTGCCATAAAGTTCTCCTTCGTGAGTGCGCTTTCTTTCTATAATAGTAAAGAATGCTCTCACTGTCAAGTAAGAACATTCTTTTGTATGTGAGGAACTAGTCGTTTGACTCGACTGTTTCCGTTTTATTTTTGGACTTAATCACGATTTTACCTTTACTTGTCATGACTGCCTTGAGGTCTTTTTCACTTGGATTTTCAAGGTAGTAGTCTGTAATGGCATCTTCGATATAGTCTTGGATGGTACGACGGAGTGGACGAGCTCCCATTTTTGGATCGTAACCAAGGTCTACAAGTTTTTCTTTAACCTTATCTGTTACATCTAAATGGATGTTATTACTTGAGAGGCGTTTATTCACATCATCCAACATAAGGTCAACGATTTGTAGGAGATTTTCCTTGCTGAGAGCTTTGAATTCAATAATCCCATCAAAGCGGTTCATGAATTCTGGACTAAAGAAGTTGCCTAATTCTCCAAGGACAGAGTTGGTACGACCTTCTCTAGCTGCACCAAAACCAACACTAGCTTCAGCTTTTCCTGTACCTGCATTTGAGGTCATGATAATGATGGCGTCCTTAAAGCTAACAGTTCGACCTTGACCATCCGTTAAACGGCCATCATCCAATACCTGAAGGAACATATGCATGACATCTGGATGGGCTTTTTCAACCTCGTCAAGGAGGATAAGTGAGTAGGGGTTACGACGAACTTTCTCAGTCAACTGACCTGCTTCATCATAACCTACGTATCCTGGAGGGGCACCGACGAGTTTGGCAACGCTATGTTTTTCCATGTATTCGCTCATATCAAAGCGAATCATGCTATCAGCCGAACCAAAAAGCTCAATAGCTAATTGTTTAGAAAGTTCTGTCTTACCGACACCTGTAGGACCAACAAAGAGGAAGCTACCGATTGGACGGTTTGGTGTTCCAAGCCCAACACGGTTACGGCGGATAGCCTTAGCAATCTTATCAACTGCATCATCTTGGCCAATAACATGAGCCTTGAGATCGTCTGCTAGGTTGATGAGTTGAGACTGCTCTTTTTCTTTCAAATCACCAACTGGAATATTAGTCTTTTGCTCAATAATGTGTTCAATCGTCTTTTCGCTGATAATCGGGGTATCCTGATCCGTTACCTTGGTCTTTTGCATTTCTTTATATTTAGCAATCTGGTCACGGAAGTAGGCTGCTTTTTCAAAATCTTCATCTCGAGTTGCTTGAGACTTGAGATTTTCTGCCTCGATTAAGCGTTGGTCGATAACCTTTGGATCCACAAAATTCAAGGTTAAGTTCATTTTTGAACCAGCCTCATCTAGGAGGTCAATAGCCTTATCGGGCAAGAAACGATCTTGGATGTAGCGGTTAGAAAGAGTAGCAGCGGCTTCGATAGCAGCATCTGTATAATGAACGTGGTGGTAATCTTCGTATTTCTTTTGGATACCTTTGAGGATAATAATAGTCTCTTCCACAGTTGGTTCATCAACTTTAACAGGTTGCATACGGCGCTCAAGGGCGGCGTCTTTTTCGATGATGCGGTATTCATTGAGGGTAGTAGCACCAACTAGTTGAAGTTCGCCACGAGAAAGGGCAGGTTTCAGAATATTTCCTGCATCCATATTACCGTCTCCAGCAGAACCCGCACCGACAATTTCATGAATTTCGTCGATAAAGAGGATGACATCTTTACGCTCACGAATTTCTTCCATGAGTTTCTGCATGCGCTCTTCAAATTGTCCACGAATTCCTGTGCCTTGGACAAGGCTAACAACGTCTAAACGAATGACTTCTTTCCCTTGAAGTTTGTGGGGAACATCACCATCTACAATTTTTTGAGCGAGGCCTTCGACAACGGCTGTCTTACCAACACCAGGCTCTCCGATAAGGACGGGATTGTTTTTGGTTCTACGGTTGAGAATTTCAATGACACGGATGATTTCTTCGTCGCGACCGATAACAGGATCGACATTTCCACGACGGGCAATCTCAGTTATGTTGATACCGTACTCATCCAAGAGTCCTTTTTCTTGACTAGGAGGAGGAGTTTGAGCTGGTCCACGATTTTGGGAACCAAAACCACCATTGCCACCATATCCACCACCTGACTGAGTTGGAGGAACATTATTATTGGAAGAGGGTCTAAAGTTATTCAGATCATTAAAGAAGTCTCCAAATGGATCAAAATCACGATTATTTAAATCTGTAATGCCTTTGAATAAGCTATTGTTAGGATCTGTTTTGATAATTTTGTAGCAATTTTGGCAAAGGTCAATTTGCTTTTGTTGTCCATTAAGATTGGTGTAAAGATGGATTGTTGAGTCATTGATTTTACAATTTTGACAGAGCATACCACTACCTCGTTTCTTTCTTGGCTTTGACTAAAACAGAAAGGTCAAAAATAGTCAAAGTTCTTTAGTCTCATTATATCATGATTGAAGGGGAAAGCAAGTAAAAAGATTGAGTCTTAGAACTCATGATAAAAGAGTTTTGTAGATGAAATATAGGGATAAAAAGAAAAATCCTATTTGTCAGACAAAAAGGATTTTCATTGGTCAAAGCAGGAGACTTCTCCGGCATTTATTCAACAATTAGTATAAAAGTTCGTAGATTTCCATCGCAATGAGGTCGATGCTATCAAATGTATATGTTTCACGAGCTTCAACGTCACGAAGTGTAAAGAGTGGTCCGTTTTCTTCGTCGTGGTTAAAAGCAACCTCTGCGACAACAACTCCTTCGCGCTCAAAGTTACGTTTCAAGTTACCACCATCTTTAGTCATTGCTTCTAAGCGATTGATGATTCTAACCAAATGTGATTCCATTTTGATTCTCCTCCATTTCTTATCTTTACTATTTTACCATAAAGCATAGTTACTTGACTAGAAAAAAACTAAGATTTCTCGCTATTTCTATCGTCTTTGAAAATTTATTGAAAATATTAGGAGAAAATGTTGAATTTTTATGCAAAATATGTTATCCTTATACAAGTTTTAAGTTTAAATATTAAAAACAGAAAGTAGAATATCCATGAATTTTTCTTTTTTACCGAAATATCTACCATATTTTAACTATGGAGCCGTTGTAACAATTATCATATCTATCTTGGTGGTCTTCTTGGGGACCATTCTAGGAGTGCTGTTGGCCTTTGCACAACGTTCAAAAATTAAACCACTTGCTTGGTTTGCTAATCTATATATCTGGGTCTTCCGTGGGACTCCGATGATGGTGCAGATTATGATTGCATTTGCCTTGATGCATATTAGTGCTCCGACTATTCAAATTGGGATCTTAGATGTTGATCTGACTCGCTTGATTCCAGGGATTTTGATTATTTCTATGAATAGTGGTGCCTATGTATCAGAAACAGTCCGTGCTGGGATTAATGCAGTGCCAAAGGGACAATTAGAAGCAGCTTATTCACTAGGTATTCGTCCTAAGAATGCCATGCGTTATGTTATTTTGCCCCAGGCTATCAAAAATATCTTACCTTCTCTAGGAAATGAGTTTATCACTATTATCAAAGATAGCTCGCTCTTGTCAGCTATCGGGGTTATGGAGTTGTGGAATGGAGCTACTACAGTATCAACAACCACATACCTACCTTTAACACCGCTCTTATTTGCAGCCTTTTACTACTTGATTATGACCTCTATCTTGACACTGGCCTTGAAAGCTTTTGAAAATCGTATGGGACAAGGAGATAAGAAATAATGACTGAAACACTTATAAAAATTGAAAACCTTCATAAAAACTTTGGGAAAAATGAAGTTTTAAAAGGAATTGATCTTGAAATTAAAAAAGGGGAAGTAGTGGTGATTATCGGACCTTCTGGTAGCGGTAAGTCAACCCTCCTTCGTTCGATGAATCTCCTCGAAGAAGCTACTAAAGGAAAAGTCATATTTGAAGGTGTTGACATTACCGATAAGAAAAATGACCTCTTTGCCATGCGAGAAAAGATGGGAATGGTTTTCCAACAATTTAATCTCTTCCCGAATATGACAGTGAAGGAAAACATCACACTTTCTCCAATCAAGACAAAAGGTGAAAGTAAGGAAGTGGCTGAGAAGAGAGCGCATGAGCTCTTGGAAAAGGTTGGTTTACCAGATAAGGCAGATGCTTATCCTCAAAGTCTGTCTGGTGGGCAACAACAACGTATCGCTATTGCTCGTGGTCTAGCCATGGAGCCAGATGTTTTACTATTTGATGAACCAACTTCTGCCCTAGATCCAGAAATGGTAGGAGAAGTACTAGCAGTTATGCAAGAACTTGCTCAGTCAGGAATGACCATGGTTATCGTAACGCATGAAATGGGCTTTGCTCGTGAGGTGGCAGATCGTGTTATCTTTATGGCTGATGGTGTTGTTGTTGAAGACGGAACTCCAGAGCAAGTTTTTGAACAAACCCAAGAACAAAGAACCAAGGATTTCTTGAGTAAGGTTTTGTAAGAATATGATGAAAAGCTCCAAGTGGGCTTTTTCTTATAGTTTCAGACTATAGGGTATCTTAGGTAAGAAGTGTTAGAATGCAGAACGAATTTTTGTTATAATAGAAAATATTTGTTAGAAAAGAGAAAATACATGACACAGATGATTGATGGAAAGGCTTTAGCTGCCAAGCTACAAGGACAGTTGGCTGAAAAAACAGCCAAATTAAAGGAAGAGACAGGTTTGGTTCCAGGATTGGTCGTTATTTTAGTCGGAGAAAATCCAGCAAGCCAAGTTTACGTACGTAACAAGGAGCGTTCTGCTATCGCTGCAGGCTTCCAAAGTGAAGTCGTGCGAGTTCCGGAGACCATTACTCAAGAGGAATTGTTAGAATTAATCGCTAAATACAATCAAGATCCAGCTTGGCATGGGATTTTGGTCCAGCTTCCATTACCAAAACACATCGATGAAGAAGCTGTTTTACTAGCTATTGATCCTGAAAAGGATGTGGATGGTTTCCATCCTCTCAACATGGGACGCCTCTGGTCTGGTCACCCAGTTATGATTCCTTCAACACCTGCAGGGATTATGGAAATGTTTCATGAATATGGGATTGACTTAGAAGGTAAAAATGCGGTCGTAATTGGTCGTTCCAATATTGTTGGGAAACCCATGGCTCAGTTGCTCTTGGCTAAAAATGCAACTGTAACCTTGACCCACTCTCGCACCCACAATCTAGCCCAAGTAGCTTCTAAAGCCGATATTTTGGTCGTAGCTATCGGTCGCGCCAAGTTTGTGACTGCCGACTTTGTCAAACCAGGTGCAGTTGTCATTGATGTAGGGATGAACCGAGATGAAAATGACAAGCTCTGTGGAGATGTTGATTACGATGCTGTTGCACCAATTGCTAGTCATATCACCCCTGTACCTGGTGGAGTTGGTCCAATGACCATTACCATGCTGATGGAGCAGACTTATCAGGCTGCATTGCGTAGTTTGGATAGGGACTAATAAATAGGAAATCTGTGAGTCTAGATAGTTTTTAAAATAAAGATCATCGATTAAGAGAGCTTTGTAGTATTTACAAGGTTCTTTTAATTTGATAGGATTTCGATGAAATGTAAAAAGAAAAATATATTCCAGTTTTTTATGGAAATTGTTATATGTTGCATGATGTTTGTGTTAAAAGCGATAAGATTATACTTTTAAAGATACGATTATAACTATATAAAAAGAGAGCAGTTTACTAAATTAAAAAATATATAAATTTTAGGTTAATTTATAGCTTGAAAGATTATTGTGTTATAATATTGACAAAGAAATAAGAAAGGCCCTATTGAAATGAGTGTTAGCGAAATTATTGAAAGAATTAGAAGTGAGTATTCGGAGATTGATTGGTTAAAAAGTAGAAGTAGTTTTTATAAAATAACTGAACAAGGAATATTAGTTCAGTATGACCTAAAAGAATTAGAAGAAAAATATGTAAAAGGTAACTTTTTAATTATCAATAAGTTTGCGCAGTCAGCAATAGACTGGAATTCTGACTTAGAAAATTATTTTGTTATCACTGAGTTAACGGATATCCCTAAAACTGGAAATATTGAAATTACGAAAAATAATAAGTTAACAGAATTCGAAAACTATATTGGACAGAGTTACTTTATTATTGAACAAGACTTTTTCACAAGTCATTTTATAAGAGTTGAAAAGGATGATGAGAAATACTTAGAGACAGTGCAGGAAATTATTTTCTTAAGTTTTGATGATTTTATAGAGCAGATGTCTATAAAAAATAGTGATTGGGATGATTATGGTTATAAATTGGTTTTAAATTTTACGATTTGGGAACAAACTTTTGAGTTACGAGTTAATCCGAAAAATAATCTTTCTATGGATTATTTAAAAAGTGGCGAAGGAGAATATCCTGATGAGGATTTTTGTTCCTTGGGTGAAGTAGCGTACTATGAATTTTTAAAAAAATATCTTTCTTATAAAAATCGTCAAAAATGGTTTACTCGATCTAGAGACCTTGCTTATAACACAAGTGTATTGGAAAAATTTGCAATAGAGTATTCAAAAAAATCTGATTTACATGGACAAACTTTGGACTTCACTCCACCAAATAGTGAATACCATAGTTTTTTATATAATTCATTTCTAAGAACAACTACTTTAAAAGAAATCAAGGAAGTATTTCACCCATTGACTGTTTTTGGATATTCTAATTCTACGGTGTATTATTCAGGGGATGGAAAAAATATAATACAGGCGGTAGATGATAGAGAAACATCTATAAATTATAGTTTTAAAGAAGATGGTATAGATAAAGGGGCGCTAAATTTCAAAAAAAATAGAAAGTCAAAATTACCAATGAATGTCTATGCAGTTGTTGGTGGAAATGGAAGTGGAAAATCCTATAAAATTAATCAGATAATAAAGGAACATTTAGAAGGAGACAATAAGTTCTCACAGATACTTCATTTTTCATTAAGCCCATTTGACAATATTATTCATTTTAATAGAGAGAGCACAAGTATAGAGGTTGCTGATAAAGAAAAAGATTCCTATGGTGAAATTATCTATGAGAAAGTAGGATTTGTTTCCGTCAAACATCCTCCTATTCCAGAAGTAGTCAAGAAAGCAGAAGCTACATCATTGACTGATGTTAAGGAGTATCTACATGAGAAATCTAGAAAGTATCTTGATTCTGATAATACATTAAAACAAGGATTTGAAGGTGAGATAAGCATCAAAGAAAGCTTTTCCTACTATATACAAAATCTGTTGATTGATTTGATTGCTTCTGAAGATAAATTGAAAATGTGGGAAGATTGTTTGAATTTCTTTACATTTGAATCTTGGGTAGATGATATCATCAATGCTTTTCAAGATAGAAATATTTCTAAGAATGATATTGAAAAAATTGATACATTAAGTTCAGGACAAGCAACTATTCTTTTATATATTACGAAGCTTGTTTCAAGTATTAATCAAGGAAGCTTAGTAATTTTTGATGAGCCAGAAACGTTTATGCATCCACCTATGGTTAAAGCATTTATTAGAGCTGTTTCAGAGTTAGTGGATAATAATAAAGCTTTCTGTTTGATGGCTACACATTCACCAGTAATCATTCAAGAAATTCCTCATTGTAATGTCTATAAATTAGATTCTAATCACGAATTAACAAATATTTATTACAAAACTTATGGTCAAAATTTAGACACCTTATATAAAAATATATATGGAGTTGAATTACAACAAACAGGTTATAATAGCTTCTTTAATGATCGAAAGAAAGAAATTATTGAAGAAGGGCAAGAGGATTTAGAAGATGTTAATTTGTTATCAGATAAGGACAGGCAATATCTAGGTGATGAAGCTTTTCTGAAGTATCTTTTAGTCAAAGATGAGATAGAGAAAGTGGGTGAAGTCTTATCAAAAGAGTAGCTAAAGAATATCCGTCTATAGAAGAAGTGATAGCGGTATTACCAAATAATGCCGATAGAGATGGGCTTCGTAGTTTTTTAATAGAGTTAGATAAGGAATATGAAATTAAAGCTAGTATAGGTTCATTGTATGAATTAGATGTTGATCTAATTCAGTCACAGTGTGAAATTCAACGTTCTTGGTATGATAGTCATATCCGAAAAGAATCTAAAGGGTTATTTCAAAAATTTCCAGTTGTGAAAAATAGTAATAATCAAGCAATTTGTCCTATTTGTGAAGGTGTATTTTCAACTAAAGTAACACTCGAACATATTATTCCTAAGAATGAAGAAGAGACAGATGGTGAAAAGTGTGGTGAACCTAGGCTTGCAATTTTACCAATTAATCTAGTCAAATGTTGTGGGGAATGCAATACTTCTAAACATAGTAAAAGGTTTCGAATAAAAGAAAAGAGTGAAATCCATCCTTACTTTGAAGAGTTTGATATTGAGGATTATTTTGAGGTAAACTTTAATGATACGGATGAGATTTTTCAACCAAATATTAAATTTTACTATCAAGATAACTCTATGGATAAACGTATTCAAAATTTCATTAATAACTATAATATTGAAAAAACATATAATCATAGAATAAAGTTAGAGTTTCAAAAAATTTTGACCATATTAGCAAATAATCCACTAACTTTAACAAAATCTATCTTAAAGTCATACATAGAATATCTATTAGATACATATAGGAAAGATAGTGAATCTGAAAAGATTGGATCTAAGTATTGGTTTGATCAAAATTATTTTGGATTTTTAATCTGTGAGCATTTAAAAACAAAAATAGAAAATGATATTTCTACTGTTTATAAATTAAATAAGGAGATAAACAAATTTCGTAAACCATCTCAATATGTTGATTTTTCAAATCCAGAATTTCAGAATAATATGAATGAAGTACAAACAATGACGGATTTAGAAATGTTTGTTAAAAATAACAAAGAAGACTTCATTATCTATTATCAACAGATTAAAAAACAAGGTCTTTCTATTGATTTTCCTAAATTATTTAATTTAGACGAAGATAGGTTAAGAAAAAAACGCTTAATAGAGGAAATTGTTAATTATTATTTAGAAAGTGGAAAAAGTTTTGATCATTTTAGAGAAGATTGTTCTTTAGTAATTGGATTATAAGTATTATCAGATTAAAATTCTAAATTTTTAAAAAGCAAGTTCTAATGGACTTGTTTTTTTCTTGCTCTATTTCTACTAAAATTCCAGTAAAACTTCTACAAATTATTGAAAAATATCTACTATTTTGATATATTAAAAACATCAATATGTATATGCAAAAATAAGTAAGCGTCTAGAAGGAGGTTTATTTTTTGAGGAAAAATGTAATCGCTTACTAAAACTTAGAAAGGAACCATAATGGATAAGAGATTTTTTGAAAAACGGTGTCATTTTAGTATTCGTAAGTTTGCAATTGGTGCTGCTTCGGTTATGATTGGAGCTAGTATCTTTGGTCTTCAGGTAGCGCAAGCAGCTGAAACTGAAACGTCAAGTACCACTGAAGAAACAATTCATCAAGTTCAACCTTTGGATAAACTTCCAGAAGATCTAGCTGCAGCCATTGCAAAAGCGGAGCAAAATGGCCCACAGGATTCCGCTATTGAAAAAGAAGAAAAAAATACGGAAGAAGCAGCAAAACCAGTAACTGAAGATAAAGTAACTGAGGAAACAAGTCCTAAGGAAAAAAAGGAAGCAGAAGTAGTTAGCCCTAAGGAAGAAAAAACTGAAAAACCAGCTGCTGAAGTGAATGAGAAAAAACCTACAGTGGCAGAAGTGAATACTGAAAAGCCAGCAGTTTTGGAAGAACATACTGCTGAAGCTAATCAGAATAAACCGATATCTGACGATAAGACTAAGGAAGAAAAAACATCTTCAACAGACTTACCTCAAGTTACCAAAGAGAAAGAAAAAGAAGACCGACTATTACAGGAAAGAAAACAAAATTTTAACAAAGACTGGTATTTTAAATTAAATGCTCAGGGTGATTTTTCGAAGAAAGATGTAGACGTTCATGACTGGTCTAAGTTGAACCTTCCTCATGACTGGAGTATCTATTTTGATTTTGATCACAAGTCTCCTGCTCGAAATGAAGGTGGTCAATTAAATGGTGGGACTGCCTGGTATCGTAAGACCTTCACTGTAGAAGAAGCTGCTAAGGATAAGGATGTTCGGATCAACTTTGACGGTGTCTACATGGACTCCAAGGTCTATGTCAATGGTAAATTTGTAGGTCATTATCCAAGTGGTTACAATCATTTTTCATATGATATCACTGAATTTTTAAATAAAGATGGCAGTGAGAATACTATTGCTGTTCAAGTTACCAATAAGCAACCAAGTAGTCGTTGGTACTCAGGAAGTGGTATCTATCGTGATGTGACGCTTAGCTATCGTGACAAGGTGCAGGTGGCTGAAAATGGCAATCACATTACAACTCCGAAATTAGCTGAACAAAAAGATGGCAATGTTGAAACACAAATCCAAAGCAAGATTAAAAATACTGCCAAGACTTTAGCCAAGGTATTTGTAGAGCAACAGATTTTTACTAAGGAAGGTAAGGCTGTATCAGATTTGGTTCGTTCTGTAACCAAGAACCTAGCAGGAAATGAGACAGCTGACTTTAAGCAAACAATCTTAGTGAATAAACCAACTCTCTGGACAACCAAAAGTTATAATCCTCAACTATATGTTCTGAAAACAAAGGTTTATAATGAAGGTCAGCTAGTTGATGTGACAGAAGATACTTTTGGTTATCGTTATTTCAACTGGACAGCTAAGGAGGGATTCTCTCTTAACGGTGAGAGAATGAAATTCCACGGGGTTAGTATCCACCATGATAATGGTGCCTTGGGGGCAGAAGAAAACTATAAGGCAACCTACCGTAAATTAAAACTCCTGAAAGATATGGGAGTTAACTCTATTCGTACAACCCACAATCCAGCAAGTCCACAGTTGCTAGATGCTGCTGCTAGTCTAGGACTTTTGGTCCAAGAAGAAGCCTTTGATACTTGGTATCGTGGTAAGAAAACTTATGACTATGGACGTTTCTTTGACCAAGATGCGACTCACCCAGAAGCCAAGAAGGGTGAGAAGTGGTCTGATTTTGACCTCAGAACCATGGTTGAACGAGATAAAAATAATCCTTCAATCATCATGTGGTCACTCGGTAATGAAGTGGATGAAGCAGATGGTGGAGAACGTTCACTAGAAACAGCCAAGCGTTTGAAAGCTGTTATCAAAGCAATTGATACAGAGCGCTATGTGACTATGGGTGAAAATAAATTCAGTCGTGCTTCTACAGGCTTGTTCTTAAAATTAGCAGCAATCATGGATGCTGTAGGTATGAACTATGGGGAGCGTTTTTACGATGCTGTTCGTAAAGCCCATCCAGACTGGTTGATTTACAGTTCTGAAACTTCTTCAGCGACTCGAACACGTGATTCCTACTTTTATCCTGCTAAAAATCTCTATCACGATAATCGTCCAAATCGTCATTATGAACAATCTGACTATGGTAATGACCGTGTAGCTTGGGGTAGAACAGCTACTGAATCTTGGACCTTTGACCGTGATCGTGCTGGCTATGCAGGTCAGTTCATCTGGACTGGTTTCGACTATATTGGTGAGCCTACACCTTGGCATAACCAAGATCATACACCAGTGAAAAGCTCTTACTTTGGTATTATTGATACAGCAGGCTTGCCTAAGAATGATTTCTATTTATACCGTAGTGAGTGGTATAGTGCTAAAGAAAAACCAACTGTTCGTATCATGCCTCACTGGAATTGGACAGAAGAAACGCTCAAGGAACGTAATATGCTCATCAATGGCAAGGTTCCAGTTCGGACCTTCTCAAATGCTGCTAGCGTAGAATTGTTCTTGAACAACGAGTCCCTTGGTAAGAAGGAATTTGTTAAGAAAACAACTGAAGATGGACGCCCTTATCACGAGGGTGCTAAACCAAGTGAATTGTATCTTGAGTGGTTGGTGGACTATAAACCAGGCACCTTAACTGCTATTGCTCGTGATGAAAATGGTAAAGAGATTGCGCGTGATAGTGTAACAACGGCTGGAGAGCCAGCTAGAGTTCGTCTCACCAAGGAAGAACATGTCATCACTGCAGACGGCAAAGATTTGTCTTATATCCATTATGAAATCGTTGATGAAGATGGCAATGTTGTACCAACTGCCAATAATCTTGTTCATTTCAATCTTCATGGGCAAGGTCAGATCGTCGGTGTGGATAATGGGGAACAAGCTAGCCGTGAACGTTATAAAGCTCAGAAAGATGGCACATGGCAGAGAAAAGCCTTCAATGGTAAAGGTGTTGTCATTGTAAAATCTACTGAAAAAGAAGGTAAATTCACCCTATATGCTGATTCTGCAGGTTTAGCTTCTGATCAGGCGACGGTTACAACTGTTTCAGGTAAGAAAGAAAACCGTCATTTTGTCGCTTTTGCCCCTGTTAAGGCGACTACTGATGTCAGCGAAAATCCTAAATTGCCGGAAACTGTGACAGCTATTTATAGCGATGGTAGTGTCGAAGAAAAAGCTGTGGTTTGGGCAATCCCAGATGATCTCCTTACAAGTGCTGGTGAGAAAAAAGTTCTTGGTAGTGTGGAAGGAATCGAAGCTAAGGCTGAAGCTCTTGTTAAGGTCATTGCACTTGATAAGTGGTTGCCTAAAGTTGCAACTGTTCCAGTTGGTACAGCTGTAGAAGATTTGGATAAAACTGTAACGGCAGTTTTATCAGATGGTAACTTGGTTGATGCGGATGTCGTTTCTTGGACCTTGAAAGATCCTTCTGCCTTGACAAAAGAAGGTGGACGTACTGAAGCAACTGGTAAATTGGTAGGTAATGACTACGAGGTGACAGCAACCTTTATCGCAAGTAATCAGGAAACCGAAAGTACTGTTACAGGTATCACAGTTGGAGATAAGGCTCTTGAAAACTTTGAGCCTGGAAAGACCTATTACCGAAAAACCCTCCCTTATAGTGCTGAGATTCCAAGTGTCGGAGCACAGACAAGAGGCTATCAGGTGACAGTTCAACAAGCTTCAGCAGCTAATGATTATCAGGCTTCTGTATTCTTGAGTGACCAGAAGGGCGATTTAGTTCAAACTTACTTGATTCAATTTGTGAAGGAAGCTCCTGCCTTGACACGCTTGGAAGTAAGCGTTGAAGGAAAAGAGACTGCAACAGAAGACCAAGTTCTCCCTTATCATGTCATTGGGCATTACGAAGATGGTTCACAGACTGAATTTTCAGCATCAGATATTCACTTGGATGCTAGCTCTACTGATGGTGGACATCTTGAAGTAAACGGACAGAACTTGCTTCTTTACACTAAAGGTAGTGTAACGCTCACTCCTCGTATTGAACACCAAACAGAGAAGACACAATCTGTAGCCACTGTAGTAGTCATTAAAGAAAACAAAGTAGCCAAGAAAATTGTTAAGCTTCATCCTGTTTCAATCTCTACAGATATCAATCAGCAACCGAATTTGCCTGACCAAATCGGAGCAGAATTTGACAAAGGTTTGCCTCGTAAGCTAGCTGTAACTTGGGACAAGGTAGATGAACATGAACTCGCTAGCTATCATAGCTTTACCCTTAAAGGTCATGTAGAAGGCACAGATATTGAAGCTGTGGCAAATGTGACTGTTGAAGGTTTGCAGGTCGCAGAAGAAATCAGCCTAACTCTTCCTAAGGGTGAAACGGTTCAATTACCAGCTAATGTTCGTGCCTACCATTCTAATGGAACAACTGTCTATAATGATGTCGTTTGGGATAAGGTGCCAGCTAACTTTAGTCAAACTGAAGGAATCTTTGAAATCAAAGGTCAATTGGTTGGTAGCTCTCTAACTACCAAGGCTCATGTTCGTGTTTCCAGTCAGGTTGTTGCGGGAAATAATATCTCTAAACAATGGACAGGTTCTCAATTACCAGCAGCTATCGTATCCAATACTGGTGGAGATGATTCTGCCAATACTCTGAACGACTTGACCGTTTCAAGAGCCAATACAGATGTCAAAAATCGATGGACAACATGGCAAACAAATACAGATAATGATTGGGCATCTATCTTGTTTGGTAACTCAGGAGATTTGACCAAACGCTTTGTAGACAATCTTTCAGTTGATTTCTATACAGATGGTGCGATTGGACTCCCAAAAGAGTATGTTATTGAATACTACGTTGGTCAAGAAATTCCAGATTTGCCAACTGATGTCAATCATGCTCAAGGAGATGCCAAGCATCCATTTAATAATGCTACCAACTGGAAAGAGGTTGAACACCTCAAAGCTCCAGGTCAATTATCCGCAAGTCAAACTAACCACTTTACGTTTGACAAGGTTGAGACCTATGCCGTTCGCATTCGCATGAAGAAAGCAAATGGAACGGATGGTGTCGGTTTGACCGAAATCACAATCTTAGGAAATAAAGTTCTAAGTGCTACAAGTTCAGAGATTACTATTAGAGTAGACGGTCAGAAGCTAGAACATTTCAATCCAGCTAAGACAGACTATCATATTCCTCAAGCTAGCAAAGTGATTACTGCAACAGCAAGCGACAATGGTGTGGTAACAATTGTTCCTGCTACAAGCCCAGAAGGAGCAACACGCCTCATTTTGAAGGCAGAAGACGGAACCATCTTGAAAGAGTACCGCATTTTCCGTGATGGTCAAAAAGAATCTACGCAACCAGTAGCTGCCGAGAATGCTGCCATGACATTGAGTGTTGGTGATAAGCTTCAATTACCTACAGAAGTGACAGTCTACTATCCATCAGAAACAGATTGGACAAGAGATAAACTAGCCGTAGAATGGGATGCAGTCCCTGAACATGCGACAGACCAGGAAGGCACCTTTGAAGTGCTTGGTCATATCCTAGGAACAGACTTGACAACTAAGATGCAAGTAACCGTTCTAGCAAGAGGAAATCAAGTTATCTCTGAGAATACAAGCAATAATGCGACCGACTCTAAAGCCTTTGCCTCTACTACAAACGATACCGATGCCGCTTCTAATGATAGAATCTTCTATATCAACGATGGGCGATTTAATGAGGATGGACGTTGGACTAACTGGTCTCGTACTCCAAAAAATCAGGAAGTGTCGGTAGGAGTTCTCTTTAAGAAGAATGGTCAGATTACACCTCGCTCTGTAGGAAAAGTAGCAATTCAGTTCTTCAAAGACAGTGGAACAGATGCACCAGCGACAATGGTACTCGAAAGATATGTTGGACCAGTTTATTCTGAACCAAGTACCATTTCACGTTATGAAGAAAATGCTGATCATCCGTTTAACAAGGCAGAAAATTGGCAAGAAATTCCTTATAAGGCATCTGGAGCAATCGAGGCTGGTAAGCCAATCGAATTTACCTTTGATCCGATTCAGACAACCGCTATTCGCGCACGTATGACTCGCAAATCAACCACTAATGGTCTCGCAATGGTTGAGTTTAGTGCCTATTCTCCAGCCAAAGCCAGTGATTCAGAAACACCTGCAGTGACCATTTCAGTTGCAGGAAAAGCATTGGAAAACTTTGATCCTGCGGTTTCAGAATATCGATTAACTGCTAATGGAGCGAAACCAGAGGTGACTGTCCAAACAAGTGGTCACGGTGTAGCGACTGTCGTTGAGTCAAATCAAGGCAATCTTCCAACACTTGTTCGACTCCTTGCTAAAGATGGTAGTCTTGTGAAAGAATATCGCCTTCACTTTGAAGCTGGTTCAGAAGCTAGTCATGCAGTGGATGATCAAGCTCTTGTTCTAGACCGTCCAAGTCTAGAAGTTGAGAAAGCTGTCATTCCATTCAAGGAAATTATTCGTGAGAATAGTGACTTAGCCAAAGATGAACGTCGTATCGTCTCAGAAGGTCAAAATGGAGAAAAGGTAGACTACGTCGAAGTATTAGGAACAAGTCGTAAGGTTGTTCATACTGAAACAATAGAAGCAAAAGATCAAATTGTTGAAGTAGGAGTGAAAGCAATTGCTACAAGTAGCAAGGGTGACGATCCTGCTCCAGTTCTTGAAGTTCCAGAATACACAGATCCTATTGGAACTGTAGGTGAGGAGCCAGCCCCAATAGTAGAACTCCCAGAATATAGCAACTCTATCGGTACTGCAGGAGACCAAGCAACCCCAATTGTTGAAGTTCCAGAGTTTAAAGGCGGAGCTAATTGGGTCGAAGCTGCTAAAAATGAAGTTCCAGAGTTCAAGGGCGGAGCTAATTGGGTTGAAACTGCTAAAAATGAAGTACCTGAATTCAAGGGTGGAGTCAATGCTGTGCAAGCAGATAAGAACGAGCTCCCAGAATACACAGGAACTCTAGGAACCGCAGGAGACCAAGCAGCTCCAACAATCGACAAACCTGTTGCAGATATTCGAGGTTTATCTGATAAACCTTCAGAAACTCAGGCTTCTGCAGAGCAGACCCAGGATTCACAAGTTCTTGGAAATGCTTCGGAAAAAGCAGACTCAGCAAGACTTCCAGAAACTGGGGAAAGTCAATCTGATACAGCAATTTTCCTAGCAGGTCTCAGTCTAGCCTTATCAGCAGCCTTCCTAAATGGGAAACGCAAGGAAGAATAATGATTCATAACTTACTATTCTCAAAAAGCTGATTATTATAAAAAAAGGAGAAGACTATATAGTCTTCTCCTTTATTAATTGGGGAGTGAGGTGTATAATTGAAGTAAGAGAAAGCATGAAGGAGTAGTGTATGAAAGAGATTGATCAGGCTCTACTAAAAAAAGTAATCATCGAGCGTCCTCGTTCTAGTCATAAGGGAGACTACGGCCGTCTTCTCTTGATTGGAGGGACTTATCCCTATAGGGGAGCGATTATTATGGCTGCTTTAGGGGCGGTTAGAAGCGGTGCAGGCTTGGTGACAGTAGCAACGGATAAAGAGAATATTCCAGTTCTGCATAACCATCTGCCGGAGGCTATGGCTTTTGACCTTGATGATAAGCAATTACTTGAGCAACAGTTACAGAAAGCAAGTGTTGTCTTGGTCGGACCTGGATTAGTGGATGATGATCGTGGAGAAGAGCTTCTCCAAACAGTTTTTGATCATTTAGACCAAGATCAGACCCTCATACTGGATGGTGGCGCCCTATCCATTTTTGCTAAGAGGGGGATGAAATTTCCTAAGGCTCAGCTTGTTTTAACTCCACACCAAAGGGAATGGCAAGTCTTGTCAGGCTTAGATTTGGATTCCCAAGGAACCGATGAAACAGGGGGGGCCTTGAAGAGATTTCCTTCAGGAACGATTCTAGTTCAAAAAGGTTCTGCTACCCGAATTTGGCAAGCTGGTCAAGCTGATTGTTATCAGTTGAGTGTCGGTGGCCCTTATCAGGCGACTGGGGGAATGGGTGATACTCTGGCTGGGATGATTGCTGGCTTTGTAGGGCAATTTCCTCGAGCAAGTCTCTATGAAAGAGTGACGGTAGCGACATATTTGCACTCAGCAATTGCTCAAGAATTGGCTGAGGACAACTTTGTAGTTCTGCCAACCACGATTAGTCAACATATTCCTGCATTCATGAAAAAAATACAAAAAGACACCTGAAAATACCAGGTGTCTTTTGATGATTAGAAGAGGCCTTTGACCTTATCTACAAGACAGTCAATTCCTTCTGATCCTGAGACCAAAGCTTGTGCTTGGCTTAGGTACTCACCGAGTTGATCCTTGTTTTCTTCAACAAAAGTTTTTGCTGCAGAAAAATCTTTGTTCTCAATGAGTTCTTTTACTTGATTAAACAAATCTAATGGGTTCATGAGTTCCCTCCTTTTCTACAGTTCTATTCAATCATTTTTTATAAAAACTTGCAAGAAACTTGACTCTTCAAATAAAGTTCAGGGGTGTCAAATGGTGCAAATTTTGATATAATTTTTAGTGATGAATTTTAGAAATAATCGGTATGTGGTTGTAGATTTAGAAGCAACAAGTACCGGAAGCAAGGCAAGAATCATCCAAGTGGGAATTGTAGTTATTGAAGATGGTGAGATTGTTGAACAGTATGCGACTGATGTCAACCCTCATGAACGCTTGGATTCTCATATCAAAGAATTAACGGGTTTGACTGATAAACGTTTGGCAAAGGCTCCAGAGTTTTCTCAGGTGGCTGGAAAGATTTTTGAACTGGTCAAAGACGGTGTTTTTGTTGCGCACAATGTTCAGTTTGATGCTAACTTATTGGCAGAATTCCTCTTTTTTGAGGGTTATGAATTGCGCACGCCTCGTATCGATACAGTGGAGTTGGCTCAAATATTTTACCCTCAGCTTGAGAAGTATAATCTCGGCATTCTTTGCCAAGAGTTGGGGATTCCTCTAGAGCAAGCCCATTCAGCCCTATCTGATGCCCAAGCAACAGCAGAACTCTTTCTTTGTATGAGACAAAAGATGTTTGGACTGCCAAAAGGGTTGTTGGAGCGCTTATTGAGTTTATCAGACAGCTTACTCTATGAATCTTACCTAGTCATCGAGGAAGTTTATCAGAAGCAGTCTCTCCTCGTTGAGCATGATTTGGTAGAAGTGCAAGGTTTATTTTTGAGAAAAGAAAAGCCAGTCCTTTCTCCACGCAAACTCTCAAAAGATTTCCAAACTAATATTGCCTTGCTAGGTTTGGAGGAGAGAAGTCAACAAGAAGAATTTGCCCAAAAGGTTCAAGAGTTTTTACAAGGGGAAGCCATTTCCTTTATTCAGGCTCAAACAGGAATCGGGAAAACCTATGGTTACCTGCTACCGGCCTTGTCACTTGAGAATGAAGAGGGAATCCTACTCAGTGTTCCGACTAAAATCCTTCAAAATCAGGTGATGCAAGAGGAGGCTAAAAAACTAGAAGAGATTTTCCATATCTCTATTCATAGTCTTAAAGGTCCTCAGAATTACTTGAAGCTAGATGCATTTCATGCAGCGCTAGAGGAAGAAGAGTCCAATCGTTTGTATACTCGTTTCAAGATGCAACTTCTAGTTTGGTTGACAGAGACAGATACAGGAGATTTAGACGAAATTGGTCAGCTTTATCGCTACCAGCAATTCTTACAGAACTTGGTACACGATGGCAACCTTCACAAAGACTCTCTCTTTTGGTTGGAGGATTTTTGGAAACGAGGTCAGGAAAAGGCTCGTTCCTGCAAGTTGCTTGTGACCAATCATGCTTACCTCGTTACTCGACTTGAAGATGATCCTAGTCTCTTAGAAGGGCGTCTCTTGATTTTAGATGAAGCCCAGAAAATCTTGTTGACATTGGAAAATCTTTCTCGAAAATCTTATTTGCTAACAGATTTGGTGGAGCAACTAGATCAAGCTCTATCGAGGGAAGAAGGTATGCTTCAAAGACGCTTGCTAGAAAGTATTCGTTTTGAAGTTTCTTACCTACTCGATCAGTTCTTATCTGGTAAACGTAGGATGTGTCCAGCTAGTAGCGTTGACAAGCTCCGACAAGATTTTTCTGAGTTGAATTTACCAGAATTTAAAGACTATCAGAGATTTTTTACATCTGAGGGAGAATTTTGGTTATCGACTTCAGATGTGTCTAGTAAGAAGGTTGAAATCACTTCTAGTCGCAATCATCGTTTGCTCTTTTCTCAGATTTTCCCAGAAACCTGTCAGCTATTAGGAATCTCTGCAACCCTTGAAATTAGTAGTAGGGTTTCTTTACCAGAATTGTTAGGTTTTCCTCAAGCGGCCTTTTACTGCATGAACGAACACTTTCAGGAAAATCAGGAAATCTTGTTGGTGAATGATTTTCCGTTGGTGACAGAAATTTCATCCGAGGAATATGCACAAGCAATTGTAGAAGTTTTAGAAGAATTGTTCCAGCTTGAAGAACCCATTCTAGTTTTATTTACTGCAAAAGATTTATTGTTGCAAGTTTCAGATGCTTTGAGGGTTCCCCATCTGGCCCAGTATAAGCACGGTGAACCTGCCCAGTTAAAAAAACGCTTTGAAAGAGGCGAGCGTGAGCTCTTGCTTGGGGCTGGAAGTTTTTGGGAAGGTGTCGATTTTTCGAGACATCCTCGAGTGATTGAAGTGGTGACTCGATTACCTTTCCAAAATCCAGAAGATCCCTTTACGAAAAAGATGAATCAAGAACTTCGTTTGGAAGGGAAGAATCCTTTTTACGATTATCAGCTTCCTATGGCTATTATTCGCCTCAAGCAAGCGATTGGACGAACCATGCGTCGAGTGGGGCAACGCTCTGCAGTTCTGATTCTAGATAGCCGCATGGCAAGTAAACGCTATGGTAAGCAAATCAGCAAGTCTTTGGCTCGAAGCAATCGTGTTAGAGTCATTAGCCGAGAGCAAGTATTCTCAAAAGTTCAAGAATTTTTAAATAAACAATGAAATGAATACCTGAAAGAATGAAGGAGGCCTTTTATGAAACGTTCTCTCGACTCTAGGGTCGATTATAGTTTAATATTACCAGTATTTTGTTTGTTGGTGATTGGAGTTGTAGCTATTTATATAGCAGTTAGTCATGACTACCCAAACAATGTTTGGCCCATACTTGGACAACAACTGGCTTGGATATCGCTAGGGATTGTTTTTAGCTTCATAGTCATGTTTTTTAACACAAAATTTCTCTGGCAGTCTACGCCTTATTTATATGGACTTGGTCTAGCCTTGATGGTCTTGCCTTTAGTCTTCTACAACCCAAGTTTAGTAGCTGCAACTGGTGCGAAAAACTGGGTGTCAATTGGTGGTTATACACTCTTTCAACCCTCCGAATTTATGAAGATATCCTATATTTTGATGCTGGCATACGTTATCGTAACCTTTACCAAGAAACATAAAGACAAAGAACGGACCGTTGGCTTAGATTTTCTATTGATTTTGTGGATGATCGTTTTCACGATGCCAGTTATGGTTTTACTAGCCTTGCAAAGTGACCTTGGGACAGCTATGGTTTTTGTTGCAATCTTTGCAGGACTTGTCTTATTGTCTGGTGTTTCTTGGAAGATTATTATTCCAATTTTTGTAGTAGTTGTATCGGCGATTACAGGCTTCCTAGCAATCTTTATCACAAAAGATGGGCGTGCCTTTATGCATCAGATTGGGATGCCAACTTATCAGATAAATCGTATCCTTGCCTGGCTCAATCCCTTTGATTACGCCCAAACGACTACCTATCAACAGGCACAGGGTCAAATCGCGATTGGTAGCGGTGGAATTTTTGGTCAAGGCTTTAATGTGTCTAATCTCCTTATTCCAGTCCGTGAGAGTGATATGATTTTCACAGTAATTGCAGAAGATTTTGGATTTATTGGTTCAGTTGTTGTGGTTGCACTCTATCTACTGCTTATCTATCGCATGTTAAAAATCACCTTAAAATCCAATAATCAATTTTATACCTACATCTCAACTGGATTTATCATGATGCTCTTGTTCCATATCTTTGAAAATATTGGTGCGGTTACTGGTCTTCTTCCTCTGACAGGGATTCCTTTGCCCTTTATTTCCCAAGGGGGATCCGCTATTATCAGTAATCTAATTGGTGTCGGTTTGCTGTTATCGATGAGCTACCAAACCCATTTGGCTGATGAAAAGAGTGGTCGAACAAGATTCAAACGTAAAAAAGTTGTGTTGAAAAAAGTGAAATAAGGAGGTCGCTATGCCTAAAGTTGCAGTTATCCTAGCAAATGGTTTTGAAGAAATTGAAGCCTTGACGGTCGTAGACGTCATGCGCCGCGCAAATATCACCTGCCATATGGTAGGATTTGAAGATAAAGTGACAGGTTCACATGCTATTCAAGTTCAAGCTGATCGAGTGTTTGATGGTAATTTATCAGAGTATGACATGATTGTCCTTCCAGGAGGTATGCCTGGTGCTGCCCACTTGAGGGACAATGAACAATTAATCTCTGAGCTTCAAAGATTTGAGGAAACCGGTAAAAAAGTAGCAGCCATCTGTGCTGCTCCAATTGCTTTGAATCGAGCTGGCCTCCTAGAAGGAAGAAACTTCACCTGCTATGATGGAGTCCAAGAACAAATTGCTGACGGTCACTACCACAAAGAAACAGTCGTAGTGGATGGAAATATCATTACGAGTCGTGGTCCAGCAACAGCTTTAGCTTTTGCTTACCACTTGGTTGAAACACTGGGAGGAGATGCTGAGTCTTTAAGAAATGGCATGCTCTACACAGACCTATTTGAAAAATAATGAACAAACGGAGGAGAATCTTTCTTGATGGAGAAGATTCTTCTCTTTTTTAATGGCAAAAACCAAGGTAAACATCGCTTTTTTTTATAAAAAATGGTATAATGAAGGGTATGAAATATCACGATTACATCTGGGATTTAGGTGGAACCCTGCTTGATAATTATGAAACTTCTACAGCAGCTTTTGTAGAAATATTAGCAGAGTTCGGGATTGAACAGGAACACGATAGTGTTTACGAGGCTTTGAAGGTTTCGACTGCCTTTGCTATCGAAAAATATGCTCCAGGTATTGAAAACTTTCTTGAGAAATATAAGGAAAATGAAGCCCGTGAGCTGGAACACCCAGTTTTGTTTGATGGGATCCCGGCTCTCTTGGAAGAAATTTCGGACCAAGGTGGCCGTAACTTCTTGGTTTCTCATCGAAACGATCAGGTATTGGAGATTCTAGCGAAAACTGAGATAGCTCTTTACTTTACAGAAGTAGTGACGGCTAGTTCAGGTTTTAAACGCAAGCCTGATCCTGAATCGATGATTTATTTACGTGATAAGTATCATATAAGGTCAGGTCTAGTCATTGGTGACCGTGCCATTGATGTAGAAGCAGGACATGATGCAGGCTTAGATGCCTATCTCTTTGAGGATGTTGTGTCCTTAAAACAAGCAATAGACATGTAAGAAAAAGGGGAAAAATGACAGAAGATATTAAAAACCAACAGGCACAAGATTATGATGCCAGTCAAATTCAAGTTTTGGAAGGTCTGGAAGCTGTTCGTATGCGTCCAGGGATGTATATTGGTTCAACTGCCAAAGAAGGTCTTCACCACCTAGTCTGGGAAATCGTGGATAACTCTATCGACGAAGCTTTGGCGGGATTCGCTAGTCATATCGAGGTCTTTATTGAACCGGATGATTCAATTACAGTTGTCGATGATGGTCGTGGAATTCCTGTTGATATCCAAGAGAAAACAGGACGTCCTGCCGTTGAAACAGTCTTTACTGTTCTTCACGCCGGAGGTAAATTCGGCGGTGGCGGATACAAGGTATCTGGTGGACTCCATGGTGTAGGGTCATCAGTTGTAAATGCTCTTTCTACTCAGTTGGATGTTCGCGTTCATAAAAATGGAAAGATTCACTACCAAGAATACCGTCGTGGACATGTTGTTGCAGACCTTGAGGTGATCGGGGATACGGATAAAACAGGAACAATCGTTCACTTTACTCCAGACCCAGAAATTTTTACTGAGACAACGACATTTGATTTTGATAAATTAAATAAACGGATTCAAGAGTTAGCCTTTTTGAACCGGGGTCTTCAAATTTCTATTACTGACAAACGTGAAGGACTTGAACAAACCAAGCATTATCACTACGAAGGCGGGATTGCGAGCTACGTTGAGTACATCAACGAAAACAAGGATGTTATCTTTGATACACCAATCTACACGGATGGTGAAATGGAAGATATCACAGTCGAAGTTGCGATGCAGTACACAACGGGTTACCACGAGAATGTCATGAGTTTCGCCAACAATATTCATACCCATGAAGGTGGAACACATGAGCAAGGTTTCCGTACAGCCTTAACTCGTGTTATCAATGACTATGCTCGTAAAAACAAACTTCTAAAAGATAACGAAGATAACCTAACAGGTGAGGATGTCCGTGAAGGATTGACAGCCGTTATCTCTGTGAAGCATCCAAACCCTCAGTTTGAAGGACAAACTAAGACCAAACTTGGAAATAGTGAAGTTGTGAAGATTACCAATCGCCTCTTCAGCGATGCATTTTCTGACTTCCTTTTGGAAAATCCACAGATTGCTAAGCGCATCGTTGAAAAAGGGATTTTGGCTGCCAAAGCGCGTGTTGCTGCCAAGCGTGCGCGTGAAGTTACACGCAAAAAATCTGGTTTAGAAATTTCAAATCTTCCAGGAAAATTAGCGGACTGTTCATCAAACAATCCAGCTGAAACTGAACTTTTCATCGTCGAAGGAGACTCTGCAGGAGGTTCTGCAAAATCAGGACGTAATCGTGAGTTCCAAGCCATCTTACCAATTCGTGGTAAAATCCTTAATGTTGAAAAGGCAAGTATGGATAAAATCCTTGCTAATGAGGAGATTCGCAGTCTTTTCACAGCTATGGGAACAGGATTTGGCGCTGAGTTCGATGTTAGCAAAGCTCGCTATCAAAAACTGGTTATCATGACAGATGCTGATGTCGATGGAGCCCATATTCGTACTCTCTTGTTAACTCTGATTTATCGTTATATGAAACCCGTTCTAGAGGCTGGTTATGTTTATATCGCTCAACCACCAATTTACGGTGTCAAAGTTGGTAGTGAGATTAAAGAATATATTCAACCTGGCGCAGACCAAGAAATCCGCCTACAAGAAGCCCTGGCTCGCTACAGCGAAGGTCGTTCCAAACCAACCATTCAACGTTATAAAGGTCTTGGAGAGATGGATGACCACCAACTTTGGGAAACTACGATGAATCCTGAACATCGTCTCATGGCTCGTGTATCAGTAGATGACGCAGCAGAAGCAGATAAGATTTTTGATATGCTCATGGGTGATCGAGTTGAACCACGTCGAGAATTCATCGAAGAAAACGCTGTTTACAGTACTCTTGACGTATAAAAATATTGGGAAATAGTTCCCAAGGTTTGAAAAATATGATATAATCATTACAATTGTGTCATGTATAAAAGGAGTTTGATATGTCAAATAATCAGTTGATTATTACTTTGATTGGAATTGCAGTCCTGCTTCTTATTGCTTTTGCAGTAGCAATTTTGCTACGTAAACGAAATGAGAGTAGACTTGTAGCTTTAGAAGAAAAAAAAGAAGAACTATATAACCTTCCTGTTAATGATGAGGTAGAGGTTGTAAAAAACATGCATCTGATTGGTCAAAGTCAGGTTGCTTTTAGAGAATGGAACCAAAAATGGGTAGATTTGTCTCTTAACTCTTTTGCAGATATTGAGAATAATCTCTTTGAAGCTGAAGGATACAATAACTCATTCCGTTTCTTGAAAGCTAAGCACCAGATAGATCAAATTGAAAGTCAAATCCAACTTGTTGAAGAGGATATTGCAGCAATTCGTAATGCCTTGTCTGAGTTGGAAAAACAAGAGTCAAAAAATAGTGGACGTGTTCTGCATGCCCTAGATTTATTTGAGAAACTACAAAACACTGTAGCTGAAGATCCTGAAAAATATGGTCAAGCTCTTCCAGAAATTGAAAAACAATTGGAGAACATCCAATCTGAGTTTTCTCAATTTGTAACCTTGAATTCATCGGGAGATCCGGTTGAAGCAGCAGGCATTTTAGATAACGCTGAAAATCATATTTTAGCTTTGACACATATCGTTGAAAGAATTCCAGCGATTGTCACTAAGCTTACTACTGAATTGCCAGAACAACTTGAAGATTTAGAAGCTGGTTACCGCAAGCTTTTAGATGAAAACTACCATTTTGTAGAAACTGATATCGAATCTCGTCTCCAACTTCTCTATGAAGCCTTGAAGAATAATCACGAAAATATCCGTACATTGGAGTTGGATAATGCAGAGTATGAAAACACTCAAATCCAAGAAGAAATCAATGCACTTTATGATATTTTCACACGTGAAGTTAACGCTCATAAAGCTTTTGAGAAATTGGTAACTACCCTTCCTACCTATCTTAAACACTTGAAAGAAAACAATCAGGTACTAGTTAAAGATATCGAACGTCTTGGGAAAACTTATTTGATTTCAGAAAGCGATGTGAATCGAGTTCGTCGTCTTCAAGCTGATATCTCAGCCTTGAATGCTACTATTGAAGAAATGACCAATTCAGAGTCAGAAGTTTCAGAAGCATATTCTGTCTTACAAGAACGTTTGGAAAATCTCCAATCTACATTAAAAGATATTGAAGATAACCAAATCGGTGTTAGTGAACGTCTCGTTAAAATTGAAAAAGATGACATCAATGCTCGTCAAAAAGCAAATGTATATGTCAACCGTCTGCATACGATTAAACGCTACATGGAGAAGAGAAATCTTCCAGGAATTCCACAAAAATTCTTGAAGCTCTTCTTTGATGCAAGCCACAGTACAGAAGACTTGATGGCTGAGCTGGAACAAGCGCAAGTGAATATCGAATCTGTGAATCGTATCCTTGAGATTGCGACAAATGATATGAATATGTTAGAAGAAGAAACATACAGTATCGTTCAAAATGCAACATTGACAGAACAATTGCTTCAATATTCGAACCGTTACAGATCATTTGATGATCGTATTCAACAAGCTTTCCAAGAAGCTTTGAATATCTTTGAAACAACATTTGATTATCAAGCATCTTTCGAAAAAATCTCTCAAGCATTAGAAGTTGCTGAGCCTGGTGTTACCAATCGCTTCGTTACTTCTTATGAAAAAACAAGAGAAAGTATTCGTTTCTAATTTATAAAAGAATCCTAGATTTTTCTAGGGTTCTTTTACTTTTCTTTACCTATTTTAAATCTTTTTGTGCCATGTTTTCATTGAAATTATAGCTCATATTTGATATGATAAGACTATGACAAAAAAGAGATTACCCCAGAATAAAGTAAAGAAGAAAAACAATAAAAAACTTGGCATTCTTGTCTTGCTTTTGTTTCTCACAATGATAGCACTCGGTAGTGTGATTACCTATAAAGTGCTGAATAGACAAGCCTTTGAACAGAAGATTGAGAGTCTCAAGAAGGAAAAAGATGAAGCCTACTCCCAAGGAAGTCAAAAAGAGCATTTCCGCAAAGAAAAATCTGAAATTATCACCTATTATCCACTAGTCGGTGACAGCCTTATTTCCCCTATCAAGGATATCATCGTAAAAGACATCACTGACAAAGTAGAAGGTAAAGAACAGTTAATTTTTTATTACTCAGAAAAAGGGGATTCCTCTTTAACTGGGGTTGAAAATCGTTTGATTAAAAAACAGGCCTATGACTTAGCAAATTCTAATGTCGTTGAATTAGAAAATACTACTTTAGACCAGCTGTATCTGAAAGAGGATGGCTCTATCTTTACCTTGGATCAACTCTTTACAGACCCATCCACAGCTAAAGAAAAAATCCTTGAGGGTGTTAAGTCAGCTCTCCAAGATAAAAAAATAGAGCAATCAATTGTTGACCAAGTTTCAGCTGATTTCTCAGCAGCAGAATTGTCAAGCTGGAAGTTTGCTTACAAAGATAGTCAATTGGTTCTATATCCAGTCAAAGCAACGACTAATGTAGAAGAAATAGCAATGCCTATTTCAGATTTCTTTGATTATATTCAAACATCCTATCTAACAGAAAAAGATGCTGAACTATATAAAAAAGTTCAAGCAGAAAAACATAAAAAAGTGGTAGCTCTTACCTTTGATGATGGTCCTGATGGTAATACAACACCACAAGCCTTGGATATCTTAGCTAAGTACAAAATCAAAGCAACCTTCTTTGTCCAAGGGAAAAATATTGTAGGTAATGAAGCTATCCTCAAACGTATGCAGGCTGAGGGGCATGAAGTCGGAAATCATAGTTGGAACCATCCAGTTTTAACACAACTCTCATTAGAAGATGCTAAGAAACAAATTACGGATACAGAATCAGCAATCACTAGTGTTCTCGGAAAGAGTTCAAAATTGATGCGCCCACCATATGGTGCCATCTCAGATGATATCCGTAATAGTCTTGATTTGAGCTTTATTATGTGGGATGTCGATAGCTTAGACTGGAAGAGTAAAAACGAAGCAGCCATTCTAACAGAAATTCAACGTCAGACGACTGATGGTTCTATTATCCTTATGCACGATATCCATCAAACATCTGTTAACTCATTGCCAAAAGTTATTGAATATTTACAGGGACAAGGGTATAGCTTTGTTACAGTCTCTGAGTTACTAGGGAATCATGTAAAACCACATGAGATATACTATTCTCGTAACCAATAATTGGATTTAAATTCAATTATTAGAAAAAAACTAAAAAAGATTATTTTTATCTTGACAAGTAGGGAAAAACTTGATATCATATACAAGATGAGAAAAGCAGAAGTGAGAACTTCTCGCCTTGCGACTAACGTTGTCTGGCCCCTACAGATCAAGTTTCAGAAATGGACTATAATCATGTAGAGCGGATTTGCGTTAGCAAGTCCGCTCTTGTTTTTCTCTAAAATAAAAAAAGAGGTGAAAACCATAGCAAAGCAAGACTTATTCATCAATGATGAAATTCGTGTACGTGAAGTTCGCTTAATCGGTCTTGAGGGCGAACAATTGGGTATCAAACCACTTGGTGAAGCGCAAGCACTTGCGGACGACGCTAATGTGGACTTGGTTCTCATTCAACCTCAAGCTAAACCTCCTGTTGCGAAAATTATGGACTACGGTAAGTTCAAATTTGAGTACCAGAAGAAACAAAAAGAACAACGAAAAAAACAAAGCGTTGTGACCGTGAAAGAAGTTCGATTGAGCCCAGTTATTGATAAGGGTGATTTCGATACGAAACTTCGCAGTGCTCGCAAGTTCCTTGAAAAAGGGAACAAAGTGAAGGTTTCCATTCGCTTTAAGGGTCGTATGATTACCCATAAAGAGATTGGAGCAAAAGTTTTAGCCGATTTCGCTGAAGCAACTCAAGATATTGCTATCATCGAACAACGTGCTAAAATGGATGGTCGTCAAATGTTCATGCAGTTGGCCCCAGCAACTGACAAGAAATAATCTGTCAGAAAGTTAAAAAAAGGAGAAAATATCATGCCAAAACAAAAAACACACCGCGCATCAGCTAAACGTTTCAAACGTACAGGTTCTGGTGGACTTAAACGTTTCCGTGCTTACACTTCTCACCGTTTCCACGGAAAAACTAAGAAACAACGTCGTCATCTTCGTAAAGCATCTATGGTGCATTCAGGAGATTTCAAACGTATCAAAGCAATGCTTACTCGCTTGAAATAATCGCGTATTTGTAAGTTAACAATTCTAGGAAATATTGGAGGAAATATAAATGGCACGTGTTAAAGGTGGCGTTGTATCACGCAAACGTCGTAAACGTATTTTAAAATTAGCAAAAGGTTACTATGGAGCTAAACACATCTTGTTCCGTACTGCGAAAGAACAAGTAATGAACTCTTACTACTATGCATACCGTGACCGTCGTCAAAAGAAACGTGACTTCCGCAAATTGTGGATCACACGTATCAATGCGGCAGCTCGTATGAACGGACTTTCATACTCACAATTGATGCATGGTTTGAAATTGGCTGAGATCGAAGTTAACCGTAAAATGCTTGCTGACTTGGCTGTTAACGATGCAGCAGCTTTCACAGCTCTTGCAGATGCAGCTAAAGCAAAACTTGGTAAATAATTATTCACAAGACTGGTGCAAATTTGTCCCAGTCTTTTTTAAACAAAGGAGAAAAAATGGCTTCAAAAATGTTACACACTTGCTTGCGGGTAGAGAATCTTGAAAAATCAATTGCTTTTTATCAAGATGCATTTGGATTTAAGGAATTGCGTCGTCTGGACTTCCCAGAACACGCTTTTACCATTGTTTATCTAGGTCTTGATGGCGATGATTATGAATTGGAGTTGACTTACAACTACGATCATGGGCCTTATGTTGTGGGTGACGGTTTTGCGCACATCGCTCTAAGCACACCTGACCTTGAGGCTCTTCATAAAGAACATAGCGACAAGGGTTACGAAGTGACAAATCCAAATGGACTTCCAGGAACACAACCAAACTATTACTTTGTTAAAGATCCAGATGGATACAAGGTAGAAGTGATTCGTGAAAAATAATAAAAACTCCTCTTTTTCAAATTGAGCGAGACAATTTCACCTGTCTCAGAAAAACTTGATAGGGAGTAGTGTAGGTCATTTATGTTAGTTTCTTTCAGACAAATGTGTGCGTTTATCTGAGACTAACATAGATGGCTTTTTCTATCTAGCTTAATGTGACAAATTGGGATATAATAAAAATAATTAAACAAATTAGTGGGAGAAAAAGATGTCAGACCAAAATCCAAAAGTAGAACTAAACAAAGAAGAAGATAAACTAATTGTAGAAAATAATTCGGTGGAAGATATGAAGAATGGTCCAAAAGCAGTCAAGAAACCTTCGACTCTTCTATCTTTCTCATTTTATTTGTCACTTACCTATATTCTTCTATTTATAACTCTTGCTTTATTTACTGCTCCATGGGGAATTGTATTCTTGATTTTTCTAGGTCCTAATTTAATTGCTTACGCTATAGCAACTTTTTTAACTAGGATAGGAATCAAGAAAGTAAATAGAAAGTTCTTGTATGCGAGTGCAGGATTTTACCTGCTTTCCGGACTTTTAGCATTCGACCCGGATTGGGAGATGTTTAGGTTTTTTCCTTTTCTCTCCCTAGTTCTAGTTTTAATCGGGATATTTTTAACGAAAGATACAAGTAACTAAGTTAAAAAAGCTAGGCGCAATTCTTCTTCGAATTTATTTCATCTCATAAAACCATAGCCTTTAAGGCTGTGGTTTTTTAGTTTAATGATTAGAAAGAAATTGTGCTTCTATTTTTTAAAATGGTATAATAGAAAAAGAAAAAGGGAGGTGAGAAAGAATGATTGCCCAACTGGATACGAAAACTGTCTATAGTTTCATGGAGAGTATGGTTTCAATCAAGAGATATGTCAGCCTTGGGAAAGAATATGGCTATTCATCACTTGGCATCATGGATGAAGATAATCTCTATGGAGCCTATTATTTTATCAAAGAATGCCAAAAACAAGGAATTCAGCCTTTATTAGGCCTTGAGATAACACTTCATCATAAAGATGAATGGATCAATCTACGTTTTCTAGCCCTGTCAAACCGAGGTTATCAAAACCTGATGAAGCTGTCGTCTTTAAAGATGACAGGTAAAAAAGAATGGGCTGATTACTCTTCCTACCTTGAAGATATTTGTGTTATTGTTCCTTACTATCCTGAAATTGATTCCTTGGACTTAGGGCATGAATACTATATCGGAGTGTTTCCAGATACAGCTCAATCGAATTTTTCTCACCCTATTCTCCCACTTTATCGTGTTAATTCTTTTGAAGCTGAGGATTTAGAAACACTTCAAATGCTCAAGGCGATTAAGGAAAACGTGACCTTGAGAGAGGTTGATGTTCAATCTCAACAAGGCTTGTTTTTGCCTGCTGAACGTCTTGAACAGGTTTTTCTAGAGAAGTTCCCAATCGCACTGGATAATCTTGCAAGATTGGTCAAGGATACTTCCTACGAGATTGATAGTAGTCTCAAGCTTCCACGTTTCAATCCAGAGAGACCTGCTGTTGAAGAACTTCGGGAGAGAGCTATCAAGGGATTGGAAGAGAAAGGATTATGGAATCAGATTTATCAGGTTCGTTTAGAAGAAGAGTTATCAGTGATTCATGATATGGGATTCGATGACTATTTCTTGGTTGTCTGGGACCTCTTACGTTTTGGTCGTTCTCAAGGTTATTATATGGGGATGGGACGCGGATCCGCAGTTGGAAGTTTAGTGGCCTACGCTTTGGATATTACAGGAATTGATCCTGTAGCTAAAAATCTTATCTTTGAGCGCTTCTTAAATCGTGAACGCTACACCATGCCAGATATCGATATTGATATTCCAGATATCTATCGCCCTGAGTTTATTCGTTATGTTCGTGACCGTTATGGTAGTATCCACGCTGCGCAGATTGTCACTTACTCGACCTTTGGAGCCAAGCAAGCCATCCGAGATATCTTCAAACGTTATGGTGTCCCTGAGTATGAGTTGACAGCTATTACAAAAAAAATAGGTTCTAAAGATACTCTAACGACAGCCTATGAAGGAAATCTTGGTTTTAGACAACTCATTCAAAGTAAGATTGAGTACCAAAAGGCCTTTTCTATTGCTAAAAAGATTGAAGGATATCCACGACAGACTTCTATCCATGCAGCTGGAGTCGTTATCAGTGATAAAAATCTAACAGACTACATCCCTCTCAAGTATGGAGAGGATATGCTGATTACCCAATATGATGCGCATGGAGTTGAAGGAAATGGCTTGCTCAAGATGGATTTCTTGGGCCTACGAAACTTAACCTTCGCTCAAAAAATGCAGGAGCTCTTATATGAAACTCAAGGTATTTCACTAAGAATTGAGGATATTGATCTTGAAGATAAGGCAACCTTAGCCCTCTTTGCAGCTGGGAAGACCAAGGGAATCTTTCAGTTTGAACAACCTGGAGCCATACGCTTATTGAAACGAGTGAAACCACAAAATTTTGAAGAAGTAGTGGCGACGACTTCCTTGAACCGACCAGGTGCGAGCGACTATATCGATAACTTTGTTGCCAGAAAACATGGTAAAGAAAAGGTTACGGTTCTGGACCCTGTGCTAGAAGATATCCTAGTTCCAACCTATGGCATCATGCTTTATCAAGAGCAGGTGATGCAAGTAGCTCAACGCTATGCTGGTTTTAGCCTTGGGAAGGCCGATATGTTACGTCGCGCCATGGGGAAAAAGAACGCAGCTGAGATGCATCGAATGGAGGAGAGTTTTATCCAAGGGGCCCTCGAAAAAGGGCATGGACAAAAACAAGCTCAAGAAGTCTTTGCTGTAATGGAGAAATTTGCAGGTTATGGTTTTAACCGTTCGCATGCTTATGCTTATGCTGCCTTAGCTTTTCAGCTTGCCTACTTTAAAACACATTTTCCAGCAATCTTCTATCAGGTCATGCTCAATTATGCTAGCGGAGATTATATTCTAGATGCGCTTGAAATGGGCTTTGAACTAGCTCCGCTTTCTATCAATACGGTTCCATATCAAGATAAGTTAGCTGATAAGACAATTCATCTAGGACTCAAGAGTATCAAGGGAATGCCCCGTGATTTTGCCTACTGGATTATCGAGCATCGTCCATTTAGCAGTGTTGAAGATTTTATCACACGATTACCCAAAAATTATCAAAAGATTGGCCTCTTAACCCCTTTAGTGGAAGTAGGACTTTTTGATGGATTTGATAAAAACCGTCAAAAAATCTTAACCAATCTACCAACTCTCTTTATCTTTGTAGAAGAATTAGGTAGCCTCTTTGCAGATTCTAGCTATAGTTGGACAGATACAGAGGACTTTTCAAATATTGAAAAATTCCATAAAGAGCAGGATTGGTTAGGTGTAGGAATTAGCCAACACCCATTGCTGGTTTTAGCGAAGAATCCTTTGTATCCAATTGTGAGTTTATCTGAGCTTTCCGAGGGACAGACAGCTACAGTGCTCGTTGAAATTCAGTCTATCCGAGTGATTCGAACTAAAAAAGGTGAAAACATGGCCTTTTTGAAAGTTACCGATAGTAAAACAAGTCTGGAGGTCACTGTTTTTTCTGAACAGTACCGCCAATTTAAAAATCTCTTGCACGAAGGAAGTTTCTATTACCTAAACGGGAAAGTGCAAGCCAGAGATGGTCGTCTTCAATTAGTTTTAAATAATTTAAAAGAGGCAGTGAGTGAGCGTTTTTGGATTCAAGTTCTCAATCATGACCACGATTCTGAAATTTATCATATTTTAGATCAGTACAAGGGACAAATTCCTGTTGTCATTCGTTATGAAAATGAACAAAAAAATATTCTTTTGCCTGGTTATTTAGTTGCAAAAGACGCTGGCTTACAAGAATCTTTAAAACAGATTGTCATGAAAACGATTTATCGTTAAAAATCAATGAAAATAAAAGAATTTTAACTTTAAATATGGTATAATCAGTTAGAATGTTAAAGAAAAAGGAGCAAAACCAAATGAAACGTATTGCTGTTTTGACTAGTGGTGGGGACGCCCCTGGTATGAATGCTGCCATTCGTGCAGTTGTTCGTCAAGCAATCTCAGAAGGAATGGAAGTTTTTGGTATCTATGATGGATACGCTGGTATGGTTGCTGGTGAAATTTATCCACTTGATGCTGCATCAGTAGGAGACATCATTTCACGTGGTGGTACTTTCCTTCACTCAGCTCGTTACCCTGAGTTTGCAAAACTCGAAGGTCAACTTAAAGGGATTGAGCAATTGAAAAAACACGGTATCGAAGGTGTCGTGGTTATCGGTGGTGACGGTTCTTATCATGGAGCTATGCGCCTGACTGAGCATGGATTCCCTGCTATTGGACTTCCTGGAACAATCGATAACGATATCGTAGGTACTGACTTTACAATCGGATTTGACACTGCAGTAACAACTGCAATGGATGCAATCGATAAGATTCGTGATACATCATCAAGTCACCGTCGTACTTTCGTTGTTGAAGTAATGGGACGTAACGCTGGTGATATCGCTCTTTGGGCAGGTATCGCAACAGGTGCTGACGAAATCATCATCCCTGAAGAAGGCTTCAAATTTGAAGATATCGTAGCAAGCATCAAAGCTGGATATGAACACGGTAAAAAACACAACATTATCGTTTTAGCAGAAGGTGTCATGTCAGCAGCTGAATTTGGTCAAAAACTAAAAGAAGCTGGCGATACAAGCGACCTTCGTGTAACTGAACTTGGTCACATCCAACGTGGTGGTTCACCAACAGCTCGTGACCGTGTATTGGCGTCACGTATGGGTGCACACGCTGTTAAACTCCTTAAACAAGGAATCGGTGGTGTTGCTGTCGGTATTCGTAACGAGAAAATGGTTGAAAATCCAATTCTTGGAACTGCAGAAGAGGGAGCTTTGTTTAGCTTAACAGCTGATGGTAAGATTGTTGTCAATAACCCTCACAAAGCTGATATTGAACTTTCTGACTTGAACAAGAGCTTGTCATAATCAACTTTAACTAATCTGGTAAAATGACCATAAAAGGTCGAATTATATAAAGGAGTCACAAAATCATGAACAAACGTGTAAAAATCGTTGCAACTTTGGGTCCTGCGGTAGAAATCCGTGGTGGTAAAAAATTCGGTGATGACGGATACTGGGGTGAAAAACTTGACGTTGAAGCTTCAGCTAAAAACATTGCTCAATTGATTGAAGCAGGAGCTAACACTTTCCGTTTCAACTTCTCACACGGTGACCACCAAGAACAAGGTGACCGTATGGCAACTGTTAAACTTGCAGAAAAACTTGCAGGTAAAAAAGTTGGTTTCCTTCTTGACACTAAAGGTCCAGAAATCCGTACTGAATTGTTCGAAGGCGATGCTAAAGAGTACTCATACAAGACTGGTGAAAAGATCCGTGTTGCTACTAAACAAGGAATCAAATCAACTCGTGAAGTGATTGCTTTGAACGTTGCAGGTGCGCTTGACATCTATGATGACGTTGAAGTTGGTCGCCAAGTATTGGTTGACGATGGTAAATTGGGTCTTCGTGTTGTAGAAAAAGATGACGCAAGTCGTGAATTCGTTTGTGAAGTTGAAAATGACGGTGTGATCGCTAAACAAAAAGGTGTGAACATCCCTAACACGAAAATTCCTTTCCCTGCTCTTGCTGAACGTGATAACGCTGATATCCGCTTCGGTCTTGAACAAGGTATCAACTTCATTGCGATCTCATTCGTACGAACTGCTAAAGATGTCAACGAAGTTCGTGCAATCTGTGAAGAAACTGGTAACGGTCACGTTCAATTGTTCGCTAAGATCGAAAACCAACAAGGTATCGATAACTTGGACGAAATCATTGAAGCTGCTGACGGTATCATGATCGCTCGTGGTGACATGGGTATCGAAGTACCATTCGAAATGGTTCCAGTTTACCAAAAAATGATCATCACTAAAGTAAACGCTGCTGGTAAAGTTGTTATCACAGCAACAAACATGCTTGAAACAATGACTGAAAAACCACGTGCAACTCGTTCAGAAGTTTCAGACGTATTTAACGCTGTTATCGACGGAACTGACGCTACAATGCTTTCAGGTGAGTCTGCAAACGGTAAATACCCACTTGAGTCAGTAACAACAATGGCTACCATCGACAAGAACGCTCAAACTCTTCTTAACGAATACGGACGTTTGAACTCAGATACTTTCGAACGTAACTCTAAGACAGAAGTTATGGCTTCAGCTGTTAAAGACGCTACTAACTCAATGAATATCAAATTGGTTGTTACCCTTACTAAGACTGGTCACACAGCTCGTTTGATTTCTAAATACCGTCCAAATGCTGATATCTTGGCATTGACATTCGACGAATTGACAGAGCGTGGATTGATGTTGAACTGGGGTGTTATCCCAATGTTGACTGAAGCTCCATCATCAACTGATGATATGTTCGAAATCGCTGAACGTAAAGCAGTTGAAGCAGGTCTTGTAGAATCTGGTGACGATATCGTTATCGTTGCAGGTGTGCCACTTGGCGAAGCTGTTCGTACAAACACAATGCGTATCCGTACAGTACGTTAATCTAGCATTAAAAACCTATCATATCAGGCTTTACAGCTTGTATGATAGGTCTTTTTTTGTTTCATAAGGTCCAGGACCCTATTTGTTTAAGAAAAGAAAAAACTCTCTGGAAAAACCAGAGAGTGTGAGAGGCATCTCCATGTGAGAAACTGGTTCACACAATTTCTCAAGGTCCGCTCCTGCGTTATGACCTCCTTTGCGCAATTGTAGCTTTCGCTACATATCGACTCATCGCAGACTTTATTTTACTATAGAGCCAATACTTTGTCAAGAAAAAAACAGCTCCCCAGATAGGAACTGATGAATTGATGCTAATTGCCGGGATCGAACCGGCGACCTCATCCTTACCATGGATGCGCTCTGCCTACTGAGCTAAATCAGCTTACTTTGAAAGTATACTATAGATTTAAGCTTTTGTCAATATGCTAATTAGTATGGTAACTCATTGAAAAAGCCCAAGTAATAAACTTGGGCCTGTGAAAATTAGACTATTGTAATTGCTCTCTCTTTTTATCTGGGTTCCAAACAAAACTTGCAACAAAGGTAAAGAGGATTGTTAAAATTCCGATTATAATTGCTAGAATCAAGGCGGGGATACGGATGAGCCACCACAGTGGATTTGGTTTTTTATTGTTGTGCCACTGTTTTGTTTCCTCATCCAGGCGTTGAAATTCAGATTGGATGCGGTCTGCAACCATCTCAATTCCCTCATCATTCATCTTTTTAATATCTGAGATATCAATCGGATTTCCGAAATTCATATCAATACGTTCACGGCTGATGAGTCCTTTTAGAGTCATAGGGCCAGTATAGGTAACTGGCATAATACGAACCTTAGCCATCTTTGCGATGAGGGCTACACCACCCTTAACATCATTGGAATGACGACTACCACTAGGAAACATAATCAGTGAGCGATTGCTCTTTTTAAGAACATTAATTGGATATTTGATAGCAGAAGAACCTGGGTTATCACGGTCGATAGGGAAAGCACCACACATGCGAATCCACCAACCAAAGATGCGATTTGAAAAGAGTTCTTTTTTTGCCATAAAGACAAATTGCTTTGGTTTTGTTGCAAAAGCCATATAGACTGGATCCCACCAGGTACGGTGTGGCGCAACAAGGATATAGTTTTCATCTAAACTTGGAATTTTTTCAGTATTGTGAAAGTGAGCATTTCCATTGATTGACCATAGAATCAACATAACCAGCCCACGCAGATAAGTATAAAACATGATGTCTCCTTCAGTTTTCTTTCTTTTATTATACCTTATCATACTAGGACAGGCAAATGTTTTTTGTTTAGGCGGAATAGCTTTTCATATGAAATTAGAAATATTCAAAAAAAAATGATATGATAGAATTTATGGATAAAAATAAAATTATGGGATTAAGCCAATCAGAAGTCAAAGATCGTCAGAAACAGGGACAGGTCAATGATTTCCAAGCTTCAGCTAGTACTAGTACATGGCAGATTGTGAAGAGAAATGTCTTTACTTTATTCAATGCTTTAAACTTTGCCATTGCCCTAGCGCTCGCCTTTGTTCAAGCCTGGAGCAACCTAGTTTTCTTTGCGGTTATCTGTTTTAATGCATTTTCTGGGATTGTAACTGAGCTACGAGCTAAACATATGGTTGATAAACTCAATCTCTTGAATAAAGAAAAGATTATCACTATTCGTGATGGACAAGAGATAGCTCTGGATCCTGAGGAGCTTGTTTTGGACGATGTGATTCGCTTGTCAGCAGGAGATCAGATTCCAAGTGATGCCATTGTATTAGAAGGTTTTGCAGAAGTCAACGAAGCCATGTTAACGGGTGAGAGCGACTTGGTGCAAAAAGAAGTAGAAGACTTAATGTTGTCGGGTAGCTTTCTTGCAAGTGGTTCTGTCCTCGCTCAGGTACATCATGTTGGGGCAGATAACTATGCTGCTAAACTCATGCTTGAAGCTAAGACAGTGAAGCCAATTAACTCTCGTATCATGAAATCGCTAGACCGGTTAGCTGGCTTTACTGGGAAAATTATCATTCCTTTTGGTATTGCTCTCTTGCTTGAAGCCTTGGTCTTAAAAGGTCTGCCACTCAAGTCTTCTGTAGTCAATTCATCTACAGCTCTTTTGGGGATGTTGCCTAAAGGTATCGCGTTACTTACTATAACTTCGCTTTTGACCGCAGTGATAAAATTAGGACTTAAAAAGGTTTTAGTACAAGAAATGTATTCTGTTGAGACCTTGGCACGTGTGGATATGCTCTGCTTGGATAAGACAGGGACAATCACCCAAGGGAAGATGCAGGTTGAGACGGTCCTTCCTCTTACGCAAGCTTACGACAAAGATGCCATTGCCAAAATACTAACCAGCTATATGGCACACAGTGAGGATAAAAATCCAACTGCCCAAGCTATTCGAAAGCGTTTTGCGGGAGAGGTAGCTTATCCGATGATTTCTAGCCTTCCATTTTCAAGTGATCGAAAATGGGGAGCAATGGAGTTGGAAGGTCTAGGAACTGTTTTCCTAGGCGCACCGGAGATGTTGTTGAATGCTGAAGTTCCTGAAGCTAGAGAAGCTCTTGAACGAGGATCTCGTGTCTTGGTGTTAGCGCTCAGTCAAGAAAAACTTGACTATCACAAGCCACAAAAGCCATCTGATATTCAGGCTTTGGCTTTGCTTGAGATTCTAGATCCGATTCGAGAAGGTGCTGCTGAGACGCTAGACTATCTTCGTTCTCAGGAAGTGGGATTGAAAATTATCTCTGGTGATAATCCAGTCACTGTTTCAAGTATTGCTCAAAAAGCAGGTTTTGCAGACTATCAGAGCTATGTAGATTGTTCGAAAATTAATGATGAAGAATTGATAGCCATGGCTGAGGAAACAGCCATTTTCGGACGTGTCTCACCTCATCAAAAGAAACTGATTATCCAAACTCTGAAAAAAGCAGGTCACACCACTGCTATGACAGGAGATGGTGTCAATGATATTCTAGCTCTCCGTGAGGCAGACTGTTCCATTGTTATGGCTGAAGGAGACCCAGCAACTCGTCAGATTGCAAATCTGGTCCTCTTGAATTCAGATTTCAATGATGTTCCTGAGATTCTCTTCGAAGGTCGTCGTGTGGTCAATAACATTGCCCACATTGCTCCGATTTTCTTGATTAAGACAATCTATTCCTTCTTGCTAGCAGTAATCTGTATTGCTAGTGCTTTGTTGGGACGTACTGAATGGATTTTGATTTTCCCATTCATTCCGATTCAGATAACTATGATTGACCAGTTCGTGGAAGGATTCCCACCGTTTGTATTAACTTTTGAACGAAATATCAAACCTGTGGAACAAAACTTCCTCAGAAAATCCATGCTTCGAGCTTTACCAAGTGCCTTGATGGTAGTCTTTAGTGTTCTCTTTGTTAAAATTTTTGGAACCAGTCAAGGCTGGTCAGCCATTGAAATTTCGACACTTCTGTATTATCTATTGGCATCGATTGGTTTCATGTCTGTAGTTAGAGCTTGCTTGCCATTTAGTCTTTGGCGTGTTCTTTTGATTATTTGGTCAATAGGTGGATTTCTTGGAACAGCTCTATTCCCAAGAATCCAAAAATTGCTTGAAATTTCAACACTTACAGGTCAAACATTGCCTATCTATGGCATTATGATGCTCGTCTTTATTGTGATGTTCATACTGACAAGTCGTTATCAAGTTAAAAGATAAAGAAAGACTGCAATCCAAGATTGCGGTCTTTTTTAGGTGCGGGATAGCCAGATAAAATATGGTATAATAAAGGGAAATAGAGTTTTTGAAAGTGAGAGAAGATGATTTCAAAGAGATTAGAAACAGTAGCTTCTTTTGTTCCCCAAGGAGCTGTTTTGCTGGACGTCGGTAGCGACCATGCTTATTTACCTATTGAACTTGTGAAAGAAGGTCGAATAGATCGTGCTATCGCTGGTGAAGTTGTAGAGGGTCCCTATCAATCTGCAGTTAGAAATGTTGAAAGTCATGGCTTGACTCAGAAAATTCAGGTTCGTTTAGCCAATGGTTTAGCAGCTTTCGAAGAAAGTGACCAGGTCTCTGTTATCACTATTGCAGGAATGGGTGGTCGTTTGATTGCTACGATATTAGAAGAGGGTTTGGACAAACTAGCCAATGTTGAGCGATTGATTCTTCAACCTAATAATCGTGAAGATGAGTTACGTTCTTGGTTACAAGAGCATGGATTTCAGATTGTAGCTGAAAGTATTTTAGAGGAAGCTGGAAAATTTTACGAGATTCTAGTAGTGGAAGCTGGAGAAATGAAATTGTCAGCAAGTGACACCCGTTTTGGTCCTTTTCTATCTAAAGAAAGTAGCCCCGTATTTGTCCAAAAGTGGCAAAAAGAAGCAAGTAAGCTCGAATTTGCCCTTAGTCAAATCCCAGAAAAAAATCATGAAGAACGTCAAGTTTTAGTAGATAAAATTCAAGCCATCAAGGAGGTGCTCCATGAAAGCAAGTGAAGTGATTAAGCGTTATGAAGCCTATTGTCCTCAAGAATTTTCTATGGAAGGCGATAATCGTGGACTGCAGATTGGAACTTTAGACAAGGACATCCAAAAAGTCATGGTTGCCCTTGATATCCGTGAAGATACAGTGGCAGAAGCTATTGAAAAGGGTGTAGATTTGATTATTGTCAAGCACGCGCCTATTTTCCGTCCAATCAAGGACTTGGTAGCTAGTCGCCCTCAAAATCAGATTTATATTGATCTTATCAAGCATGATATTGCAGTCTACGTTAGCCATACTAATATTGATATTGTTGAAAACGGCCTTAATGACTGGTTCTGCCAGATGTTAGGTGTACAGGATACAACTTATCTGCAGGAAACAGGTCCTGAATGTGGCATTGGGCGTATTGGCAATATTAAACCTCAAACGTTTGAAGAATTTGCTAGTCATGTTAAGGAAGTATTTGGCCTAGATAGTCTTCGTATGGTGTATTATAAAGAGACTGATTTGCAAAAAACAATTTCAAGAGTAGCTATTTGTGGTGGCAGTGGGCAGTCTTTCTACTCTGATGCTTTAGTAAAAGGAGCAGATATTTACATTACTGGTGACATCTATTACCACACTGCCCAAGATATGTTGTCAGACGGCTTGTTGGCTCTGGATCCAGGCCACTATATTGAAGTTCTCTTTGTTGAAAAAATTGCAGCGTTCCTGAATGAATGGAAGGAAGAGAATGCTTGGTCTCTAGAGGTTATCGCAAGTCAAGCGTCCACCAATCCATTCCATCATATCTAGTTAGAAGGTAAAGACAATGAAAAAAGTTGCCATTGTAGGGGCAGGAATTGTAGGAGCAACGGCTGCCTACTATCTTTCTAAGGAAGCTGATATCGAAGTCACTGTTTTTGATCATGGGCTTGGGCAGGCAACAAAGGCAGCAGCTGGTATTATCAGTCCCTGGTTTTCTAAACGACGCAATAAGGCTTGGTATAAGATGGCGCGCCTAGGAGCTGATTTCTATGTAGATTTATTAGCTGAACTAGAAAGATCGGGTCAAAAAGTTGATTTTTACCAAGGTTCTGGTGTCTTTCTTCTTAAAAACGATGACTCTAAGCTAGAGGAGCTCTATCAACTGGCTTTGCAACGTAGAGATGAATCTCCCTTGATTGGGGAATTAGCCATTTTGGACCAAGCGACTGCTAGTAACTTATTTCCCGGTCTAGAGGGATTTGAACGTTTACTCTATGCTTCTGGAGGAGCTCGAGTAGATGGACAACTCCTAGTGAGTCGCTTACTGGAAGCCAGTCAAGTGAAGGTCATAAATAAAGAGGTCAGTCTAACCCCTCTATCATCGGGCTATCAGATAGACGATCAAATGTTTGACCAAGTCATCTTATCCACAGGAGCTTGGCTTGGCCACATATTAGAGCCATTAGGATATGAGGTAGACGTTCGTCCTCAAAAGGGGCAACTCCGAGATTACCAAGTGCCACAAGACATGGGAACTTACCCTGTAGTTATGCCGGAAGGTGAGTGGGATTTGATACCATTTCCGGGAGGTAAATTATCTCTAGGAGCTACCCATGAAAATGACATGGGATTTGACCTAGCAGTTGATGAGAATTTGATCCAACAAATGGCTGAAGCAGCAAGTTCGTTTTATCCGAGCTTAAAAGATGCAATGATAAGTGGTGAACGTGTAGGAATTCGGGCTTATACGAATGATTTTTCGCCGTTTTTCGGACAAGTGCCAAACTTGTCAGGAGTATTTGCTGCGAGTGGATTAGGATCGTCAGGATTGACAACTGGACCCATTATAGGCTATCACTTAGCCCAAATGCTTCAAGGGAGAAAAGGAGTCTTGGATCCAGCGGATTATCCGACTGAAAGATATATTAAAGAGAAATAATCGTCAACTTTTTACCTAGTTTTTACGATAGTATTAGGATAGTAAATGACTTTCCCTATCAAAAATGGTAAAATGAAAAAAATAATTCAAGAATAGAGGAAAAATAATGCAAGAAAAGATTTTGGTAACAGGTGGAGCAGGTTTTATCGGAACTCACACTGTCATCGAACTGGTCCAAGCTGGACATCAGGTTGTTGTGGTGGATAATTTGGTAAACAGTAGTCGTAAAAGTCTTGAAGTAGTCGAAAGAATCACTGGGGTAGAAATTCCTTTCTACGAAGCAGATATTCGTGACACAGATACACTTCGTGACATTTTCAAACATGAAGAGCCAACAGGTGTGATTCATTTTGCTGGTTTGAAGGCAGTTGGTGAGTCAACTCGTATCCCACTTGCCTACTATGATAACAATATTGCCGGTACAGTTAGCCTTTTGAAGGCAATGGAAGAAAACAACTGTAAGAACATTATCTTCAGTTCTTCAGCAACAGTTTATGGAGATCCACATACTGTTCCAATCCTAGAAGATTTCCCACTTTCAGCTACCAACCCTTATGGCCGTACCAAGCTTATGCTTGAAGAAATTTTGACAGATATCCATAAAGCAGATTCAGAGTGGAACGTTGTCTTACTTCGTTACTTCAACCCAATTGGGGCGCATGAGAGTGGTGACCTAGGAGAAAATCCAAACGGCATTCCAAACAACCTTTTGCCATATGTAACACAAGTCGCAGTTGGTAAGTTAGAACAAGTTCAAGTCTTCGGAGATGACTACGATACTGAAGATGGAACAGGTGTTCGTGACTATATCCACGTCGTTGACCTAGCAAAAGGACACGTTGCTGCCCTTAAGAAGCTTCAAAAAGGCTCAGGACTCAATGTCTATAACCTTGGTACTGGAAAAGGCTACTCAGTTCTTGAAATTATCCAAAATATGGAAAAAGCTGTTGGACGCCCAATTCCATACCGTATCGTTGAACGTCGCCCTGGTGATATTGCAGCCTGCTACTCAGACCCAGCAAAAGCTAAGGAAGAGCTCGGATGGGAAGCTGGACTTGGTATTACAGAAATGTGTGAAGATGCATGGCGTTGGCAAAGCAAACATCCAAATGGATTTGAAGACTAATCGTTTGATTAAATAAAAAAGAGGAAGTAATTCCTCTTTTTTTATAACTTTATATGTGGTTGAAATAAAAAATTTGATTAGTGCTTAAGTGATAGAAAAATGTCTTAAAAGAACAGTTTATTTATTATTGAAATGCTGGAACAAATAAAAGTAAAATTGTATAAAAATAGCTAGCAAAAGACTATAATTTTCTAGAAAAATATGCTAAACTAGAGGGAGTGGAAATTAGAGATTGATGTTCCACCAAATTTTAAGATTCATCTATAATCAGAGCACGAGTAGGGCAATTTTTAACGGCTTCTAAAATGTCGTCGTTGCAAGCAATTTCTCGCTCTAATTGCTCAGATTCATCGTAAAAACGGACGATACCATTATCATGGTAATCAAATAATTCTGAATAAGTTTGGCAGAGCCCACAAGCGATGCAACGTTCAGGTATAAGTCTAATCTTCATATTTATATTGTAATAAGAAACTAAAAAAAACTCAAGGAGTAAGGTATGGAAAAGGAACCGTGGCAAGAAGATATTTATGAAAACCAAGAAGAGGAATCAAGAACAGAACGCCGTCAACGAAACAAAAAAGGTTCAGGTGTCGTTGCCAATCGTATTTTAACGGTTCTAGCTATTCTCTTCTTTGTGATTGTTGTTGGGATGGTAGTTGTATTGGTCTACTTGTCATCAGGCGGAAGTGATCGCACTTCAGCTTTGAAAGATTTTTATGATTCTTCAGCTCCAAAAGTAGAAGAAGTTACAACAGTGGCTACTACTGCTCAGTCAACAGAGTCAACAGAATCAGAGAAAACTCAACAAGAACATACAGAGGCACATACTGATTCTGAAGGAACTATTACAGTTTTGCCAGGAGAAGGTGAAGCAGCGATTGCGGCTCGCGCTGGAATCTCTATTGCTCAACTTGAAGCTCTAAACCCCGGTCATATGTCTTCAGGAACTTGGTTTGCAAATCCTGGTGATGTCCTTAAGACAAGATAGGAGTGACAATGAAAACAATTCAGATTGCTATTGATGGGCCAGCTTCCAGTGGTAAGAGTACAGTAGCTAAGATTATTGCTAAGGACTTTGGCTATACTTATCTGGATACAGGCGCTATGTATCGTGCGGCGACTTACATCGCATTGAAAAACCAAATTAGCCCAGATGAGCCATCTCAACTTCTTGAATTATTGGAACAATACCCGATTAGTTTTGGTCGCGCTGAAACAGGAGAACAGCTTGTTTTTGTTGGAGATGTAGATGTAACAAATCCAATCCGAGAAAATGAAGTAACCAACGCTGTTTCTGCTTTTGCGGCGATTCCAGCTGTTCGTGAAAAATTGGTAGCCCTTCAGCAAGAAATTGCCCGACTAGGTGGTATCGTTATGGATGGCCGCGATATTGGAACAGTAGTCTTGCCTCAGGCTGAATTGAAAATTTTTCTAGTAGCATCTGTAGATGAGCGTGCGGAACGTCGTTACAAGGAAAATCTTTCAAAGGGAATCGAAACAGATTTGGAAACTTTGAAAGAAGAGATTGCTGCGCGTGATTATAAAGATAGTCATCGTGAAACTTCACCTCTCAAGCAAGCTGAGGATGCAATCTATTTGGATACGACTGGCCTTTCTATTTTAGAAGTTGTTGAAAAAATTAAATTAGAAGCTCAAAAACATTTATAAGAACTATAAAAACGATGAACTGAATTTCGGTTTGTCGTTTTTTATCATAATTTGTCAAATAGTCTGTTTTAAGGTATAATAGTTGCTGTTGAAGAAAATTTGACAATCAAATAATCATAAATTTTTTAAGGAGATAACATGAGTCAATTACCAAATTGCCCAAAATGTAATTCAGAATATGTATATGAAGATGGCGCACTTCTAGTTTGTCCAGAATGTGCTTACGAGTGGAATCCTGCTGAGCAAGCAGAAGCAGAAGAAGGCATTGTTGCCATCGATGCAAATGGGAACAAACTAGCTGATGGAGATACAGTAACCTTGATTAAAGATTTGAAGGTTAAAGGGGCTCCTAAAGACCTCAAACAAGGAACTCGTGTGAAAAACATCCGTATTGTTGAAGGTGACCACAATATTGACTGTAAGATTGATGGTTTTGGTGCTATGAAGCTTAAATCAGAATTTGTGAAGAAGATTTAATCATGATTAAAAATGAAAAAGTAATATTTTATAGTCGTATCTTTTTATTTATAGCAGCCTTTACCGGTGTATACTTGGAGATTACCAAGCGCGGTGGTTTAGGGATGTTGCTATACTACACAGTACTTTCTAACCTTTTGGTTGTACTTTTTACAGCTTATCTTTTGTTAAAGATGCGTGGTGGAGGTGATAGTTGGCAGAGTCCTGGTATTCTACGTCTCAAAGGTGGCGTCACTATGAGTATTATGATTACTTGTGTCATCTATCATTTCATGCTAGCTCCCTTGACGACAGATTTTTACCGTTTGGAAAATTTCCTTTGCCATTATATTGTCCCTCTCTGGTTTTTAGCAGATACAATTATTTTTGATAAGAGTCGTCAATATAAGTTAGTCGATCCCATGCTTTGGACTAGCCTTCCTTTGCTTTATATGATTTTTGCCCTCTTAAACGGTTTTGTTCTAAAGATGGATGTCCCTAATGCTAAGGATAGTCCCTTCCCTTATTTCTTTTTGAATGCTACCAAACATGGTTGGGGCTTTGTCTTTAAATGGGCAGCAACTATCTTTGTTGCCTACATGGTTTCAGGATATCTCTTTTATCTTGTGAAAAGTATTAAAAAATCTAAGAAATAAAAGTACCCAATGTGGGTGCTTTTTTTGTGATAGAGATAATTGTACCCGGACAAATCGATTTATTTTATCTTGTTATGCAGTCTTTTATACCTTACAATAAAACTGTAGCTATCAATACAACTATTGAGGATGAAAAAAATGACTGAAAATCGTTATGAATTAAATAAGAATTTAGCACAGATGCTTAAAGGTGGCGTCATCATGGATGTTCAAAACCCTGAACAAGCAAGAATTGCTGAGGCTGCAGGTGCGGCAGCAGTTATGGCTTTGGAACGAATCCCAGCTGATATTCGTGCAGCGGGTGGTGTCTCTCGCATGAGTGATCCAAAGATGATTAAGGAAATCCAAGAAGCAGTCAGCATTCCAGTTATGGCTAAGGTTCGAATTGGGCATTTTGTTGAAGCTCAGATTTTAGAAGCTATCGAGATTGACTATATTGATGAGAGCGAAGTTTTATCTCCAGCTGACGATCGTTTCCATGTGGACAAGAAAGAGTTTCAAGTTCCTTTTGTTTGTGGTGCTAAAGACCTAGGAGAAGCCTTGCGTCGTATCGCTGAAGGAGCTTCTATGATCCGTACAAAAGGGGAGCCAGGAACAGGAGACATCGTTCAGGCGGTTCGTCATATGCGTATGATGAATCAAGAAATTCGCCGCATTCAAAACCTCCGTGAGGACGAGTTATATGTTGCTGCAAAAGAACTCCAAGTTCCTGTAGAGTTAGTTCAATATGTCCACGAAAATGGAAAATTACCAGTTGTTAACTTTGCGGCTGGAGGGGTTGCAACACCAGCGGACGCTGCTCTTATGATGCAGTTAGGTGCAGAAGGTGTGTTTGTTGGCTCAGGGATTTTCAAGTCAGGTGATCCTGTTAAACGTGCGGCAGCAATTGTCAAGGCTGTTACCAATTATCAGAATCCTCAAATTCTGGCTCAAATCTCTGAAGATTTGGGAGAAGCTATGGTTGGTATCAATGAGAATGAAATCCAAATTCTCATGGCTGAGCGAGGAAAATAGATGAAAATCGGAATCTTGGCCTTGCAAGGTGCCTTTGTAGAACACGAGAAAATGCTTGCTCAACTAGGAGTTGAAAGTATTGAACTGCGAAACCTAGAAGATTTTCAGCAACACCAGAGTGACCTGTCGGGGTTAATCTTGCCAGGGGGAGAGTCTACAACTATGGGGAAACTGTTGCGAGATCAGCAGATGCTCATTCCTATAAGAGAGGCTATTCTCAATGGTTTACCGGTCTTTGGAACTTGTGCGGGTTTAATTTTGCTAGCAAAACAAATCACTTTTCAAGAGGAAAGCCATCTAGCGACTATGGACATAGTAGTAGAGCGCAATGCCTATGGACGTCAGCTAGGAAGCTTTTATACAGAAGCTGACTGCAAGGGCGTTGGTAAAATTCCAATGACCTTTATCCGTGGCCCGATTATCAGTAGTGTTGGTAACGGTGTTGATGTTCTAGCGATTGTGAACAATCAAATCGTTGCGGCACAAGAAAAGAATATGCTGGTAACCTCCTTTCATCCTGAATTGACAAATGATCTTCGTTTGCATCAGTACTTTATGAATATGTGTAAATAAAAAAAGAGGTTGGGATTTTCCCAACTTCTTTTTTACATGTAATAAACAATAGCAATATATTGGAGAGCAGAGGCTGCTAGAATGAAGAGATGCCAAATCATATGGAAGTATGGTTTCTTTTTAGCATAGAATCCAGCGCCAACTGTATAGCAAAGGCCACCTGATACCATAAGACTCCAAAACATTGGACTTGTCTGACTGATGATTGCTGGTAAGATAGCCAATACAAGCCATCCCATGATGAGGTAAAGGATGAGACTGAATTTTTCATTGACCTTCTTGGCAAAGATTTTATAAAGAATACCGAAAATAGTTGTCCCCCATTGGATAGCAATAATGAGATAACCAAACCAATTATTCATCAGGGTTAAAACCACCGGGGTATAAGAACCTGCAATCGCAACATAAATCATGGAATGGTCGATGATACGAAGCACGTACTTATGAGTTGAACCATAAGCCATAGAATGATAAATGGTAGATGAAAGAAACATGAGAAAGAGGCTGATGATGAAGATGGAAACTCCGATAGACGATAAGAAACCATGTGCCTCATAACTGTAGGTTGATGAAATAGGAAGTAGGATGAGCATGATAAATGCTCCTACAGCATGGGTGACACTGTTGGCAATTTCTTCTCCAAAACTAAGTCGTTTACTAAGTTTGAAACTAGTATTCATTTGTTTCCTCCTTTTCGGTTTCTGTATAGACTAGTGCAAGTGTTTGATGATAGAGTTTGACCGTTTGGCAGCTTGCCTGAATAATGGGATTAGCTGGATCAATATCTTCATTCATATAGTCCACAAAAGCATTGTAAAGTTCTTCTGAATTAGTGTCTGTGTGTAGGGTATTAAGGGTTTGAGCAATTTCTTGGATAGAAAAAACAGACTTGAGAGTGGTAATAGCAATCAATCGTGCGATTTGTTTACGTTGGTATTTTTTCTTTTCGGGTTTACTGATATATCCATGTTTGACATAGTTGTTCACCATGGATGCTGTCAAACCTTTCTCTTTGTCAGGAGAAGCTGGAGGACAGATTTGATTGACATAGAGCAGAACCTGGTCCAGATAGAGATTGATACTTGGAATTTCTTCCCATTTTGGATAGGAAAAAGTGATATTCATTTTCAACTCCTTTTTATCTAGTTTTAATAACTAGATTATAAAATATTAGAAATAATAAGTCAAGCTTCAAGTGCTTGTAGAAAGAAATAATTTATGCTATGATGAGAGAAATAGTATGAAAAGAGGATAAATGATGGAGATTCGCTTAGCCTTTCCAAACGAAGTTGATGCAATTATGCAAGTGATTGAGGGAGCCAAGAAATGTTTGGCAGAAGCTGGTAGCACTCAGTGGCAAAACGGCTACCCAGATGCAGATACCATTATTGAAGATATCATCTCTGGTCAAGCTTATGTAGCCCTAGACGAAGGTGACCTCTTAGCCTATGCAGCAGTGACTAAGAGCCCAGAAAAAGCTTATGAAGCAATTTATGATGGCAACTGGGAGGGAAATGAAGCAGAATACTTAGTATTTCACCGTATTGCTGTTGCTAGAGACGCGCAAGGTCAAGGTGTTGCTCAGACCTTTTTAGAAGGCTTGATTGAAGGCTTCGATTACCTAGATTTTCGTTCAGATACACACGCTAAAAACAAGGCTATGCAGCATATCTTTGAAAAACTTGGCTTCAAACAGGTTGGTAAAGTTCCAGTAGACGGGGAACGCTTGGCCTATCAAAAATTAAAATCAAATGTCTAAGAAGTATGTAAAGATGCTATACAAGTCACCGATTGGTCCCCTATCTCTGGTAGCAGATGACCACTATTTGTTTGGGATATGGATTGAAGAAGAGAGCGATTTTGAGAAGGGATTATCTGAAAATGATGTAACTGTTGTTGAGAGTCATCCCATTTTAAATCAAATTACTTCCTATTTAGAGACTTATTTTAAGGGGCAAGATCAAGACTTATCTGAGATGCCTTTAGCTCCTGTCGGTAGTGACTTTGAAAAAAGAGTCTGGAACTACCTGAGAGGAATTCCTTTTGGTCAGACAGTTACTTATGGGCAAATAGCTAAGGACTTGCAGGTGGCTTCTGCTCAAGCAGTCGGAGGAGCAGTAGGTCGCAATCCCTGGTCTATCCTTGTACCTTGTCACCGTGTGCTAGGTGCTGGAGGACGTCTGACAGGCTACGCTTGGGGACTCGAAAAGAAGGCTTGGCTCTTGAGGCATGAAGGTGCAAGTTATCAAGAAAATAAAAAATAGAAAGAGAAGAAAATGTTAGAATTTATCGAATATCCAAAATGTACAACTTGTAAAAAAGCTAAGAAAGAATTAGATCAACTCGGACTAGAATATAAAGACGTTCATATCGTTGAAGAGACTCCGAGTGAAAAGGTCATTTTAAACTGGCTCGAAACTTCGGGATTTGAATTGAAGCAATTTTTCAATACTAGTGGAATCAAATATCGTGAACTCGGATTGAAAGATAAGGTTGGAACATTGTCAAACAAAGAAGCAGCCAAACTCTTGGTTAGTGATGGTATGCTATTGAAACGTCCAATACTTGTTGAAAATGGTCTTGTAAAACAAATTGGCTACCGTAAGACATACAAGGACTTGGATTTGAATTAGTTTTTTTCTATCTCCTTGATAGATAAAATATATAACCTCCCACTTTTAAAGTATGATAAACTAGAAGGTAGATGAAGTCTGATATGCTCGTAGCAAATATTTTTAATTAGAGCATAAGTATGATAGAATGAATCATTATCTTGAGAGGATGTTTCTATGAATGTTACAACGATTTTAGCATCTGATTGGTATCAAAATTTGATGCAATATATTCCAGATGGCAAACTTTTTAGTTGGCGTTCGGTCTTTGATGGGATTCCAAGAATTGTACAGCAATTACCTACAACATTGATGTTAACGGTATTCGGTGCCTTTTTTGGTATCATGCTAGCCCTAATCTTTGCTATCGTTAAAATCAACCGAGTTAGATTTATATACCCATTACAAGCCTTTTTTGTTAGTTTCCTAAAAGGAACCCCAATTTTAGTTCAACTGATGTTGACCTATTACGGGATTCCATTAGCTCTGAAAGCCTTGAATCAACAATGGGGAACTTCTCTGAACATTAATGCTATTCCAGCAGCAACATTTGCGATTGTGGCTTTTGCTTTTAACGAGGCAGCCTATGCCAGCGAAACTCTTCGTGCGGCAATTCTTTCTGTAAATCCAGGTGAGATTGAAGCTGCTCGTAGTCTTGGTATGACACGTGCGCAAGTTTATCGTCGTGTGATTATTCCCAATGCAGCAGTAGTTGCAACACCAACCTTGATTAACTCCTTGATTGGCTTGACCAAGGGGACTTCCCTAGCCTTCAGTGCAGGTGTTGTAGAAGTCTTTGCTCAAGCTCAGATTTTGGGTGGTGCAGACTATCGTTACTTTGAACGTTTCATCTCAGTAGCTCTCGTCTACTGGGTGGTAAATATCGTTATTGAAAATCTTGGCCGTTTCATTGAAAGAAAAATGGCTATTACAGCACCAGATAATGTTGAGACAGATGTGAAAGGAGAGCTTCGCTAATGATTAAAATTTCAAATTTAAGCAAATCCTTTTCAGGTCAAACTGTTTTGGATCATCTGAATTTAGATATTCAAAAAGGAGAAGTTGTTGCCTTAATTGGTTCTTCAGGAGCTGGGAAATCAACTTTTCTTCGTAGCCTAAACTATCTAGAAACTCCTGATAGTGGAAGTATTCAGATTGATGATTTCAAAGTTGATTTTTCTCAAATTACGCAAGAAGAAATTCTAACTCTTCGTCGTAAATTATCGATGGTTTTCCAACAGTTTAATTTATTTGAGCGTAGAACAGCGCTAGATAATGTTAAAGAAGGCTTGGTGGTAGTTAAAAAATTATCGGACGAAGAAGCGACTGAAATTGCTAAGGAAGAACTAGCTAAGGTTGGGCTTTCTGATCGTGAACAGCATTATCCGCGTCACTTGTCTGGAGGACAAAAACAACGGGTCGCTATAGCTCGTGCTCTAGCCATGAAACCAGACGTCTTACTCTTGGATGAACCGACTTCAGCACTGGACCCAGAATTGGTTGGTGAGGTAGAAAGATCGATTGCTAATGCTGCAAAATCAGGTCAAACTATGGTTTTGGTTAGTCACGATATGTCATTTGTTGCTCAAGTAGCTGATAAGGTTTTATTCTTGGATAAAGGAAAGATTATTGAATCTGGAACACCGGATGAGATTATCAACCATCCTAAAGAAGAACGAACAAAAGAGTTCTTTGCTAGTTACAAACGGACCTATATCTGATATAATAGAAGATAAGAAAAACTCAGTTGGCTAAGCTAACTGGGTTTGCTCTTTAAAAATAATAGAAATGAGAGAGAGCATGCTAGTTCAGCTATTTGCTTTGTATTTAGAGAGTTTGGTTTTGACGATTTTACTAGTCTTGGTTGTCTTAGGGATTTGGATTGGTTTTAGAGCCCTGTCAGGTGTCGATAAAACTGCTAAGGAGCGTCAGGCTCACCTCTATGATATGATTATGATTGGAGTTCTAACAATTCCAGTATTGTCTTTTGCAACCATGAGCATCTTGTTGGTTCTCAAGGCTTAATAGTTGTCAAATAGGATTTTATCCGTTAGAATAAGAATAGTTACAACAAGAAAGAAGGAAATAGAATGTACGATACGATTATTATCGGTGCAGGTCCTGCTGGGATGACTGCAGCCTTGTATGCAGCTCGCAGCAATCTCAAAGTAGCTTTGATTGAAGGTGGCCTTCCTGGCGGTCAGATGAACAACACTTCTGACATTGAAAACTATCCAGGTTATGCTAACATTAGTGGGCCTGAGTTATCGGAAAAGATGTTTGAACCTCTTGAAAATCTAGGTGTTGAACATCTCTATGGCTTTGTAGAAAATATTGAGGACCATGGTGATGTTAAGAAAGTAATCACAGACAATGAAGAATTTGAAACTCGCACAGTTATCGTAGCGACTGGTTCAAAACATCGACTCTTAGGAGTTCCTGGGGAAGAAGAACTGAATAGTCGTGGAGTTTCCTACTGTGCGGTTTGTGATGGAGCCTTTTTCCGTGACCAAGATTTGTTGGTTGTTGGTGGAGGAGATTCGGCTGTTGAAGAAGCAATCTTCTTAACACAGTTCGCCAAATCTGTAACCATCGTTCACCGTCGTGATGAGCTTCGTGCTCAAAAAGTCTTGCAAGACCGCGCCTTTGCCAATGAAAAAATCAACTTCATTTGGAATTCTGTTGTTAAAGAAATCAAAGGTGAAAACCGTGTGGAGTCAGTTGTCATTGAAAATGTTAAAACAAATCAAGTGACTGAACATGCATTTGGAGGTGTCTTCATCTATGTTGGTTTAGATCCAGTTAGCGATTTTACAAAAGATTTACAAATCCAAGATGAGTCAGGTTGGATTGTGACAGATGACCACATGAAGACAAGTGTTGCAGGTGTCTTTGCAGTTGGAGATGTTCGTCAGAAAGACCTTCGCCAAGTTACAACAGCAGTTGGAGATGGTGCGATTGCAGGTCAAGAAGCCTATAAATATATTACTGAACACAGTTAAAAAGGCGGTGGGACAGAAATCGATAGACAAAGTCTCGATTTCGTAGTCCCAGCCCCGCGAGGATGATTAGGAGCTTTTTGGAGTCTAAAAGACGAACAAAAAGTTCAATCAGCTACCGCGTCAAAGTTTGATTGCTAATAAAAAGTGAGGTCGGGATCTTTTGTCCCAACCTCACTTTTTTATAATCGATTGCGGAAGACTTCGTACATAAGAATAGCAGCAGCAACGCTTGCATTGAGACTCTGTACATGTCCATTCATTGGAATAGTGATCATCTCGTCCACTTGCTTTTTGATGTTACTTGAGATACCTTTTCCTTCATTTCCGATAATGAGGGCGACCTTTCCACTGGTGTTCCATTTATGGCAAGGAGTTCCATTCATATCAGTACCAAAGGTCCAAAAGCCCTCTTCTTTAAGTTTATCCAAAGTTTGGCTGAGATTGGTAACGCGAGCGATAGGTACATGCTCGATGGCACCCGTTGCTGTTTTTGCAACTACGGGTGTCACACCAACAGATCGATGCTTGGGAATAATGACTCCTGAAACATTGGTTGCATCGGCTGTTCTTAGGATAGAACCTAAGTTATGAGGGTCAGTTAGTCCATCGAGGATCAATACTAGTGGGTTTTCTTCTTGACGAGTCTGAGCAAGAATCTGCTCAAGTTCAGTATAGGCAAATTCAGAAACACGTAAAACGAAGCCTTGGTGGACAGCTCCTTCAGTCATTTCGGAAAGAGATTTTTTTGAAGTCCAAGAAATGGATACTTTCTTTTCAGTTGCCAGTTCCTTGACTTTTTCTACATTCTTACCTCGTAAATCATCCTGGAGATAGAGTTTGTTTCCAGTATTTGCTAACAGTGCTTCGGTAACGGCGTGAACGCCATAGACAATATCATTTGTTTTCATGGCTCTATTATAACATAAAACCCCGTTGTCGAACGGGATTTTCTTTATTCCAGAATGAGTAAACCTTCTTTGACTGCGAAAGGATTCTTTTCATTGATACGATCATAAAACATAATACCATTTAAGTGGTCGATTTCATGTTGTACAACGATGGAGTTGTAGCCTTTTAGCTTGATGCGATGCTTTTCGCCATCTTTGTCAAAGTAGTCGACAGTTACTCGAGCATGGCGGATAACATAACCTGGGACAGCACGATCGACTGATAGGCAACCTTCTCCCTCTCCTAGAGCAGCGTCTTGGACTGAGTGTGAGACAATCTTAGGATTGTACATAACAGCTTGTAAGTCATAGGCTTCTTGAGGTGTTTCACCTTCCTCGGTGATATTAGGAACTAAAACAGCAATGATGCGTTTTGAGATATCTAATTGTGGTGCAGCAAGTCCGACTCCTCCACGTAGACCTAACTTTTCAGCCATAACTGGGTCTTGTGAATGTTTCAAAAATTGCATCATTTTCTCACCAAGGATGATATCTTGATCGCTCAATGGGAAAGTGACTTCCTCGGCAACTGCACGTAGGGTTGGATTGCCCTCGCGGATAATATCTTTCATATCAATTAAATGTGAAGCTTTTGTAATACGTTCTATAGCAGACATCTTCTCTCCTTCCTTCCATTACAATTCCATGATAACACAAAATAGTTGAGAAAGAAAGTCACAGAAGTTGCTAATAAAGGGAAATAGCTATTTGTCTGTGGTATAATAAGGTAAGGAGACTTGCATCAAAAAGCAAGGAGAAAAGATATGGAAAAACGTAGTAGAAGAAAAAATCATTCAGGATTACCAGTTGTCAGAGAGTCTATCCAATTTTTCAAAAAATATCGACAGTGGAGTAATAAAACCTTTGTTGTTGTGTTGTTGATTGTTGTTGCGATTTCGATGGCTTTGACTTTATTAGCTCAAGGAATTAAGGGAGTTCCATTGTGGAATAGGAATGCAACTGCAGTGAGTCAGAATTCAGACTCTAAAGGTAAGAATTCCGTAACGGAAGAAGAAACGAGTGTGCGCATCATGGCAAATGGTGACCTCCTCTATCATATTCCGATTTATCGAACTGCCCTAAAGGAAGATGGGACTTATGATTTTCATGAAAACTTTGAGTATGTAAAACCTTGGCTCAAACAAGCAGACCTAGTTATTGGTGATTTTGAAGGAACCGTAAATAAAGACCACTATCTTGCAGGTTATCCTTTGTTTAATGCACCTGGAGAAGTCATGGATGCTATAAAGGATGCTGGTTACCAAGTGTTAGACTTGGCTCACAATCATATCTTAGATTCTCAGATTGAGGGAGTTTTTTCAACTGCTGATGCTATCGAAAAAGCTGGAATGACACCAATCGGAGTTTACACCCACGAACCAAGAGATAAGGCGCCTATCGTCATCAAGGAAGTCAAAGGCATAAAAGTTGCTCTCCTAGCTTATTCTTATGGCTTTAACGGTATTGAAGAATACATTTCTAAAGAAGACTATGAGAATCATCTTTCTGACCTCAACGAAGAAAAAATGAAGGCCGAAATTGAAAGGGCTGAAAAAGAAGCAGACATCACAGTCGTCATGCCTCAGATGGGAATTGAGTATCAATTGGAACCAACAGAAGAGCAAAAGGAACTCTACCATAAAATGATTGACTGGGGAGCTGATATTATCTTCGGTGGACACCCTCACGTTGTTGAACCAGCTGAGACAGTTGAAAAAGACGGGGATAAGAAACTTATCATCTATTCTATGGGGAATTTCCTATCGAATCAGCGTATTGAAACCATGCAGGATGAGGAAAATGCCAAATGGACAGAACGTGGCGTTCTCATGGATGTGACCATTAAGAAAAAAGCAGGAAAGACTACAATAGAGACTGCTAAAGCTCATCCTAGCTGGGTTAATAGAACACCAAAAGGAACTTATTCTCCAGAAGGTTATCCACTCTATCTATATCAGACCTATATCTTAGATGATTTCATTGAGGGTGGGAAATATCGTAGCCAGTTAGATGATGAAACCAAGGAACGGATTGATACAGCCTACAAAGAAATGAATGAGCATGTAGGTTTGAAATGGTAGCAATGGAGAGCGATAAGAAAAAGATGGATATTAGAGTAATTGCGACGGACATGGATGGAACCTTGTTGGACCCCAAGGGACAACTGGATCTATCTCGTCTAGAAAAAATTTTGGACAAGCTAGACCAATGTGATATTCGTTTTGTCATTGCAACGGGAAATGAAGTTCATCGTATGAGACAATTACTGGGACATTTAGCAGAGAGAGTGGTTCTCGTAGTTGCTAACGGTGCTCGAATATTCGAGAACAATGAATTGATTCAAGCACAAACTTGGGATGATGCCATGGTTGATAAAGCTTTGGGCCACTTTAAAGGTAGAGAATGTCAGGATCAGTTTGTCGTGACTGCGATGAATGGTGGTTTTGTAAAGAAAGGTACTGTTTTTACAGAACTTGATAAATTTATGACTCCAGAGATGATTGAGAAGCTCTATCAACGATTGAATTTTGTCGATGAATTTGATTCCAGTCTCTTTGGTGGTGTTCTCAAGATGAGCATGGTAGTTGGTGAAGAGCGATTGGATTCGGTTTTACAAGAAGTTAATGATTTGTTTGATGGTCGTGTTCGAGCTGTTTCCAGCGGTTATGGCTGTATTGATATTTTACAAGATGGGATTCATAAAGCGTGGGGGCTAGTAGAATTGCTCAAACGTTGGAACTTAAAACCTGAACAAATCATGGCCTTTGGTGATAGTGAAAATGACATTGAAATGTTAGAGTTGGCAGGAATTTCATACGCTATGGAAAATGCAGAAGAGGCTGTTAAGAGAGTTGCGAAAAAAGTAGCTCCAGCCAACAGTCAGGCAGGTGTTTACCAAGTTTTAGAGAACTGGCTAGAAAGAGGAGAATAACTTGGCAGTACAGCTATTAGAAAACTGGCTCTTAAAAGAGCAAGAGAAAATCCAAACCAAGTATCGTGAACTCAATCAGATTTCGGTAATTGAACCAGATATTATCTTTATTGGAGATTCTATTGTGGAGTATTATCCCTTGCAAGAATTACTAGGGACAACAAAGACCATTGTAAATAGAGGTATTCGAGGCTATCAAACTGGACTTTTACTTGATAACCTTGATGCCCACCTCTACGGTGATGCAGTGGGTCAAATTGTGCTTTTGATTGGGACCAATGATATTGGAAAAGATATTCCAATGAGTCAAGCACTAACCAATCTCGAAAGTGTGATTCAAAGTATTTCTCGTGACTATCCGCTGTCACAGATTAAGCTAGTTTCTATTCTGCCAGTTCATCAAGGGGAAGAATACAAACAGACAGTTTATATTCGTACAAATGAGAAAATCAAGGCCTGGAACCAAGCTTATCAAGAGTTAGCTTTTGCATACATGCAGGTAGAATATGTGTCTGTTTTTGAAGAGCTACTCGATCAGGAAGGGCAACTCAAATCAGACTATACAACAGATGGACTTCACCTTAGCGTTTCTGGCTATCAGGCTCTATCTGAAACCTTGAAAACTAGACTTTTCTAGACATCTACTTGCATTTTTGCTTTTTTAACCTAGATAAGGTATAATATCTTTATAGTCTTTGGGGTCGTTACGGATTCGACAGGCATTATGAGGCATATTTTGCGACTCGTGTGGCGACGTAAACGCTCAGTTAAATATAACTGCAAAAAATAACACTTCTTACGCTCTAGCTGCCTAAAAACCAGCAGGCGTGACCCGATTCGGATTGCTCGTGTCTGATGACAGGTCTTATTATTAGCGAGATACGATCAAACTTTGTCTAGCAGTTTGATAAGAGATTGATAGACTCGCAGTTCCTAGGCTTGAGTTATGTGTCGAGGAGCTGTTAAAACAATACATAACCTATGGTTGTAGACAAATATGTTAGCAGGTGTTTGGACGTGGGTTCGACTCCCACCGGCTCCATTCTGCAAAGTTTCATCAAGTAAGATACAAGTATCGCAGGAGAATTACTCAAGAGGCTGAAGAGGACGGTTTGCTAAATCGTTAGGTCGGGTAACCGGCGCGGGGGTTCGAATCCCCCATTCTCCGTTAGAATAACGTTATGTTTTTCTAAACCATACCCTTGGAGTAAGATTCCAAGAGTAAATATTATACATTGAGGTATATTATGAAGAAGATTAAACTACTCAGTATCTTGGCACTTTCAACATTGGCCTTGGGTGCATGTTCTTTAACGTCTAAAAAATCAGAGTCTGCTTCTGCAACTACTGAGCAAACAACAGAAGAACCTAAAAAGGAATCAGTAGAAGACAAAGTTACAAAAGATGCGGAAGTTCTTTTAGATTCAGTTCTTACATCAGACTCTGCTCGGTTCAAGAAGGTTTATGGTGAAACCTATGAAAAATGGACTGACGCCGTAATTGCAGTACAAACAAGTGAAAAAATTAAAGATGATGGTCTTACACCAGCATCTACATACTCAGTACAATGGCACCAAGATTTTCCTGTAGAGACACCTGAAGAAACAATTTCAGGTTTCTTAAAACAAAGACGTAAAATGTTCCAAGAAATCGGTTCATATACAATTAAAGACGTGAAGGTTGATGAATCAGGTGACTCAGCAACTGTAACATTTAACTCTAAGAAGTTGCACTCTAAAGGTTTGGCATCATCTACAAGGGATGTACTTACTACTTTGATTGGTGGAATTGATAACTTAGGTAAGTATAACAAAGCTGGTGCAGATGCTGACGTTAAACGTTACCAAACACTTATTTCTTATTGGATTTTTGAACATCTTTTCAGAAAAGATTTCAGTACTTATAATGATGTAGATCCTAACCTTGCTCAAACACCTTTCACTACTGGAGATTTTGACACAGAAATCAAATTGACAAAAGATAAGGATGGAAATTGGCTTATTTCTCAAGAAGACTATCGTACTCTTGCAACTGAGTTGATTGACAATACTGAAGGTTACGATAAAATCGTTCGTGGGAACTCAGCAAAATCTACAGATAAGTCTAAAGATGCAGACAAATCTAAAGATGCCGACAAATCTAAAGACGCCGATAAATCCAAAGACAAAGATAAATCAAAAGAAAAAAGTAACGTCTAAAACTTAAGATTTTAATGATAACAAGTAGTTCATGTGAGCTACTTGTTTTTGATTATGGCAGAGATTAAACAAAACTAAGGAAACTTATTTTGAGACGTGATCTGATCTTTTTCTAAAATAGCCTGTCCAAGTCCCGAATTTTCTTAAGTTTTTATCATATTTTGTGTTATAATTAAGGTGCCTTAAGAAAAATAATGAAAATGATTGGAGATTTTTACATTCATTTTCAGTATCTTGTAATTTTAGATTATCTTTTAGTAATGATAAGCGATGAAAGGGTAGGTTTAGAAAGAGGTAAAGAGCAATGTCATCTCATAAAAAGGTTTCACTTTCTGAGATTAATCAGTCCATCGAGACTCCCAATAATAATCATTTCTGGCAAAATTTAAAGGCTTTTTTAGGTCCGGGTGCTCTTGTCGCAGTTGGTTATATGGATCCAGGAAACTGGATAACCAGTGTAGTCGGTGGTGCTTCCTATAAATACAGTCTCTTGTTTGTTATCTTGATTTCATCTCTCATTGCCATGCAACTTCAGCAGATGGCAGGAAAGCTAGGGATTGTAACCCAGATGGACCTGGCTCAAGCAACAGCTCATCACTCACCAAAATGGCTTCGTTATAGTCTATGGGTGATTTTGGAGTTGGCCTTGATGGCGACAGACCTGGCAGAAGTTCTAGGTTCAGCCATTGCTCTCAATCTTCTCTTTAAGATTCCGATTATGATAGCCATCCTTTTGACGGTTCTAGATGTCTTTCTCTTATTGCTTTTGATGAAATTTGGCTTTAAGAAGATAGAAGCTATTGTGACAACACTGATTTTAACGATTCTAGCAATCTTTACTTACCTAGTAGCCTTGTCACATCCAAGTTTCCAAGGAATCGTTGAAGGTTATCTGCCAAATGCAACCTTATTTGAGAGTCCTTTGCCAGGACATGAAAGTCAATTAACTTTAGCTCTGGGGATTGTAGGTGCAACTGTTATGCCCCACAACCTCTATTTGCATTCTTCCTTGTCTCAAACTCGGAAAATTAATCACAAGGACAAGGATGATGTTCGAAAAGCGGTGCGCTTTATGACCTGGGATTCAAATCTTCAATTGTCCTTGGCCTTTATCGTTAACTCCCTCCTTTTGATCTTAGGAGCAGCCCTCTTTTTCGGCCATGCATCCGAGATTTCTGCCTTTTCTCAAATGTATAACGCCCTGCAGGATTCTACCATTGCAGGAGCTATAGCTAGCTCAACCTTATCAACCTTGTTTGCCTTGGCCCTATTAGCCAGTGGTCAGAATTCGACTATCACGGGTACCTTGACTGGACAAATCGTTATGGAAGGTTTCTTGCATATGAGATTGCCTCAGTGGTTCATTCGTTTGGCAACTCGTCTCTTTGCCTTGTTGCCTGTCATGATTGTAGCGGTTGTGTTTGGTCATCAGGAAAAAACCTTGGATCAGTTATTGGTCTATTCGCAGGTCTTTCTTTCAATCGCTCTTCCGTTTTCAATCTTCCCTTTGATTTATCTGACTTCTAAGAAATCACTGATGGGCGAATTTACCAATGCTAAATGGAATACCATACTTGGTTATATTGTTTCCATTATCTTAACAATTCTCAATGTGAAATTGTTATTTGATATTTTCTAAGAAATTCACCCAAGTTAGAAAACAAACATATAAGAAAAAAGATACCCAAGATTTCTTGGGTATCTTTTTTGAAAATAAACGGAAGACATGGGATTCGAACCCACGCACGCTTTAACACGCCTACCGCGTTTCCAACACGGCCTCTTAAGCCTCTTGAGTAATCTTCCATTGTTTACTAACCTAGTCTACCATAAAGCCTTCTTTCTTGCAAATTTATTTAAAATTAAGGAGTTGGTGATAGAAAATGAAAGAAAGTGATAAAAAATGCTTGACTTTGATTTTTTTTATGATAGAATGAATAATGTAATCGTTAACAGGAGGTAAACTAATGCTAAAAAGTGAACGAAAACAGTTGATTTTAGAAGAATTGAGTAAGCATAAAATCGTCTCTCTAGAGAAATTGGTAGGCTTGTTAGATACTTCAGAATCAACAGTTAGACGTGATTTAGATGAATTGGAGTCTGAAAATAAACTTCGTCGAGTGCATGGAGGAGCAGAGTTGCCTCACTCCTTGCAAGAAGAAGAAACCATTCAAGAAAAATCTGTCAAAAACCTTCAAGAGAAAAAGTTGATTGCTCAAAGAGCATCTTCTCTCATCAAAGAAAAAGATGTTATCTTTGTGGATGCAGGAAGTACGACAGCCTTTCTCATTAAAGAATTGGAGCGAAAAGACATTACAGTGGTAACCAATTCTATTCACCATGCGGTTCAATTAGTGGATAAGCAAATCCCAACAGTCATTATTGGTGGTGGAGTCAAGATGACAACTGATGCCAGTATTGGAGGAGTAGCTCTCAATCAGATTAACCAACTGCACTTTGACCGTGCCTTTATTGGAATGAACGGTGTGGATGAAGGTTACTTTACCACTCCGGATATGGAGGAGGGCGCTGTCAAGCGAGCTATTTTAGAGAATGCTAAACAGACCTATGTCTTGGCAGATTCATCCAAGATTGGTCAGTCTTGTTTCGCTAAGGTAGCTCCTATAAAACGTGCTATTGTCATTACAAGCAAGGGTCACGAGCTCTTGTCAGCTATCAAAGAGAAAACGGAGGTAATAGAAGTATGATTTATACAGTCACACTCAATCCATCTATAGACTACATTGTCCGTTTGGACAAAGTGGAAGTTGGTAGTGTTAATCGTATGGATAGTGATGATAAGTTTGCTGGCGGTAAAGGTATCAATGTTAGCCGTGTCTTGAAGCGTTTGGATATTCCAAATACAGCGACAGGTTTCATCGGAGGCTTTACTGGAAAATTTATCACAGATACTTTAGCTGAAGAACAAATTGAAACGCAATTTGTCCAAGTGGCAGAAGATACGCGTATCAATGTCAAAATCAAAGCAGACCAAGAAACTGAAATCAATGGGACAGGTCCTAATGTTGAGCCCGAACAACTTGAAGAGTTAAAAGCCATTCTTTCAAGTCTGACAGCAGAAGATACAGTTGTCTTTGCGGGTTCGAGTGCTAAAAACTTGGGTAATGTAATTTACAAAGAATTAATTGCTTTGACGCGTCAGACAGGCGCTCAAGTAGTCTGTGACTTTGAAGGTCAGACCTTAATTGATAGTTTGGATTATCAACCACTTTTAGTCAAACCAAATAATCATGAACTGGGAGCTATCTTTGGAGTGAAACTCGAAAACTTAGATGAGATAGAGAAATACGCTCGAGAGTTATTGGCTAAGGGTGCTCAAAACGTTATTATCTCTATGGCTGGTGATGGTGCCCTTCTGGTAACATCAGATGGAGCATACTTTGCTAAACCGATTAAGGGAACCGTTAAAAACTCAGTGGGTGCTGGTGACTCTATGGTTGCTGGATTTACTGGTGAGTTTGTCAAATCAAAAGACGCAGTAGAAGCCTTCAAATGGGGTGTGGCTTGTGGAACAGCAACTACATTTTCAGATGATTTAGCAACTGCAGCATTTATTAAAGAAACTTATGAAAAAGTTGAGGTAGAAAAAAGATGAAAATTCAAGATTTATTGAGAAAAGATGTGATGTTGCTTGATTTGCAAGCAACTGAAAAAACAGCAGCTATCGAAGAAATGATTCATAGCTTGGTTGAACACGGATACGTGACAGATTTTGAAACCTTTAAAGAAGGAATCTTAGCGCGTGAAGCTTTGACTTCTACAGGCTTGGGCGACGGTATCGCTATGCCACACAGCAAAAATGCTGCTGTTAAGGAAGCGACTGTTCTCTTTGCTAAGTCAAACAAGGGTGTTGACTACGAGAGCTTAGATGGACGAGCAACTGACCTCTTCTTTATGATTGCTGCTCCAGAAGGTGCCAATGATACTCACTTGGCTGCCTTGGCAGAATTGTCACAATATTTGATGAAAGACGGATTTGCTGATAAACTTCGTCAAGTAACATCAGCGGATCAAGTCATTGAACTCTTTGACCAAGCTTCAGAAAAAGCTCAAGAACCAGTTCAAGCTCCTGTAAATGAATCTGGTGACTTTATCGTAGCAGTTACAGCTTGTACAACAGGAATTGCCCACACATACATGGCCCAAGAAGCTCTTCAAAAAGTGGCTGCGGAAATGGGTGTTGGTATCAAGGTTGAAACTAACGGTGCAAGTGGTGTAGGCAACAAATTAACAGCAGAAGATATCCGCAATGCCAAAGCTGTTATCATTGCTGCAGATAAAGCAGTTGAGATGGATCGTTTCGATGGTAAACCATTGGTAAACCGTCCGGTTGCAGATGGTATTCGTAAGACAGAAGAATTGATCAACTTGGCTCTTTCAGGGAATACTGAAGTCTATCGTGCTGCTAATGGAGCGCAAGCTTCAACAGCATCTAATGAAAAACAAAGTCTAGGTGGTGCCTTCTACAAACACTTGATGAGTGGTGTATCACAAATGTTGCCATTCGTTATTGGTGGTGGTATCATGATTGCCCTCGCCTTCTTGATTGATGGTGCTTTGGGGGTTCCAAATGAGAGCCTTGGAAATCTTGGTTCTTACCATGAGCTAGCTTCTATGTTCATGAAAATTGGTGGTTCTGCCTTTGGTTTAATGCTTCCAGTATTTGCAGGATATGTTGCTTACTCAATCGCTGAAAAACCAGGTTTGGTAGCCGGTTTCGTAGCTGGTGCTATCGCTAAAGAAGGTTATGCCTTTGGTAAAATCCCTTATGCTCAGGGTGGTGAAGCAACTTCAGCCCTTGCAGGGGTATCATCAGGTTTCCTTGGAGCCCTCGTAGGTGGATTTATCGCAGGTGCCTTGGTGCTCTTGGTTAAGAAATACGTGAAGGTTCCTCGCTCACTTGAAGGCGCTAAATCAATCCTTCTCTTGCCACTTTTTGGAACAATCTTGACAGGTTTTGTCATGCTAGCTGTTAATATCCCAATGGCCGCAATCAATACTGGTATGAATAACTTCCTTGGTGGTCTTGAAGGTGGATCAGCTGTCCTTCTTGGAGTCGTTCTTGGAGGAATGATGGCTGTCGATATGGGCGGCCCTGTCAATAAAGCAGCCTACGTCTTTGGTACTGGTACTCTTGCAGCAACAGTTGCAACAGGTGGTTCAGTAGCCATGGCAGCAGTTATGGCTGGAGGAATGGTTCCACCGCTTGCAATTTTTGTGGCAACACTTCTCTTCAAGAATAAATTTACCAAAGAAGAACGTAACTCTGGTTTGACGAACATCGTTATGGGCTTGTCATTCATCACTGAAGGTGCAATTCCATTTGGTGCAGCAGACCCAGCTCGTGCAATCCCAAGCTTCATCCTTGGTTCAGCAGTAGCAGGTGGACTCGTTGGTCTTGCAAATATCAAACTCATGGCTCCTCACGGAGGAATCTTCGTTATCGCCCTTACTTCAAATGCTCTTCTTTACCTTGTCTTTGTCTTGGTAGGAGCAATTGTCAGTGGTGTAGTTTACGGTTACCTTCGTAAACCATTAGAAAAATAATCACAAACACATTCAAATGACTGTGCACGAAAGTGGGCAGTCATTTTTTTAACCTCTCGAAAAGTTTCTGAAATATGATATAATAGAAGCATGGCAAACAAGAATACAACTAAAACAAGACGCAGACCGTCTAAAGCAGAATTGGAAAGAAAACAAGCGATTCAACGAATGTTGATTTCCTTAGCTTTGGCTATCTGTTTAATTTTTGCTGCTCTTAAATGGGGAGCTGTAGGAATCACTGTTTATAACCTGATTCGCTTACTCGTAGGGAGTTTAGCATATTTAGCTATTTTCTCTCTCTTGATTTATCTATTCTTCTTTAAATGGATTCATAAACAAGAAGGCTTGCTAGCAGGTTTCTTCTTTATTTTTGCAGGCTTGCTCCTCATCTTTCAAGCTTATCTTGTCTGGAAGCTTAGCATGGCAAATGCTGTTTTTCAAGGAACGATTGGACAAATCTTTAAGGATTTAACTAGCTTTCAAGTGACCAGCTTTGCAGGCGGAGGTGTGATTGGGAGTGGTCTCTACATTCCGATAGCCTTTTTGTTTTCAAACATCGGTACCTATTTCATAGGGGCAATCTTAATCCTAATCGGAGCTCTTTTAATGAGTCCATGGTCTATCTATGATATTGCTGATTTTCTTTCAGCTCGATTTGCTATCTGGATGGAGCGCCGTGAACAGAAAAAACAAGAGCGCTTTATCAAGCGTGAAGAGGAAAAGGCACGAAGAGAAGCTGAAGAGCAAGCAAGACTTGAAAAAGAAAGAGAAGAGCAGGCTTTGCTTGACATGCAGCCTGTAGATATGGAAACTGGAGAAATCTTATCAGACCAACCACTGCAAGAATTTCCTCCACTTCCAGAGGAGGAATGGGTAGAACCTGAGATTATTCTCCCACAAGCTGATTTTGATTACCCTGAAGAAGGAGACTATCCAGAGGAAGAAGTTTTCTCTGAAGATGATGATGACGAGGAGGTTGAAGTAGATTTTTCTGCTAAAAAGGCTTTGGAGTATAAGCTCCCAAGCTTGCAACTCTTTGCGCCAGACAAACCAAAAGACCAGTCTAAAGAAAAGAAAATCGTTCGAGAAAATATTAAAATTTTGGAAGAGACCTTCGCAAGTTTTGGTATTAAAGTGACTGTAGAAAGAGCAGAAATCGGTCCGTCGGTGACCAAGTATGAGGTTAAACCTGCAGTTGGTGTCCGTGTCAACCGTATTTCAAACCTAGCAGACGATTTAGCTCTGGCCTTGGCTGCTAAAGATGTCCGTATCGAAGCACCGATTCCTGGGAAATCCTTGGTAGGTATCGAAGTTCCTAACTCGGAAATTGCAACGGTATCCTTCCGTGAGCTTTGGGAACAGTCTCAGACTAAGCCTGAAAATCTTCTAGAAATCCCTCTCGGGAAGGCCGTTAACGGAACAGCTCGTAGTTTTGATTTGGCAAAAATGCCTCACTTGCTAGTGGCCGGTTCTACAGGTTCTGGTAAATCCGTTGCAGTTAATGGAATCATCGCAAGTATTTTGATGAAGGCCCGCCCTGATCAGGTTAAGTTTATGATGGTGGACCCTAAGATGGTTGAACTTTCAGTATACAACGATATCCCTCATCTCTTGATTCCAGTTGTGACCAACCCTCGTAAGGCAAGCAAGGCCCTTCAAAAAGTCGTTGATGAGATGGAAAACCGCTACGAACTTTTCGCCAAAGTCGGAGTTCGAAATATTGCTGGTTTCAATGCTAAGGTCGACGAGTTTAACGCTCAATCAGAGTACAAACAAGTACCTCTACCTTTAATCGTCGTGATTGTGGATGAGTTGGCTGACCTCATGATGGTTGCTAGCAAGGAAGTAGAAGATGCCATTATCCGACTTGGACAGAAGGCGCGTGCAGCTGGTATTCACATGATTCTTGCAACCCAGCGTCCTTCAGTGGATGTTATCTCTGGTTTGATTAAGGCAAATGTGCCTTCACGTGTAGCCTTTGCTGTATCTTCTGGAACGGATTCACGTACGATTTTGGATGAAAATGGTGCGGAGAAATTGCTTGGTCGAGGGGATATGCTCTTTAAACCAATTGATGAAAACCATCCTGTTCGTCTCCAAGGCTCCTTTATTTCAGATGATGATGTTGAACGTATCGTAAACTTCATTAAGGCTCAAGCTGATGCTGATTATGATGAAAGCTTTGACCCAGGAGAAGTATCTGAGTCAGAAGGTGAATTTGGTTCTAGCGATGATGCTGGAGATCCACTTTTCGAAGAAGCCAAGGCTTTGGTTATTGAAACTCAAAAAGCAAGTGCATCCATGATTCAGCGCCGTCTTTCGGTTGGATTTAATCGAGCCACTCGATTGATGGAAGAATTAGAGATGGCTGGAGTTATTGGTCCTGCTGAAGGGACAAAACCTCGAAAAGTCTTACAACAATAAATTGTTTGAAAATAGAATAAAAATTCAAGAAATTACCTTTCGAAAATGGGGATAACCTACTCTAATTTTTCGAAGGTGATTTCTTTTTTATGCCTATAATTATAGGTGTTCTTGTAGTAAAAAGACTTTCAGTCTGGTTCGGAATTTAGATTTTACTTTTACTAATTTTAACTAATATAGTATTGATTTTTAAACCGGTTTTTGATATATTAAAATGGTATAAGAAATATTTATATGTTTAAAAAATAAGCGAAAATAATGAAGGGGGTTATTTTTTTAAGATGAAATGCAAACGCTTACTTTTTAAGCAGGAAGGAAAAATATAATGGATAAAAGGTTATTTGAAAAACGTTGTAAATATAGTATTCGGAAATTTTCATTAGGTGTTGCTTCTGTTGTCATTGGTGCAACATTCTTTGGAACAAGCACTGTTTTGGCAGATACAGCACAAACTGGTTCTACTGCAAATATGCCAGCTGATTTAGCAGCAGCTCTGGCAAATGCAAAAAATGATAATGGACATGATTTTGAAGCGCCAAAACCTGGGGAAGATCAAGGTTCTCCTGAAGTTACTGAGGGACCAAAAACTGAGGAAGAAATACTTGCGAAAGAAAAAGAAGCGGTAGCACCATCTGCAACTGAAACAACCGAAAATGAACTTCCAAAAGATTTGCGTGAAAAACTCGATAAGGCTGAAGATAGTGGACATTCTGCTTCAAAAGATGATTTAGCAAAAGAAGATAAAAGTTTAGTTCCAGAAGATGTTGCTAAAACAAAAAACGGTGAATTGAACTACGGTGCGACTGTTGAAATTAAGAGCGAAGCTGGTATTGGTAGTGGGGTTGTTATCGGAGAAAATCTTGTCTTATCAGTATCTCATAACTTTATCAAGGATGTTCCGGATGGCAATAATCGTAAGGTAGCAGACAACATCGAAAGTGATAAAGATGTGTATACGGTTTCTTATGAAGGTGCACCAGACGTTAAGTTTAGTAAAAATGATGTAAAACACTGGGACCGTGAAGGCTTCCTAAAAGGTTATAAAAATGACTTAGCCATTGTCAAACTTCGCAGTCCACTTGCAAATGCTCCAGTTGAAGTTGCGGATAAACCATCAACTATCAAGACAGGAGATAAGGTACATGTATTTGGCTATCCAAAAGGAGAGCTTGATCCAATCCTTAATACCACTGTCGAAGATATTAATGACCATGGAGAGGGCGTTCGTGGAATTAGTTACCAAGGAAGTGAACCTGGTGCCAGTGGTGGCGGAATCTTTGATGAAAATGGAAAATTAATTGGTATTCACCAAAATGGTGTATCTGGTAAACGTAGTGGTGGTATTCTTTTCTCACCTGCTCAATTAGAGTGGATTCAAAACTATATCAAAGGTATTGAAACAACTAAACCAGCGGGTCTAGATGCACTTGATAAACAAGTTGAAGATAAAGAAGAAAAACCAAAAGAGGACAAACCTCAGGAAGAAAAACCAGTTGAAAACAAACCAGCTGAGAATAAACCTTCAGAAAATAAACCAGCTGAAGCAGCAACGGGAGAAACTAGCGACGCTACTGCCGAAGTGAAAAAAGAGTGGGACTCAGTAAGCCGTGTGAAAGGGAATGTTGAAGTCGTTGAAGAAGGCGGAGTACGCTACAACAAATTAACTTCAACAACAGCTAACGACAATGGAGCAAACGAAGCTTTATTTGAAAAAGCTGGATTACAGGCGGATGCGGAAGGAAATGTAAGCGTTGACTTAACGTTCAAGGCAAACACTCCTCCAGCTGAAACACGTTTTGGGGTATATCTAAAATATAAAGATAATGACAATAACATCTTTGTTGGGTATGACAAGGGCGGTTGGTTCTGGCAATACAAAGGACCAAATGTAAACACTTGGTATAGTAAGACTCGTGTAGAAGCACCAAATGTAGGTGAAGAAAACCACCTATCTATCGTTTACAAAAAAGACGGTCAATTAAATGCTACAAATAATGGACAAAATTTATTTAGCACAGAAGTTGTTCCAGAAGTTGTCAAGAACGCTTTAGCGGATGTGAATAAAGTTTACCTCAAAGCTGGTACTTACGGTACAGAATTATCTTCTGTATCGATCAAAGCGGATAACCAAGATAACATCAAACCTGAAGAAGAAACTCCTGCTGTGGATGATGGGTTACGTCGCAATGACCAAGATGTTCACTATGAAACTTTACAATCAGAACAATTAAAAGCGATTATCGACACAGCGTTTCCACGTGTTAAAGAATATGAATTAGATGGAAAAACGTTAACAGGTCAAGTTCAAAAATTAGATAAAATGTCAATCAACGGTGTATTAGTCACTCCAGAAGTTCAATACCGTAAGATTGATGACACTACTGCAGAATATGTAATGAAAGTAAGAAACGATGATGAATTCATCAACGCTGAAATCACTGTAAAATTACAATTAGTCGGCAACGAAATGCACTTCGATGTGACAAAAGTAGTGAACAAAAACAATGTCGAAATGGGTAAACCAGTCGACAATGTTCGCAAATTAATCCAAACCATTGAATTCCCAGGAAACACACTTGTTTCTGTTGGTTCTAACAAACAAGGTGCAAAATTCGACGGAGCTCAAATGTCTACAAACACACATAACCGTGGAGACTATCATTTAGACTTGAAAAAAGGCAAGATGAATGAATATACTTACGGCTTCATGTATGGATTTGTTTCTTCTAATGAATTAGCAGCATCTGTTTGGAGTAACTCTCAATTTACTTATAGAGGAAATGACTTTGCACGTTTAACAACAGCGTTAGAACGTGTTGAAGGCGTAAACTACTTAGGTATTCAAAGCTCACCTTACTGGTACCAACGTGCTTATAAGAACTTAGTATTCCCAGAATACACATTAGAATTACCAAGTTCTAAAGTAGTCATTACAAAAGACTTAAACAAAGATAATGTGGTAGACTGGCAAGATGGTGCGATTGCATATCGTAATATCATGAACAATCCTAAAGGGGCAGAATCTGTTCCAGATTTAGTAGCGTATCGTATTGCGATGAACTTCGCATCTCAAGCGCAAAACCCATTCTTAATGACATTAGATGGTATTAAGAAGATTAACTTACACACAGATGGTTTAGGCCAATCAATCCTACTTAAAGGGTATGGTAGTGAAGGTCACGACTCAGGTCACTTAAACTATGCGGATATCGGTAAGAGAATCGGTGGCGTTGAAGACTTCAAGAAATTATTAGCAAGATCAAAAGAATATGGAGCTAAAATCGGTATTCACGTTAATGCTTCTGAAACATATCCTGAATCTAAATACTTCAGTGAAGCTATTTTACGTAGAAACTCTGACGGAACATATATGTACGGTTGGAACTGGTTAGACCAAGGTATCAACATCGATGCAGAATATGACTTAGCTCATGGACGTTTGGATCGTTGGAAAGAGTTAAGAGAAAAACTAGGTGCTGACTTAGACTTCATCTATGTGGACGTTTGGGGTAACGGACAATCAGGAGATAACACTGCTTGGCCAACTCACGTACTTGCTAAAGAATTAAACTCTCAAGGCTGGCGTATGGCTATCGAGTGGGGCTTCGGTGCGGAATATGACTCAACATTCCAACACTGGGCAGCTGACTTAACTTACGGTGGATATTCACTGAAGGGTATTAACTCAAACATCACTCGATTCATTCGTAACCACCAAAAAGATTCATGGGTGGGTGACTATCCAAGCTACGGTGGTGCCGCTAACTATCCATTACTTGGTGGATATAACATGAAAGACTTCGAAGGATGGCAAGGTCGAAGCGACTACGAAGGATATATTCGTAACCTCTTCGAAAACAACATCATGACGAAGTTCTTCCAACACTACAAAGTTTCTAAATGGGTGAACGGTGACCCAGTTGCGATGAGCGACAACGGTCAAAACTACAAGTGGACTCCAGAGATGGAAGTACATTTAACAAATGACAATGGGGACGAAGTGAAAATTGTTCGTCAATCAAACGACCCTAATAGCCCAGATTACCGTAAACGTGTCACAACATTAAACGGTCGTGTTATCGAAAATGGTAGAAGCTACTTAGTACCATGGAACTGGGATGAAAATGGTAAAGCTTTAACAGGCGACAAAGAAAAGATGTACTTCTACACAACTGAAGGTGGAACAACTGAATGGACTCTTCCAGAAGATTGGACTGGAGATAAAGTATACCTTTACCGTTTAACAGACCAAGGTAAGAAAGATGTTGTAGAATTAACAGTCGGCGCAGACCGTAAGATTCAAATTACGGGAGATGCGAACCAACCATATGTACTTTACAAAGCTCCTCAAGGCAAGAAGACAATGGTTTGGAGTGAAGGTCTACACATCTATGACCAAGGTTTTAACAGCGGAACATTAGATCATTGGGAAAAAACTGGTGACAGCGAACACGCTGAAATCGTGAAATCTCAAGGGGCTAACGAAATGTTACGTATTCAAGGAAACGCTGAACGTGTGACATTGAAACAACGCTTAACAGACTTGAAACCAAATACAAGATATGCTGTTTATGTAGGTGTAGATAACCGAAGTGATGCACGTGCAGATATCACAATCCGTGTAGGCGACAAAGTGATTTCTAACTACACTAACAAATCAATCGCGAAGAACTATGTACAAGCACATGCGCATAACACACTTTCGAAGAACGCAACTGTGGATAATACAAGTTACTTCCAAAACATGTATGTATACTTCACAACAGGCGAAGATGTTTCTAATGTGACATTAGAACTTGGACGTGATGCGGATGCAGCAGCAACTTACTTCGATGAAATTCGTGTATTTGAAAATCAATCTGTAATGTACAACGAAAAACACGATACAGGAAATAGTAAATTCAAACAAGACTTTGAAGAAGTGCCTCAAGGTATCTTCCCATTCGTAGTCGGCGATGTTGAAGGCGTACAAGATAACCGTACTCACTTATCTGAGAAACACGAACCATATACTCAACGTGGATGGAATGGTAAGAAAGTAAACGATGTCATCGAAGGCAATTGGTCATTGAAGACGAACGGTTTATCAGGTTATGACAAACTCGTTTACCAAACAATTCCACAAAACTTCCGCTTCGAAGAAGGTAAGACTTATAAAGTAACCTTCGAGTATGAAGCAGGTTCAAATGGAGCATACTCATTCGTTATCGGTAATGGCGAAAATTCTCGTCGTAGTAAATTAACGAAATACGACTTAGAAAACACTTGGGAAAATTCATCAACTCCTAAGAAAGTAAGCTTCTATGTTACTGGTGAAAAAGGTGGAAACACTTGGATTGGTATTTACTCAAATGCGCGTGGTGCCGATACTAAAGGAGCTACAGATAACAACGAAATCAACTTCAAAGGTTATAAAGACTTTATGTTAGATAACCTTGAAATTGAAGAAATTAAGTTAACTGGTAAGATGATCATCGATGAAGCATACGAAAAGAATACTCCAATCGTAAATGGCAACTACAAACAAGATTCATTAAATGCATATAAAGACGCTGTAGCAGCTTTATTAGAAGCAGACGATGATATTAGTGTGGATGACGCTAAAGCTCTTGTAGAACGCGTTAACGAAGCTAAAGAAAAACTTGCGGTGAAACGTAGCGCTCCAGATTGGGACGATATTCATGATCTTGATGCTCCTTATGAAGAAGCAGATAATGTATGGTATGCATTTGATGGAAATACAAATACTTTATGGCATACACCTTATGGAGTGAATAGCTTAGGAAAACCATTAACAGTAGAGTTCAATAATCCGATGGAATCAACTCGCTTTGAATATGTTCCTCGCCCTTCAGGTCCAAATGGACGTGTGATGAGCGGTAGCCTTACAGTGATTGATGAAAAAGGACAAGAACATAACTTTAGCTTTACTGGATGGGAAAATAATGCGAAAACAAAAGTGATTAACTTCGATGCTCCAATCAAAGTGAAGAAAGCAATCTTTACTGGTAACGAAACATACGGTGATCCTGGACATATTTCAGCAGCGGAATTACGCTTCGTTCTTCCAGTTGAAGAGGATAAACCATTAGATGAAGCTGCATACAATGCTGAAGTAGAACGTGTTCGTAAGATTGATCGTCAAGATGCGAAAGAATACTTGGCGGCTGTTGAAGCTTACAAGAATGGCCTTGCAGAACATAACTTATTAACTCCAAACGGACTTAATAAATTGGTAGAAGGCTTGAAAGAAATTAAAGAAACTGCAGAGCCAACTCCAGATCCGAAACCAACCCCAGATCCAGAACCAACTCCAGATCCAGAGCCAACTCCAGATCCGAAACCAACTCCAGATCCAGAGCCAACTCCAGATCCAGAGCCAACTCCAGATCCGAAACCAACTCCAGATCCAGAACCAACTCCAGATCCAGAACCAACCCCAGATCCAAAACCAACTCCAGATCCAGAGCCAACTCCAGATCCAGAGCCAACCCCGGATCCAAAACCAACTCCAGATCCAGAGCCAACTCCAGATCCAGAGCCGACTCCAGATCCAGAGCCAACTCCAGATCCAGAACCAACTCCGGATCCAGAACCAACTCCGGATCCGAAACCAACTCCGGAACCTGAAGTCCTTTCAAGTAAGGGAGATCAGCAACCACCAGTAGTTGAAATTCCTGAATTTACAGGTGGAGTTAATGCAGCAGAAGCAGCTGTTCATGAAATCCCTGGATTTACAGGTGGCGTTAATGCAGCAGAAGCGGCTGTTTATGACATTCCAGAGTTCAAGGGTGGCGTTAATTGGGTTGAAGCTGCTAAGAATGAGGTTCCAGAGTTCAAGGGTGGCGTTAATTGGGTTGAAGCGGACAAGAATGAGCTCCCAGAATTCAAGGGTGGCGTTAATTGGGTTGAAGCAGCTAAGAATGATGTTCCTGAGTATAAAGAAACATTAGGTGCAGGAGACAATCAGACAAGTCCAGTTGCAGAAAAACTTGATCAGAAACCAGCTCTTACACCAACACCTGCTATGCAAGCAGCACAAAAAGAAGCAGATCAGTCAAAACTTCCTGAAACAGGTGAAGGCACAACTGAACACCTCTTCATAGCTGGTCTTACATTAGCAATGTCTGCTCTATTTCTTCAAAAAAGAAAAGAAGATTAAAATATAATAGAGTTTTATACTATGAAAACTCAAACTCCTAACTTATTGTAATGGAGAAAACCAAACACCTAGAGAGGACCTCTTGGTCCTCCCTTTTTAAAAAGGGAAATGATAACGCTTACCCAGTTTAAGCGTTGGAAAGGAAATATAGAAAATGGGAAAACATTTTTTTGAGAGACGGTGTCATTACAGTATACGTAAGTTTGCAATTGGCGCGGCTTCTGTCATGATTGGTGCAAGCATTTTTGGTGCTGGTATGGTTCAAGCAGCAGAAACAGAAGGGCCAGCAGAGACAGAAGGCACGGTGACACAGGTTCAGCCCCTGGATAAGTTACCAGCGGATATAGCAGCAGCTATTGAAAAAGCTGAATCAGCAAAACCAACTGATCCTACTGAAACGAATCCGACTGATGCGGAAGCTCAGCCTGAAAATACTGGAGAAGTAGCTCCAAAACCAGCTGAAACTCCAGTTCCTAAGGAAGAAGCAACACCAAAACCAGCTGAGACTCCAAAAGAAGAAGCAGCACCAGTAGCTAAACCAGCAGAAAAGCCAGTTACTAAAGATTTGGTTGAAACTCCAGATGTCAATCATTTGGAAAAGGCTACTGCGACAGCATCAAACCATGAAGCGAACACACCATTTACAGCTGAGAAGGCGATTGATGGAAATCCAGATACTCGTTGGGCAACTGACCGTGATGTTGTGAAACCAACAATCGAATTTAAGCTTGAAAAGACAACCTTAATCAAGCATGTGGAAATCGATTGGGACCGTCGTGTTCGTGGCGAGCAAAATGATCCAAACATCAAATCTTGGAATCTCTATTATGCAGGTCAAGACGAAGTCAATGGATCAGGTCCTGGAGAATGGAAGTTGGCTCATCAACGAACAGGAACTCCGGTTCTAGATGAAAAAGTTGACTTAAAAGAAGCCGTTCAAGCTAAGTATCTTAAACTTGAAATTACAGATTATCAAGCCGGTACTATGCAATGGAAAAATGTGGGTATTCAAGAAATTCGTGCCTACTCAAATATTCCAGACACCAGCAAACCAACAGATATTCGTCAAGTTACAGAAATAGCGGTTGCTGAAGACGGAAAATCACTTGTATTGCCTAAATTACCTGGTCAAGTTAGCTTGATTGGAAGCAATAAGCAAGGTGTTATCGACCTAAATAATAAAATCTACACACCGCTGACAGAACAACATGTCAAAGTGATGGTCCAACAAACCAATGATAACCATACCTTCACAAAAGAATTTGAAGTTGTCATTAAAGGCTTGCATGCTGATGAAGGCGTTGGAACCAAACCTGCAGTTGCCCCAGCAGTTCAACAATGGTACGGCACTGAAGGTAAAACTTCTATTACGTCTGAAACTGTCATTTCCGTTGGGAATTCTGGATTTGACAAGGAAGCTAAGTTCTACCAAACTGACCTTGAAAATCGTGGTTTGGAAGTCGCAACCGGTGGTCAAGAAGCACAAAACCGTATTGAGTTTAAGAAGGTTGAAGACAAGGGTTACGGCAAAGAAGGCTATGGTATCACCATTAAAGATGGAGTTATCACTGTAGAAGCTGCGACCAATGCAGGAGCCTTTTATGCTACACGTACCCTTCTTCAAATGGGTGAAAATGACTTGCAAAACGGAGAAATCCGTGACTTCCCAAGCTTTAGCCATCGTGGCTTTATGCTAGATACAGGTCGTAAGTTTATCCCTTATGATACGCTTGTAGATATCATGCTCAACATGGCCTACTACAAGATGAACGATCTTCAATTGCACTTGAACGACAACTATATCTTCCTCGATAAACACGTGGAAGGTAAACATCTCAGCCAACAAGAAGAATTGGATTATGTTCTTAAAAATGCCAAGACAGGCTTCCGTGTAGAAACTGATGTTGTCGGTGAAAATGGTGAAAAATTAACATCTGACGAGCATTATACCAAGGAAGAAATGCAAGAAATTATCAAGTTAGCTAAAGCTTTGCATATCAACCTTGTTCCTGAAATTGATACACCAGGCCACGCCCTTTCATTTGTTAAGGTCCGTCCAGACTTGATGTACAAGGGTCAACTTAGTGCGAGAAAACACAATGTAGAACGTGTAGCAATGCTCGACTTGGATAACAAGTACGAAGAAACGCTGGCTTTTGTTAAATCAGTCTATGATAAATTACTCGATGGTGAAGACGCACCACTTCGTGGCGTTTCAACAGTTCATATCGGTACAGATGAGTACTATGGAAGTCCTGAAAGTTATCGTCGTTATGTCAATGATATGATTCAGTATATCAAAGGTAAGGGCTTAACACCACGTATTTGGGGTTCACTCTCTGCCAAACAAGGAACTACGCCAGTGGATTGGAAAGATGTAGAAGTGGATATCTGGAGTATCCACTGGCAACGTCCACAGGCAGCAATTGCTCAGGGTGCCAAGATTATCAATATCACAGATATTCCAACCTACAGTGTTCCAAGTGGAAGCAATAGTCAAGGTGGTTATGGGGATTATGCAAACTATGAAACTCAATACAACCGCTGGACACCAAATGACTTCTCAACTGGTGGAGGACCACGCTTAGAAGCATCTAATCCAAATATCCTTGGTGGTGGTCATGCAGTCTGGAATGACAACATTGACTTACATGAAACTGGACTGACATCTTTTGATATCTTTAAACGCTTCTTCAAGAGTATGCAATCAACTGCAGAACGCACTTGGGGTTCAGATCGTGCAGCTAAGACCTATGCAGACCGTATCCAACCAACAAGTGTTTATGCACCACGTTCAAACCCAGAAAAGACAATAGAAGATAGCGACCTATTCACCATTAAACCAGAAACGATCAAGGAATATCTTGCTAAGAATGTGAAGAAAACAGAAGCAGGTTTGAATTTTGAAAAAGATTCTAGTATCGAAGGTTTAGTAGGTGATGTTGGTCCGAGTCATGTTTTGAAATTGGATGTAACTGTTACAGGTGATGGAGAGCAAGTCTTCTCTACAAGTGGGGACAACCAACTTTATCTTGCAGACAAGGATGGCTATCTTGCTTATAAATTTGAACAATTCCATATTCAATTCAACAAGAAGCTAGAGAAGAATAAACGTTATCAAATCTCTGTTGTTACGAAACCACAAAAAACAGAAGTTTATGTAGACGGTGAAAAGGTTGAGCGTATTGCAAATCCAGCTCATCCGCGCTTGGCTCACAATAGCTTGGTACTTCCACTTGAAACAATCGGTGGCTTCCAAGGAATCTTGCATAGTGCAGAGTTGTCGAATGAAGCATTTGTAAACCCACGTTTAATCCCAACAGATCATTTCACAGTTTCTGCAACTAGTCAGGAAACACCAGGAACAGAGACTGAAGGACCAGTTGAAAAAGCTTTCGATAATGATCCGAATACCTTCTGGCATTCTAAATGGACTGGAGACCGTGCTCCATATACAGTTGCAATGAATTTGAATGCTCCTGAAAAAGTCAATGGTTTGACTTATCTTCCACGTCCAGGTGGTGGTAACGGAGTCGTGACTTCTTATGAAATCTATGCTCAAAAAGATGGTCAAATGGTTAAGGTTGCATCAGGAACTTGGGAAAATAATACTAAAGAAAAAACTGTTAATTTTGCGGCAGTTGAAACTAATAAGGTAGAATTTAAAGTTCTGTCAGGTGTCGCAGGATTTGGTAGTGCCGCAGAAATTCAACTACTCAAGCCGCTTTCTGATAGTGAAACAGAAGAACCAGTTGTTCCAGAAAAACCTGTAACTCCCGAGAAACCGGTGACTCCAGAACAACCAAGAGTTGAAGAAGTGGGCGATGGTACAACTGAACTTGCTGATAGCTTTGTAGCTACAAAACCAGCCAGTGATGATGCGATTGCTGCTGCAGCACAAAGCCAAGACTATCTCAAGAAAGAATACAAGGTATTCCCAACACCACAAAAAGTCACTTATGGTGAAGGTGTCACTAAACTTCAAAAACAAGTGAATCTTGTCATGGGTAATCAGCTAGATATTTATACTCGCAACCGCTTGAAGAGTGTACTACAAGATCATCAAATCTCTTACACAAGCAGTCGAGCAGCAGTAGCAGGTGCTACAAATATCTATCTTGGTGTTCATGGTCAACATTCACAGGCAGAAAAAGAAATATCTGGTATTTCTCAAGGACTCTTTGATAAGATTGATGCTTATGCTTTGTCAATCAAGAACAATACAATCTCTATCGTCGGTAAAGATACAGATGCTGTCTTCTATGGATTGACGACTCTTAAACACATGCTTAATGAAAGCGAAGCTCCAGTTTTACGTAATGTAACTGTTGAAGACTACGCTGAAATTAAGAATCGTGGTTTTATCGAAGGTTACTATGGAAATCCATGGAGCAATGCTGATCGTGCTGAATTGATGCGCTTTGGTGGTGACTTGAAGTTGACCCAATACTTCTTTGCACCAAAAGATGACCCATACCACAACAAGAAATGGCGTGAACTCTATCCAGAAGAAAAATTAGCTGAAATCCGTGAATTGGCGCGTGTCGGAAACCAAAACAAGACTCGTTATGTTTGGACCATCCACCCATTCATGAACAACCGTATCCGTTTTGGCAACGATGCTGATTACCAAAAAGACCTTGAAACTATTAAGGCTAAATTCACTCAGTTGATGGATGTCGGTGTTCGTGAGTTCGGTATTTTGGCAGATGATGCTCCAAGTCCAGTTGGTGGCTACAATAGCTACAACCGCTTGATGAAGGACATGACAGATTGGTTGACTGAAAAACAAGCAACTTATGTTGGCCTTCGTAAGGAAATGATTTTTGTCCCAGGTCAGTATTGGGGTAATGGTCGTGAAGATGAGTTGAAATCTCTAAATGAAAATCTTCCAACTTCAACTTCTATGACCCTTACTGGTGGTAAGATTTGGGGTGAAGTATCTGAAAGCTTCCTTTCAAACCTTAAGAATAATCTGACTGCAGGAGGTAAGACCTACCGCCCAGTTTCTCTATGGATTAACTGGCCTGTTACAGATAACTCTAAACAACACTTGATTTTGGGTGGCGGTGAGAAATTCCTTCATCCAAATGTGGACCCAAGCCTCCTTTCAGGTATCATGTTGAACCCAATGCAACAATCTGAGCCTTCTAAGATTGCTCTCTTCTCTGCAGCTCAGTATGCATGGAAACAATGGAAGTCTGAAGAAGAAGCTAAGAAAGTAAATGACATCGCCTTCAACTTTGTTGAAACAGGTAAATTTACTGACAGTGAAACATCTGTTGCCTTCCGTGAACTTGGTAAACATATGATCAACCAAAACATGGATGGTCGTGTTGTGAAATTGGAAGAATCTGTTGAACTCGCACCAAAATTGGCGGCCTTCATGTCTAAGTTGAAAGCTGGTCAAGATGTCAGCGCAGAGCGTGCTGACTTGCGTGCAGAATTTGCTAAACTAAAAGCTGCAGCACAACTTTATAAAGCATCTGGTGACGAAAAGATGCGTGCTCAAATCCACTATTGGTTGGATAATGCCATTGACCAAATGGATGCTTTGAGTGCTTTCCTAGATGGATCAGAAGCTATTGAAAACAATGATTCTGCTAGACTTTGGGATAGCTATTACAAGGGCTTGAAACTTTATGAACAATCACAAACTTATACTTTCCATTATGTAGACCATGATGAAAGAGCTGAGTTGGGTGTACAACATATCCGTCCATTCTTGCTTGGCCTTCGTGAAGTATTGGCAACTGAAGTTCAAAAAGCCCTACACCCAGACCAAGTAATCAGCACCTTTATCACAAACCGTACAGGTGTAGAAGGTGGACTTGCTGAAGTCACTGACGGTGATTTAGGAACACATGCCCTTGTCAAATCACCAAACAGCATCCAAACTGGTGACTACATTGGTTTGAAATTTAATAAAGCTGTTCCAATTCAAAACTTGACATTTGCAATGGGAACTCAAGCAAATCCACGCGATACCTTTAACAATGCTAAGGTTGAGTACCTAAATGAAAATGATGAGTGGGTAACACTTTCAGAACCAAGCTACACTGGTAATGAGCCTCTTCTTAAATTTGAAAATCTCAATATCAATGCTAAAGCTGTTCGAATGATTGCAACTTCTGATCGTGAGAACACTTGGTTTGCTGTCCGAGAAATCGCTGTGAACCGTCCTGTAGAAGTAAGTCGTCCTAAACAGGCAGCTACAGTGACCATCAGTCCAAATCTTATGTACAAGTACAATACGACAGTTGCTCAGATTACAGATGGTCGTGACAATACTGAAGCCATGCTTGCAAATGCTGATCGAACAGATACAACTCCAGTCGGTGGTTGGGTTCAACTAGACTTGGGTGGAGTCAAACCTGTAACTAAGGTCCGCCTCGTTCAAGGATCAGGAGATAAATTGGCAGAAGGTGTTCTTGAGTATTCTACAGATGGTACTTCATGGCAAGAATTGGATCGTTTAGCTGGTGAACAAACCAAAGAGATTGAAACTCCAATTTCAGCTCGCTACATCCGTGTTCGTAACACCAAGAATATCAATCTATGGTGGCGTATCGCTGACTTCTCAGTTGAAACACGTGCTGGCAATAGCGAGATGACAGATACTAATGTTGAAAGTTTGAAATCAACACCAGTATATGACAGTCTCGGTCGTTATGACATGCAAATTCCAAGTGGCACTAAGCTTCCAGCTCATAGCTACTTGGGTATGAAGCTAGACCGTCTACACCAAGCTGAAAGTATTCAGGCTATTGGTATTGGAAATCCAGCCCTTGACTTAGAATTCTCTCCAAATGCACAAGAATGGTATCCAGCTAACCAAGTAACTGATAAATCCTTGGTACGTTATGCTCGTTTGGTTAATAAGACTGACCAAGAACAAGCAGTGACAGCGACATCTTTACTCGTTAAGACAAAAGAAGTGGAGCCAACTAAACTTGATTCTACATCTATGGGAATTGATGCCTACTACGGTGCAAATGATGTTCGCAAGATCAAGAATTTGGATCAGTTGTTTGATGGTGTTTACAATAACTTTGTAGAGTTCTCTGACTATGCACGTAAAGATGGTCATATTACCTTGAAACTTGGTAGCGAACGTGAAATCAAGAAGATTAGAGCCTATATCCAAGATGGTACGAAGAACTATCTTCGTGATGGTAAGATTCAGGTTAGTCAAGATGGTAAGACATGGACAGATGTTGTGACAGTAGGTGATGGTGTCGCTAATGAAATGCGCGATGATTCATTGACAGATGGATGGACACATGATTCTAAGATGCCTGGAAATCGCTACATTGAAGGTGAACTTGCAAGTCCAGTTAAAGCTAACTATCTCCGTGTTCTCTTCACTGCTAATTACGATGCTCGTTTTGTTGGATTTACTGAGTTAGTTATCAATGACGGCGAATTTGTGAAACCAATCAACGACCCAACTGTTCAAGGAAATGGTGGAGAAAGTCGAGGCAACCTTTACACAAATCTTGTAGATGGCAAAGTATTGACAAGCTATAAGGCTGAGAAAGACCAAGGTGAGTTAGTATACCACTTGTCAGAACCAACAGACGCCAACCACATCCGACTTGTTTCTAGTCTGCCTAAAGGAGTAGCAGCGCGTTTACTTGCTCGCACTCTGAAAACAGACAGAAACGGTGCTTGGACAGATTTGGGAGCAATTACTTCAAGCTTCCAAACATTTGCAGTCAGAGATAAGGCTCCGTTACTTGATGTCAAACTCATTTGGGAAGGTGGCAAACCAGAGTTCTATGAAATGACGACTTACTATCAAGAACTTTCAGAAGAACCTGAGCAACCAACTCCAGATCCAGAGCCAACTCCAGATCCAAAACCAACTCCAGATCCAAAACCAATTCCAGATCCAGAGCCAACTCCAGATCCAGAGCCAACTCCAGATCCAAAACCAACCCCAGATCCGAAACCAACTCCAGATCCAGAGCCAACTCCAGATCCGAAACCAACTCCAGATCCAGAGCCAACTCCAGATCCAAAACCAACTCCAGATCCAGAGCCAACTCCAGATCCAAAACCAACTCCAGATCCAGAGCCAACTCCAGATCCAGAGCCAACTCCAGATCCGAAACCAACTCCGGATCCAGAACCGGAAGTTCTTTCAAGTAAGGGAGAACAGCAACCACCAGTAGTTGAAATTCCTGAATTTACAGGTGGCGTTAATGCTGCAGAAGCAGCTGTTCATGACATTCCAGAGTTCAAGGGTGGCGTTAATTGGGTTGAAGCTGCTAAGAATGATGTTCCAGAGTTCAAGGGCGGAGTTAATTGGGTTGAAGCGGACAAGAATGAGCTTCCAGAATTCAAGGGTGGCGTTAATTGGGTTGAAGCAGCTAAGAATGAGGTTCCAGAATATAAAGAGCCTGTTGCAAACTCAGTTACACCAATCGCGGATCACAAGCAACCTTCAAGTTCAACAAACCAAAAACAAGAACCAGAAGGACCAAATGCACCAGCGACTGATGCTAAAGGTCAACTTCCAGCAACTGGTGAGCAAGATTCAGTAGGCTTAGCCTTCCTAGCTAGTCTTGGATTGGTTCTCTCTGCAACCTTTATCAAAAAAGGGAAAGAAGACTAAGTACGAATCTTCATTCGATGCAGAATATCTTGTTTTAAAAATGAAAAACCAGGGATATTAGTTCCTGGTTTTTTTGTGATAAAAATGAAATGAAAAACTAGCAAATAAAAATACCAAAGAAGTAACTGTTGGTGTTGAGCAATGTTTAGGATGCTCCGTTATTAGCGCTAACTCCTGCTTCAGTAGTTGGAGTATTTGATGAAGAATCAGATTGCTCATTTTTCTGAGAATTGTCATCTGATTTTGTATCTTCCTTCTTGCTAGGTGTTTGAACTTCTTCTTTTTGAGTTGTTTCTTGATTATTAGACTGACTTTGTGCAGGTGCATTGGATTCAGCGGGAGCTTCCTTTTGAACTTCCTTGATAATGGTTGTTTGTGGAGTCGTATCTTTATGATCTTTGCTTTTATCTAAAGCATTCATGATAGTGATACTAGCTGTAATCAAACCAAGGATACTGGCTAAAGTTGCAATTGTTTTTTGAAAGACGGTAAAGCCTTTTTTGATATGTTCAGTTTTAGGTTTTGATTTTCTGCGATAGTTAGACATAATTTCTCTCCTTTACCATGATTCATTATACCCAAAATCTTTAAAAAAAACTTAAATGAACCTGAACGGCATTTCTTGTCGCCTGAACTGTTTCGTGTTACAATAGAAGGAGTGATTTTAGAAAGCGTGAGAAACCATGATTTACTTTGATAATTCAGCTACGACCAAGCCTTACCCAGAAGCATTAGAGACCTATATGCAAGTTGCTTCAAAAATTATAGGAAATCCTTCCAGTCTCCATCGATTGGGCGACCAATCTACCAGAATTTTAGAAGCTTCTCGTCAGCAGATTGCAGATTTAATTGGTAAGAAAAGCGAAGAAGTCTTCTTTACCTCTGGTGGTACCGAAGGAGATAACTGGGTTATCAAAGGTGTCGCTTTTGAAAAAGCTCAGTTTGGTAAACACATCATCGTGTCAGAAATTGAGCATCCAGCGGTTAAGGAGTCTGCTCTTTGGCTTCAGACTCAAGGATTTGAGGTGGATTTTGCACCAGTAGATGAAAAAGGATTTGTAGATGTAGCTTCTTTAGAAAATCTACTTCGTCCTGATACAACGCTAGTCTCTATCATGGCAGTCAACAATGAAATCGGCTCAATCCAGCCTATTCAAGCTATATCAGAACTATTAGCTGATAAGCCAACGATTTCCTTCCACGTTGATGCCGTTCAAGCTTTAGCTAAGATTCCGACAGAAAAGTATTTGACTGACCGAGTGGATTTTGCGACCTTCTCTAGTCATAAATTCCACGGAGTTCGTGGTGTTGGATTTGTCTATATCAAGTCTGGCAAGAAAATCACCCCCCTATTAACTGGTGGTGGCCAAGAGCGTGACTATCGTTCAACTACTGAGAATGTATCAGGTATTGCTGCGACAGCCAAGGCTCTGCGTCTAGCTATGGAAAAACTGGATTTGTTTATAAGCAAAACGAGTCAGATGAAGGCAGTCATTCGGCAAGCTCTACTCGAATATCCAGATATTTTTGTTTTCTCAGGTGAGGAAGACTTTGCTCCTCATATTCTGACCTTTGGGATTAAGGGTGTCCGTGGTGAAGTCATTGTTCATGCATTTGAAGACTATGATATTTTCATTTCCACAACCTCTGCTTGCTCGTCCAAGGCAGGAAAACCTGCGGGTACCTTGATTGCCATGGGTGTTGAAAAAGATAAGGCCCAGTCAGCAGTACGCGTCAGCCTAGACCTAGAAAATGACATGAGTCAAGTTGAGCAATTTTTGACCAAACTAAAATTAATTTACAATCAAACTAGAAAAGTAAGATAGGAGCATTCATGCAATATTCAGAAATTATGATTCGCTACGGGGAACTTTCAACCAAAGGTAAAAACCGTATGCGTTTCATCAATAAACTACGTAATAATATCTCAGATGTTTTATCTATCTATCCTCAAGTCAAGGTAACTGCTGATCGCGACCGTGCCCATGCTTATCTTAATGGAGCCGACTATGCAGCAGTAGCTGAGTCTCTCAAACAGGTTTTCGGGATTCAAAACTTTTCTCCAGTGTATAAGGTTGAAAAATCTGTAGAAGTTCTTAAATCTTCTGTCCAAGAAATTATGCAGGACATTTATAAGGAAGGCATGACCTTTAAGATCTCTAGCAAACGTAGTGATCACAACTTTGAACTGGATAGTCGAGAACTCAACCAAGTTCTTGGTGGTGCTGTTTTTGATGTTATTCCAACTATTCAAGCCCAGATGAAAAATCCCGATATTAATCTGCAAGTGGAGATTCGTGAAGAGGCGGCTTATCTTTCCTATGAGACCATTCGTGGGGCTGGTGGTTTGCCAGTTGGAACTTCTGGGAAAGGTATGCTCATGTTGTCAGGGGGGATTGACTCTCCTGTAGCTGGTTATCTAGCTCTAAAACGTGGAGTGGATATCGAAGCTGTTCACTTTGCGAGTCCACCATATACCAGTCCAGGTGCCCTCAAAAAAGCCCAAGATTTAACCCGTAAATTGACTAAGTTCGGTGGTAATATCCAATTTATCGAAGTACCTTTCACGGAGATTCAAGAAGAGATTAAGGCTAAGGCTCCAGAAGCTTATCTCATGACTCTGACTCGCCGCTTTATGATGCGGATTACCGATCGTATCCGTGAAGTGCGAAATGGTTTGGTCATCATCAATGGTGAAAGTCTTGGTCAGGTGGCAAGCCAAACCCTAGAAAGTATGCAGGCTATCAATGCCGTAACCAATACACCGATTATCCGACCAGTTGTAACTATGGATAAGTTGGAAATCATTGACATTGCGCAGGAAATTGATACCTTTGAAATTTCTATCCAACCTTTTGAAGACTGCTGTACGATTTTTGCGCCTGATCGTCCCAAAACAAATCCTAAAATTAAGAATGCTGAACAGTATGAAGCCCGTATGGATGTTGAAGGATTGGTTGAGCGAGCAGTGGCAGGAATTATGATTACTGAAATTACCCCTCAAGCTGAGAAAGATGCGGTTGATGAGTTAATTGATGACCTCCTTTAATCAGAAAAACCAGAGGAAAAAATAAAATAAGTAAAAAAAGTTAGTTTATTGTCCTAAATTTGGACGGAAACTGACTTTTTTTCTATTTTTATGATATAATTAGGTAAAATTTTGAATATAGAGAGTTTTCTGACAATGAATCAATCCTACTTTTACCTGAAAATGCGAGAGCATAAACTCAAGGTTCCATACACAGGCAAGGACCGCCGTGTACGTGTTCTTCTCCCGAAAAACTACGAGAAAGACACGGATCGAACTTATCCGGTTGTCTATTTCCATGATGGTCAAAATGTTTTTTACAGTAAAGAATCCTATGTCGGTCATTCATGGAAGATCATTCCTACCATTAAACGGAATCCAGATATTAGCCGTATGATTGTTGTGGCTATTGACAATGATGGGCTTGGTCGAATGAACGAGTATGCGGCATGGAAATTCCAAGAGTCTAATATTCCCGGTCAACAGTTTGGTGGTAAGGGAGTCGAGTACGCTGAGTTTGTCATGGAAGTGGTCAAACCCTTTATCGATGAAAACTATCGTACAAAATCAGACCGTAAACACACTGCTATGGTTGGGTCTTCTCTAGGTGGCAATATTACCCAGTTTATTGGCTTGGAGTATCCGGATCAGATTGGGTGTTTGGGAGTGTTCTCATCAGCCAACTGGCTTCACCAAGAGGCCTTTGATCGCTATATGGAGCGTAAAAAACTATTACCTGATCAACGAGTCTTCATCTATGTCGGGACGGAAGAAGCAGATGACACGGATAAGACCCTTATGGCTGGTAATATCAAGCAGGCCTATATTGACTCTTCTCTTAGCTATTATCATGATTTGATAGCAGGAGGAGTGCAGTTGGAAAATCTCTCTCTCAAGGTTCAGGCTGGAGCCATTCACCATGAAGTGCCATGGTCAGAAAATCTTCCAGCTTGCCTACGCTTTTTTGCAGAAAATTGGTAATTAGTATAAAGGAGACAGGATATGCATATTGAACATCTTAGCCACTGGAGTGGTCATCTTAACCGTGAAATGTATGTCAATCGATACGGACATGGAGGCATCCCAGTTGTTGTCTTTGCTTCTTCAGGTGGTAGCCACAATGAATACTATGATTTTGGCATGATTGATGCTTGTACATCCTTCATCGATGAAGGTCGCGTGCAGTTCTTTACCCTTTCAAGTGTAGATAGTGAGAGCTGGCTTGCGACTTGGAAAAATAGTCATGATCAAGCTGAGATGCACCGTGCCTATGAACGATATGTGATTGAAGAAGCTATTCCTTTTATCAAGCACAAGACAGGCTGGTTTGACGGTATGATGACAACAGGATGCTCTATGGGAGCTTACCATGCACTCAACTTCTTCCTACAGCATCCAGATGTCTTTACCAAGGTAATTGCCCTCAGTGGTATCTACGATGCTCGTTTCTTTGTTGGAGATTACTACAACGATGATGCTATCTATTAAAATTCACCAGTAGACTATATCTGGAATCAAAATGATGGTTGGTTTATTGATCGTTACCGTCAGGCTGAGATTGTGATTTGTACTGGACTAGGTGCTTGGGAACAGGATGGCCTTCCTTCTTACTACAAGTTAAAAGAAGCCTTTGACCAAAAACAAATTCCTGCCTGGTTTGCAGAATGGGGGCACGATGTTGCCCATGACTGGGAATGGTGGCGCAAACAAATGCCTTATTTCCTCGGTCATATGAGTCTATAAAAGGAGTTGCTTATGAATTATCTTGTAATTTCACCCTATTACCCACAAAATTTTCAGCAATTTAGTATTGAGTTAGCCAATAAAGGAATCACAGTTCTAGGGATTGGGCAAGAACCCTACGAACAGCTAGATGAACCATTGCGCAATAGCTTGACGGAGTACTTCCGAGTTGATAATCTTGAAAATATCGATGAGGTTAAACGAGCAGTTGCCTTTCTTTTCTATAAGCATGGTCCAATTGACCGCATTGAATCACACAATGAATACTGGCTAGAGTTGGATGCTGCTCTTCGTGAACAGTTCAATGTTTTTGGTGCCAAACCAGAAGATCTCAAGAAGACTAAGTTTAAGTCTGAAATGAAGAAACTCTTCAAAAAAGCGGGAGTACCAGTCGTTCCAGGAGCTGTCATTGAAACAGAAGCAGATGTTGACAAAGCTGTGAAAGAAATCGGTCTTCCCATGATTGCAAAACCTGACAATGGAGTAGGTGCGGCAGCAACCTTCAAACTTGAAACAGAAGATGATGTAAACCACTTTAAGGCTGAATGGGACCACTCAACCGTTTATTTCTTTGAAAAATTTGTCACCTCTAGTGAAATCTGTACCTTCGATGGTTTGGTAGATAGAGATGGAAATATTGTCTTTTCAACTACCTTTGACTATGCCCATACACCCCTTGATCTCATGATTTACAAGATGGACAATTCTTATTATGTTCTTAAAGATATGGATCCGAAACTTCGCAAGTATGGTGAGGCAATTGTCAAGGAATTTGGTATGAAAGAACGTTTCTTCCATATCGAGTTCTTCCGTGAGGGTGATGATTATATTGCTATTGAGTACAATAACCGTCCAGCGGGTGGCTTCACTATCGATGTCTATAATTATGCGCATTCCTTGGATTTGTACAAGGGCTATGCAGCTATCGTTGCAGGTGAAGCATTCCCAGAGTCTCCGTTTGAAACCCAGTATTGCTTGGCAACATCTCGTCGCGCCAATGCTAACTATGTTTATTCAGAAGAAGACTTGCTCTCTAAATATGGTCAGCAGTTCAAAGTAAAGAAAATCATGCCGGCAGCCTTTGCTGAATTGCAAGGAGACTATCTCTATATGCTTACGACACCAAGTCGTGAGGAAATGGAGCAGATGATTAAGGACTTTGGTCAGCGTTAGTAATAGGATATGAAGAGGCTGGGACAAAAGTCCTAGCCTCTCAATTTTCTTTGGATTGTCGAGCAAGACGCAGTGGTTGAGTGGGCTCTACTTCGCTGATTTCATCAGCTTTTACAGCCCTACTCAACTGTGCGGAGGTGGGACGACGAAATCGAATTCTAACGAATTACCGATTTCTGTCCCACTCTCTTTTTAAAAGCCCTAAATAAAAGCGTTTCCATAGGATTCTTTTAGAAAATCTGTTGCTAAAAGCCTTAAAAATTGATAGAATAGGGATTGTCAAAAAAATATTAAGGAGAATCTATCAATGGATTTCACATGGGCAGTCAAATATGCCACTGAATTTTTGGGAACAGCCATCTTGATTATCTTGGGTAATGGTGCAGTTGCCAACGTTGAACTTAAAGGTACGAAAGGTCACCAAAGTGGCTGGCTCGTTATCGCTGTTGGTTACGGTATGGGGGTTATGATTCCAGCTTTGATGTTTGGTAACGTTTCTGGTAACCACATCAACCCAGCCTTCACTCTTGGACTTGCAGTTAGCGGTCTCTTCCCTTGGTCACAAGTAGCCCAATACATCATCGCGCAAGTTTTGGGAGCAATCTTCGGACAAGCCTTGGTTGTTGCGACTCACCGTCCTTACTACTTGAAGACAGAAAATCCAAATAACATCTTGGGAACTTTCTCAACAATTTCAAGTATCGACCACGGAACAAAAGAATCACGTTATGCAGCAACTGTGAACGGATTTATCAATGAGTTTGTTGGGTCATTTGTTCTTTTCTTCGCAGCACTCGGTATGACAAAGAACTTCTTTGGTGCTGAATTGCTTTCTAAAGCCCAAGGATTGATTAATGACCAAGTGGCACAAGCGACTGCTCAAGGTCAAACAATTCCTCAAGAACAAGTAACAGCAGCTCTTGAACAAGCAAAAACTCAAGTGGCTCCATTCTTGTCACCAGGTCTTGGTATCGCACACTTGGCACTTGGTTTCCTAGTAATGGCCTTGGTAACATCTCTTGGTGGACCTTCAGGACCAGGTTTGAACCCAGCTCGTGACTTTGGACCACGTCTTCTTCACGCAGTACTTCCTAAATCAATCCTTGGTGAACACAAGGGTGATTCAAAATGGTGGTATGCTTGGGTACCAGTAGTTGCACCGATTGCTGCTGCTATTGCCGCTGTAGCACTTTTCAAATTACTTTACCTATAATATTTAAAAACTGGGTTTTCCCAGTTTTTTCTTTTTATTACAGTTGTGTCTTTTAGAATTAAAGGGTGAAATCGTCAGACTTTTTTCATTTTAAATCAAAAGATGTAAATATGGCAAAAATATGGTAAAATAGAGTATTAAGTAAACGTTAAAAAGGAATATTATGCGTAAAGAAATTGCACCTGAATTATACAATTACAATAAATTCCCTGGTCCAGAATTTCATCTATCTGGAGATAAAGTCGAGGCTGAAGGTTTCACCTTCAACTTGGTTGAAAATAGTAAGGAAGCCTTTGATGCAACAGCTTTTACTCAACGCTTTTCGGAAGTTTTAAACAAGTATGATTATATTGTAGGAGACTGGAGCAATGAGCAGTTGCGCTTGCGAGGATTCTACAAGAATGAGCGAGCTGAAGAATCTCTCGAGAAAATCAGTCGTTTACAAGATTACCTACTCGAGTATTGTAGCTATGGATGTGCCTATTTTGTCTTAGAAAACGAGACACCGAAACGAGCACCATTTGACCAAAAAATGCGCAAGAAAGAAGAAGAGAAAGACAACCGTAAAGGGAAAAAGTCTTCTCAAAATAAGAAAAAAAATCATACAGACAAGAGAAATAGACGTCGCCGTAAAGAACAGAAACCTCAGAATGAAGAAAAGGGACAACGTCATTTCGTCATCCGTAAGAAAGACTAGAAAATAAGGAGAAAAGATGAAACCGTCGATTTATAGTTTAACTCGTCAAGGAATGCAAGAATGGGTCTTAGAGCAAGGAGAAAAGAAATTCCGAGCGGATCAAATCTGGGAATGGCTTTACCGTAAACGTGTTCAGACATTTGAAGAAATGACTAACTTGTCTAAGGATTTGATTGCCAAACTCAACGAGCAGTTTGTAGTCAATCCCTTGAAACAACGTATCGTTCAAGAGTCAGCCGATGGTACTGTGAAGTATCTCTTTGAGTTACCAGACGGTATGTTAATTGAGACTGTGCTTATGCGTCAACACTACGGCTTATCAGTCTGTGTAACGACTCAGGTAGGTTGTAATATCGGTTGTACCTTCTGTGCGTCAGGTTTGATCAAAAAGCAACGGGACCTCAATAACGGAGAAATTGTTGCCCAGATTATGTTGGTTCAAAAATATTTTGACGAACGTGGTCAAGATGAGCGTGTTAGCCATATCGTTGTTATGGGTATTGGAGAACCATTTGATAACTACAATAACGTTTTGAACTTTATTCGTACCATCAATGATGATAAGGGAATGGCAATCGGTGCTCGTCATATCACCGTATCAACCTCTGGCTTGGCTCATAAGATTCGTGAGTTTGCCAATGAAGGAGTCCAGGTTAACCTTGCTGTTTCTCTTCATGCTCCAAACAATGAACTGCGTTCAAGCATTATGAAGATTAACCGTGCCTTTCCAATTGAAAAACTCTTTGCAGCGATTGAGTATTACATCGAAACAACCAACCGCCGTGTAACTTTTGAGTATATCATGCTAAATGAAGTCAATGACGGAGTCGAACAAGCGCTTGAGTTGGCAGAATTGCTCAAGAACATTAAGAAATTGTCATATGTCAACTTGATTCCTTACAACCCGGTCAGTGAGCACGACCAATACAGTCGTAGTCCGAAAGAGCGTGTAATGGCCTTCTATGATACTCTCAAGAAAAAAGGTGTCAACTGTGTTGTTCGTCAAGAACACGGTACAGATATCGATGCAGCGTGTGGACAGTTGCGTTCAAATACTATGAAACGTGATCGCCAAAAAGCAGTAGCTGAAGTAAATCCATAAGATGAATCGAAAAACATTACTAAGCCTGGGAATCGTGTTATACAGTCTTTGTATCGTCTGTTTTTGTTTTACTCCCCAGCCTCAACTTCCTACAGGAGTGGTAACTCCAGGTATTCAAACTTTTGGACGCCTGGTTTTTCTTTTGACGCCTTTTAACTCCCTTTGGAATCTGGGAGAAGTAACTAGCCCTATACAACTATTTTGGATTTTTTTACAAAATGCTTTAAATATCCTCTTGCTCTTCCCTTTAATTTTCCAGCTTCTCTATCTTATACCTGCACTAAGAAAAACGAAGCGTGTGATTTTGTTTAGCTTTTTATTGAGCTTGGGAATCGAATGCACACAGCTAGTTTTAGACTTTTTCTTTGATTTCAATAGGGTCTTTGAGATTGATGATTTATGGACCAATACTTTGGGTGGCTACCTAGCCTGGGTCCTTTATAAACTACTACATAAAAACAAGATAAGGAATTAAAATGAGTATCTTAGAAGTTAAAAATTTAAGTCACGGTTTTGGTGACCGTGCGATTTTTGAAGACGTGTCCTTCCGTCTCCTCAAGGGGGAACATATCGGACTAGTCGGTGCTAACGGTGAAGGAAAATCAACCTTCATGAGCATCGTAACTGGAAAAATGCTACCTGATGAAGGTAAGGTGGAATGGTCTAAATACGTGACAGCAGGTTACCTGGACCAGCATGCTGTGCTCAAAGAAGGTCAAACTGTGCGTGATGTTTTGCGTACAGCCTTTGACGAATTATTCAAAGCCGAAGCACGTATCAATGAACTCTACATGGAAATGGCAGAAGAGGGCGCTGATATTGATGCCCTAATGGAAGAAGTCGGCGAACTTCAGGACCGTTTGGAAAGTCGTGACTTCTATACCTTGGATGCTAAGATTGACGAAGTCGCGCGTGCTCTTGGTGTCATGGATTATGGTATGGATACGGACGTAACAGCCTTATCTGGTGGACAAAGAACCAAGGTACTTTTGGCTAAACTCCTCCTTGAAAAGCCAGATATCTTGCTTTTGGATGAGCCAACCAACTATCTAGATGCGGAGCATATTGACTGGCTCAAGCGTTATCTGCAGAACTATGAGAATGCCTTTGTCCTTATTTCGCACGATATTCCATTCCTCAATGATGTGATCAATATCGTATATCATGTAGAAAACCAACAGTTGACACGCTACTCTGGCGATTACTACCAGTTCCAAGAAGTCTATGCCATGAAGAAATCGCAGCTGGAAGCAGCCTATGAGCGTCAACAGAAAGAAATTGCTGATCTCAAGGATTTCGTAGCCCGTAATAAGGCGCGTGTTGCTACCCGTAATATGGCCATGTCTCGCCAGAAGAAATTGGATAAGATGGACATTATCGAGCTTCAAAGTGAGAAACCAAAGCCGTCCTTTGATTTTAAACCAGCTCGTACACCTGGACGCTTTATCTTCCAAGCCAAGGATTTGCAGATTGGTTACGATCGCCCACTTACAAAACCATTAAATCTTACCTTTGAGCGCAATCAAAAGGTTGCCATTATTGGTGCCAATGGTATCGGTAAAACAACTCTATTGAAGAGTCTTTTGGGCATTATCCCACCCATTGCTGGGGAAGTTGAACGTGGTGACTATCTAGAACTTGGCTACTTTGAACAAGAAGTGGAAGGTGGCAATCGTCAGACCCCTTTAGAAGCAGTTTGGAATGCCTTTCCAGCTCTCAACCAAGCAGAAGTCCGTGCAGCCCTTGCTCGCTGTGGCTTGACGACGAAGCATATCGAAAGCCAGATTCAAGTTTTATCAGGTGGAGAACAAGCCAAGGTTCGTTTCTGTCTCTTGATGAACCGTGAGAACAATGTACTTGTACTTGACGAGCCTACCAACCACTTGGATGTGGATGCCAAGGATGAACTTAAACGAGCTCTAAAAGAGTATAAGGGCTCTATCCTTATGGTCTGCCACGAACCAGACTTCTATGAAGGCTGGATGGACCAAATCTGGGATTTCAATGAACTAACATAAATAGCCATAAAAAAGCCAAGTCTATATGACTTGGCTTTTTTTACGAGGGTTACAAATAATAGAAGTCGTGCTGCTATCAACTTGTTTTAGTATCAAAAATAACTAATTTGTTTGATTTTCCACGATTTCATCCTCTTCAAAGTGTCCCACACCATCTTCAACAACAAATGGGCAGGTAACTTCAACTTTCTTCTGTATTCCATTTTCATAATAACAATTTATGTTATAAATTCCATCGGAAAATGAGTTTTTTGGTAAAGATAAGAATTTTTCCTTTAAGGTATCCACAGGACTACCATTTTCTACCTTGATTTTCGAAAGGTCACAATCAAAATCGAGAGTAAGACCTTTGTTTTTCATGAGGTCTTTTGTTGTAATATTATAAAAACCAGCTGCGTCAGAATCCCCTTTTTCTCGATTGCTGACAGCCTGCTTAATCATTGCAACATAGTAGTTTTCTATAGGATATTTTCTAAATTCAAAACTAGAAGCAATTTTTCCTGGTGTATCAAAAAGCTTATTTATTTTGTCAGCAGTAGCATTTTTGATACTATCTTCTTCTTGTTGTAGATTTGGTCTTTCTTTGTATACATCTAGCAAGAAACTGAATTCGTCTTGTTTGACAGTGTGAAACAGTGCCTTTTCTTTGTCGTTAAGAAGTGTTTCAAGATCTGTTCCTGAAGGAAGAAAGAAATTTGATAAATGTTCTCCATCCTTTCCATGAATTTTTGCAGTAGTAGTTTCTTTTAAAATAGTCCCATCGGATAAATTTTCTGTATATGTTAGCTTGTAGGCAGTTCCATAAAATGCTTCAATCTCTCTGTGTTTATCAACTACCTCAACCTTTCCTTTAAGCCCAAGTGATTGAAATTCTTCAGCGAAAGAAGGAGTAGTGTGTTTAGTAGTGTGTTTAATTGATGGAGAAGTGATTATAACTAGTGCTATGATAGTGAGAAAAATGATCATCCCCCCAAAGATAAAGCCAGCTATGGTAGCATTATCTTTTTCTTGCCCTAGCTTTATTGTCTGATAAATAGCAATCATGATAATGATAGAGTATACAATACTTGCGCAAACCAGTACGGGATAATTATCAATGTAATTAAGTGGAGCTCCCTTGAAACCTATTATTTGCATAAAAAATCCAATTGTAGCTAGGACTAACTGTATTGTAGAAGATTTTTGAATAAACGCATTATCTTCAAAGGAGGCTTTTAATTTTGAAATATCTCTAAACATAAAAATATTTCCTAGCACAATTGCCCCATATGAAAAGATAAGTTCTTTCCCCATGGATATAAAAGCAAAACCTCCGGAATCATAAGTAATCGAATAAGCATAATTAAAGATAAAGTATCCTATCATGATAAGACTGAGCCGAGCTACACTAATTTTGTATGGTTTCATAGGAGAACCTCCTCGTTACTATTGACTAAATTATATCATATTTGAAGTGGAAAAGAGAGCGTTTACATAAAAGTGTAAATAAAAAAGATAGGCCGAATGACCTGTCTTTTTTTAATAGTTTAAATATTGTTCAATCTCAGATTTTTGGATTTCTTTACCGTAGTGACAAATCGGACAAGAAACGAAATAAGTTTTTCCGTAAGGAAAGAGTGGAATCCAATAAAGAGTGAACTTGCGTCCATATTCCGTAATTTCCCAAGTATCAACATTGTTACAATGGCCACATTCGATAGTAGTCTGTGTATGTCCCAACACTTTTTGGTAACCTTTTGACCCCCAAAATAGAATCATTTTACATCTCCTTATAACTAATGATGTTATTGTTTACTGAAATCGTAGTCTTTAACAATTTCGATACTATCGATAGTGATAGCAGTAGTCGGCTTGTCTTTTTCATCTTTTTCAGCCTTAGCAATTTTATCTACAACGTCCATCCCATCGATTACTTGACCAAAGACTGGGTGTTTTCCATCAAGAGTTGGATTTCCGCCTTCTTTGTAGGCTTCGATAATTTTCTTAGGATAGCTACTTGTAGGAAGTTTAGATGAATAGTCTGTTGTACTTTGGTTAATGAAGAATTGGCTACCATTTGAATTTGGCTGACCAGTATTGGCCATAGATAGAGAACCACGGATATTATAGAGATATGGAGAAATTTCGTTTTTGAAACCTGTTCCCTTGTCCTTGGTTTTATCCTTATCATGCCAGATAGATTCACCACCTGTTCCATCTCCCTTAGGATCCCCAGTTTGTACCATAAAGCCGTCAATTACACGGTGGAAAGTCACACCATTGTAGTAACCTTCTTTAGCATGAGTAAGGAAGTTTTCAACCGCAAGTGGAGCTAACTTAGGAAAGAGTTTGATACGAATATCACCTTGACTTGTGTGAAGGATAGCTTCAGCCTCATCTTCAGCTACTTCCTTAGAAAGTTGAGGGAAGTTAGCATTTTCGTTTGTTAAGGCGTCTTTCAAATCTTTTTCTGCTTGGGCAGCAGCTTTCGAACTCTCTTCAGCAGCAATTTTAGAATCCACGTAATCATCACCACGAAGTGCACGTTGGATGCTTGTGCATCCACCAAGAGCAAAAGTTGAAATGAGTAGTAGTGTAGCTAATTTTTTCATATTAGTCCTTTCAAAAATCATTTTTACTATTGTACCGTAAAAGAAAGGGGATTTCAAATTTTCAATTAAGAATATTTATCTAACACATGTAACTTTATAGCTTTACTTACTCCATTTTGTTCATTAGAGTCAGTAACTGCTTTTGCACAAGTTTTGACATCTCTAGGAGCATTCCCCATGGCTATACCTAGCCCTGCGGTTTCAATCATGGGAATATCATTATAATTGTCACCGAGAGTCATAATTGAGGTAAGGGGAAGTTGATAGTAATTTGCTAATTCTAACAGAGCTTGTTTTTTGGATACTTGATTATGTGTAACTTCTAGATAGTTATCTTTAGAGAGATAGAAGTCGGTTTGAGGGAAATCTATTGAGGATAAGGTTTTTTGAAGTTTCTGTATGGTATCCGTATTATCTATCAGCAAAAGTTTATGAACAAGAGTTTTCTCGTCTCTTATAAAATCTGCTAAAGATGTAACTTTTGGACTTTCTCCAGTAATAGTTGCTTCGATTTCTACCCATTCATCAATAGTATTCACAAGCCAATCTTTTCCAGAATAAACATTTATAGAAACTGTCGGGAATTCTTTTTTCAAAAAGTCATGAAGTAAGAGCAATTCGCTTTTATCAATAGAATACTGACTTAGGATTTTATCTCCTAAACTGATGAGTGCTCCATTATAGCAGGCAATAGGACAGTCGGTGATGCCAAGTTCTTTAGAAATTGGAGCTATACCGAGAGGAGATCTAGCAGAAGCTAGAACAAAAGGAATATTACATTGTTTTAAAAGTGGCATCAGTTCTATCAAATAAGAATCTAATTGGTGATTTTTATCCAAAATAGTGCCGTCAATATCACTCATAATTAAATTAATTCTTGACATATTTTGCTCCTTTTTAAAATAGTATTGTTGTTCTACCATCTAAAGATTCTTGTATTTCTACATCAGGCTCTTTATCTGTAATCCAGTAATCAAAATCAGCTAGTTCAGAAAGTATAAAATGAGAGTGTTTGTTTATCTTTCCTGTTTCAGCTAACAAGACGCGAATTTTACTAGTTTTAAATGCTCTTTTTTTCATGAGAACATCTTCTTGATCCTCAAAACTAACTTGTCCGTCTGAAAGACTAGCAGCGCCAAAAAATGCTACATCAAATCTAATTCCCTCTAAAGTATTGGATTCTTCTAGTGAATAATAAAAACGATTCTGTCTATGAAATTTTCCACCGAGAATATGAAAATCGACATTTTCATTATTTCCTAAGATAAGTGCGTTATCTAATGAATGACTGAAAATAGTAACTTTTTTATCTATAATTTTTGCTAACTCAAGTATAGTGGTTGAAACATCAAAGAATATCAGTTGTGAATCAGAAATGAGTTGGGTAGCTAAATGAGCAATTTTCTCTTTTTCTTTAGAAGATTGTTCTGCTCTACCTTGAAAATCAAGAATCCTTTGCTTTTGAATTGGCAATAAACCTCCATGAGTTCTTCTTGCTCGTTTTTCCTTTGCGAGAATTGAAAAATCTCTACGGATGGTATCTTTGGAAACATGGAAATGGTCAACCATTTCTTTTGCTGACAGACTTCCTCTATCCTCTAAAAGTTTTATGATTTCTTCTAATCGTTGTTCTTGGTACATAGGAATTCCTCCTTTTTTTAATACTATACTCTTTTTATAAGCATTTGTCAATAATTGTAATGATTTGTAAGTGTTTTAAAAAATTACAAAAAAATCAACCAGCTTTGGTTGATTAAAGATTCTTTTTAGGATGGAGGTCAATGATTACTTGATGGTCTTTGAGAGCTTGTTCACCTTTTGGAGTTAGTTTATAGCCACGAATCGAAAAGCGGTTAGCTAATTCTTCTTCTGAAAAATGATCATGAAGTGCTTGATTCAATTCGGTGGCCTTCATCTTGGAGAGTCCAGTAACACCCTTCTTTTTAAGGATACTCTTTTTCATAGTAGCATTTAGATGGTAAAGCGAGTCAAAGGCGGTTTCGATAATAGCATATCCTTTTTCAACAAGCGTATCTAAATGTTTTGGGATATCAATGCCATAAGAATTACTATATTTTAAAAGAGCACATTTTCAAAGGATTTTTTCTTTTGGCTTCAATTCCTAATTAATCAATGAACTTAATGCTAGGTCTCGAAAAGAATTATGCTTCCTCTTTCTGTCTGAGTTCAAAGAGGTCTTCTACTTTCAAATCAAAAACTTGAGCAATTTTAAGAGCCATTTCCAGCGAAGGATTGTAACGATTATTTTCCAAGTGCAGAATTGTCTCGCGTCGCATGCCGATAAGGTCGGCTAACTCCTGCTGGGTCATGCCTGTGGACTCACGAATTGATTTGAGATTAGTAATAATCTTGCTTTCTTTGGCCATGCTTATCCTCTCCGTTCCAAGATAAAATAGACAACCGCAAAGATGAAAATCAAGGCAGCTATGCTAATAAAGATCTGGCCCATGTGAAGAGTGAGATACCCTATATACCCAATGATAACTGCTAGGATTATCAGTGCGCCTAGTATAAAAACAAACATCAAGCTAGCTGCCTTGGCTAAATTAGCATAAAAGCGTTCGTCTGGAGTTTCCTTGACATTTTTCAAACAGAAAAAACCAAATACAATCACTTCAATAACGAGGCCAATTCCCAAAATCCATTCTTTAATACCAGAACTTTCGCTTGGGGTCGCAACCCAAATCCCTACTGTATAAAAAATGCTTGCTGCAAATAAAAGTACCGTGTAAAGCTTAGCAGACAAGTCAAAAATAGTCTTCCCCATACCTTTCTGAATCTTATGAGGCCGTGGTTTCATATGTAGCCAGCTCCAAATAGCTATAATTTGACCTAACACTGAAATACCAACAATAACTAACTTGGGTCCCCAACTAAGGTTAGAACCAAATAAAACAATAAAATCAATAAAGAGAGCTACGGCAATCATTGCAATGAGGCCACGCATTTTTTGACTTTTTTTCATGATAGACTCCTTTTTGTGTTATAAATATATAACACTTAAATTTATGTTATAAATATATCACACTTAAATTTAGAAAGCAAGAATTTATGTGTCAATGTGGCAATTATTTGAAAAATTTTTTTAATAAATACCTCGCTAGTCAAACAACTAAAAAATTCTTTGAAGCAATGCATCGAATTTGGTTTGGATAGTTTCGTTAATAGTATTTGATGATAAAGAATTTTTGGAAAATCTAGATACTGTATGAATCTTTACTTTTTTCTTAGACAGTTATAAAGTCGATCAGAGTAAGCTTTGTAGGTGTAGAAGTTAATTTTTTCTTTCTAATTTATCCCTATTAGTCTAAAAAATTTAAAAATATTTAAACTCTGTCAAGTTTTTTTCTTGACACCATCCAGAAATCTGCTATAATAGAACATGTGCTAAATAGCTTAGCTATTTCACCGAAATAAAAAATAAAAAGAAAAGAGATATTAAAAATGGCAGTTAAAATCCGTTTGACTCGTATGGGTTCTAAGAAAAAACCTTTCTACCGTATTAACGTTGCAGATTCACGTTCACCACGTGACGGACGTTTCATCGAAACAGTTGGGACTTACAACCCACTTGTTGAAGAAAACCAAGTAACTTTGAAAGAAGACCGTATTCTTGCATGGTTGGCTGATGGAGCTCAACCTTCAGATACAGTTCGCAACATCCTTTCAAAAGAAGGTGTATTGAAGAAATTCCACGATTCTAAATTCTCAAAATAAGTTTAAAGTAGGTTGACAGATGGATACGATTGAAAATCTCATTATTGCAATTGTGAAACCTTTGATTTCACAACCAGATGCCTTAACTATCAAGATTGAAGATACACCAGAATTTTTGGAGTATCATTTGGATCTTGACCAAAGCGATGTGGGTCGTGTAATCGGTCGTAAGGGTCGCACTATTTCTGCGATAAGAACGATTGTCTACTCTGTCCCAACTGAAGACAAAAAAGTAAGAATCGTTATTGACGAAAAATAAGAAAAGCGGGACATAGTCTCGCTTTTTTTGCAAGGAGAAGGAATGAGAGATTTAACAGTTAGACAACTAGAGGAATACTTACTTGACCATTATCAACAATCTAGGACAGAAGAAGGACTCTTTATAAAACTAGTTGAAGAAGTTGGAGAAGTCGCTGAGGTTTTAAATGGACGTTCCGGTAGAAAAGAGGGTGTCCAAGATTCAAACGAGGAATTGGCAAAGGAGTTGGCAGATATCATTCACTATACAGTGGCAATTGCAGCTATCAACGATATTGACCTAACGAAGACCATTTTTGAAAAAGACAAGAAGGCAGCCATCAAGTATCAGCATGAACAAGATTTGGAAGGCTTTTTAGCAAGAAACCATCCATAGTTGCTCTTTTCTCCAACTTGTGAAAATCCCTATAACATGATAAAATAAAGGGAGAAACAGATACAGGAGATCAGATGAACTACTTTAATGTTGGGAAAATTGTCAATACCCAAGGCTTGCAAGGTGAGATGCGAGTCTTGTCTGTGACGGATTTTGCTGAAGAACGCTTTAAAAAAGGGGCAGAGCTTGCCTTATTTGATGAAAAAGATCAATTTGTGCGAACAGTGGTCATTGCAAGCCACCGTAAACATAAAAACTTCGATATCATCAAGTTTAAAGATATGTACCATATCAATGATATCGAAAAATATAAGGGGCACAGTCTGAAGGTTGCTGAGGAGAATCTCAATGACCTCGATGAAGGTGAGTTTTACTACCACGAGATTATCGGTTTAGAAGTCTATGAGGGAGATAACTTGATTGGAACCATCAAGGAAATCCTTCAGCCAGGCGCCAATGATGTCTGGGTAGTCAAACGAAAAGGCAAACGAGACTTACTCTTACCTTATATCCCGCCTGTAGTTCTCAATATAGATATTCCTAATAACCGTGTGGATGTTGAACTCTTAGAAGGGTTAGACGATGAAGATTGATATTTTAACTCTCTTTCCAGAAATGTTCACACCCTTAGAACATTCCATCGTTGGCAAGGCTCGTGAAAAAGGACTCTTAGATATCCACTATCATAATTTTCGTGACTACGCTGAAAAGGCCCGTCATGTGGATGATGAACCTTACGGAGGTGGTCAAGGGATGCTCCTTAGAGCCCAACCCATCTTTGACGCCTTTGATGCCATTGAAAAAAAGAACCCGCGCGTGATTCTCTTAGACCCTGCTGGGAAACAGTTCGATCAGGCTTACGCTGAGGATTTGGCGCAAGAAGAAGAACTTATCTTCATCTGTGGTCACTACGAAGGCTATGATGAGCGTATTAAGACCTTGGTAACCGATGAGATATCTCTTGGAGATTATGTCTTGACTGGTGGAGAACTAGCAGCGATGACCATGATTGATGCGACTGTTCGCTTGATTCCAGAAGTTATTGGGAAGGAAGCAAGTCACCAAGATGATAGCTTTTCATCAGGACTCTTGGAATATCCTCAGTACACAAGACCTTACGATTATCGTGGAATGCTAGTTCCAGATGTTCTTATGAGTGGACACCATGAAAACATACGTCAGTGGCGACTCTATGAGAGCCTCAAGAAAACCTACCAACGTAGACCTGATTTGCTGGACAACTATGAATTGACAGCAGAAGAAGAAAAAATGTTAGCAGAAATTAAAGAAAATAACAATTAAAAGGAGAAAACTATGCAAGTAATCAAACGTGATGGACAAGTCGCTGATTTTGATCCAGATAAAATCTACCAAGCTATCCTTAAGGCAGCTCAAACAGTCTATGTATTGACTGACGATTTGCGCCAAAACCTAGCCCAAGTCACTAAAAAGGTTGTATTGGATTTGGAAGAAGCAAAAGTAGAACGTGCAACTATCAGTATGATTCAATCAATGGTTGAGCATCGCTTACTAGGTGCAGGGTATATCACTATTGCAGAACACTATATCTCTTACCGTTTGCAACGTGATTTGGAGAGAAGTGGTTACGGCGACCACATTGCTGTTCACCTTCATTTTGAACAAATTCGCTAAGATAAAAAGAGTGAGATGATAGAAGCATCTCACTCTTTCTTAAATCTTCTTTTTTGAGCAGTTTGGATAGTAGAGGGAACGAAAGTTACCCTTCGAATATCCGACACTCGAATAATACGGCTGACGTTTTTAGCGAAATTTTTAACGATAATTTGTTGGCGGTCAGTATCATACTTGATAATATCGCCTGTAAAACTCGTTTCCGCAAAGATGATATGTACAGCCTTTTTTTGGGCTAGGGCTTCTTCAAGTCTAGCAATTAGGGGATCGCTTTTTTCAGGAATGGAATCTTCATGTCCATTGACAAAATCATGGACTTTTTGCAAAGCCTGTTTTAATAAATCTTTCATTCCGGCCTCCCTTCTTTACATCATTATATAAAAATTTTATGAAATCTACAAGATTTTTCGAATAATCAATTGAGAACAAAAAGGAGAAAAACATGGCAGAATTTACATTTGAAATTGAAGAACACTTGCTTACTCTATCTGAAAATGAAAAAGGATGGACCAAAGAAATCAATCGTGTCAGCTTTAATGGTGCACCAGCGAAGTTTGACATTCGTAGCTGGAGTCCTGACCACACCAAGATGGGGAAAGGAATTACCCTCTCAAATGAAGAATTTCAAATCATGGTGGATGCTTTTAAGAATCAATAAACGTTCATCTAAGATTAATTAAAAAGAGGCTAGGGAAAATCCCGGCCTCTTTTATTTGCTTGAAAAATAAGCTTGTGTACGGAGACGTTGAAGGAGTGGTCGGCCGATAAAACTGATGGCAACGATTTTTGCAAGATCAGGAATGATAAAGGGAATAACACCAACTGCGACTGCTTTATCAAAAGGCATACCAGCTAAGAAGTGGAGGCTGAGAATACCACCTACAAAGACAAGAGAATCTCCCAAGAGATTTGCAAAGAAAATACGTAAGACGCCACTATTTGTATGAATGAGATAGGAAGTAAGTCCCGCATAGACAAGGTCGAACCAAAGATAACCAGCACTTGGTCCTACCAAAACATGAAAACCAGCCCCTCCGCTAGCAAAAACAGGAATACCGATAGCACCTAGAAATAGATAAAGTCCAACAGAAAGAACAGCTTCCCTTGGTCTAAAAACAGTAGCGATGAGTCCAATAGCAAAGTTTTGCAGAGTGAAAGGAACTGGACCAATCGGCATACTAATTTGGGCCAATACTGCAATCAGTGCAGCCCCGATAGCTGGGATAGCGTAAATGTGTGCTTTTTTCAAAATAGTTAACCTCTTCTATAAATTATAGTAACTATTATACTGAATGAGATATAAATGTCAACCTTTTTTAAAATAAAAGGTTACAAATTTGTAACGGCCGATTTAAAGTAAAAAAGAGACCAAGGGGTCTCTCTTTTCTTTTAACGCATGGTTACAAATTCTTCTGAGCCAGTTGGGTGGATAGCGACAGTAGCATCAAAGTCAGCTTTTGTAGCTCCCATCTTGATAGCAACTGCGAAACCTTGAATCATTTCGTCAACTCCGTAGCCGATTCCATGAAGTCCTACTACCTTTTCGTCTGCACCAGCTGTTACGAGCTTGAAGCGAGCTTCTTGACGGTGACTAGTAACGGCAGAATACATAGATGCAAATTTTGAAGTATAGACTTTAACGTTTTCTTGGCCGTACTCTTTGATAGCTTCTTCCTCAGTCAGACCGACTGTTCCGATTGCTGGGTGTGAGAAAACTACAGTTGGAATAGTAGTGTAGTCCATTTTAGCATTGGTTTTACCGTTGAAAAGTCTCTCGGATAGGGTACGACCAGCCTTGATAGCGACAGGAGTTAGTTCCTTTTCACCTGTGACATCTCCAAGAGCGTAGATTCCGTCAACGACTGTGTTCTGGTATTCATCAACCTGGATAAAGCCGCGTTCATTGAGGGTGACACCAGCTTTTTCGAGTTGAAGTCCTTTAACATTTGGACGACGACCAGTTGCCCAGATAACTTGACTGGCAGTATGAGTGCTGCCATCTTCGAAATGAATGGTAATACCTTGTTCAGTTTCTTCAAGTTTAGCAGGAACCTTATGGGTGTGGAGGTTTAGTCCTGTATTTTCCATTTCCTGAACTAGACTCTCAACGATATAGCTATCAAATCCACGTAGCGGACGTTCACGACGGACGAATAAATCTGTCTGAACACCAAGTGTATGGAGCACACCAGCCAATTCGACAGCAATGTAACCAGCACCTAGAATGGCTACAGATTCAGGCAACTCTTCCCAGGCGAAGACATCATCTGAGATACCACCTAGTTCAGCACCAGGAATAGCAGGGATATGAGGATGAGCTCCAGTCGCAATCACAATATGCTTAGCGTGGATCAACTCACCATTAACGCTGACAGTATGAGCATCGACAAACTCGGCACGTCCTTCAATCAAATCAACTCCGTTGCGCTTGAAGCTTCCATCGTAAGACGAGCGAGCACGATCAATATAGGCTTCACGATTCTTACGAAGAGTTGCATAATCAAATTCGTTCCCAGTATTTGTGAATCCATAGTCAGGTCCATATTTGTGGATACTCTCTGCAATTTGGGCTCCATACCACATGATTTTTTTAGGGACACAGCCGAGGTTGACACAAGTGCCACCTAATTTCTTTTCCTCAATAACTGCCGCCTTAGCACCATGTTCACCAGCACGATTCATGGTAGCAATTCCCCCGCTACCTCCTCCGATGGCGATAATATCATATTCTCTCATAAGAAAGCTCCTTTGGTTTTTTCTAGTCATATTCTATCTTTTTTTGGAGGTCAATGCAAAAATCTGCTACGCTTAAATTTCTTAAGAAAATGCTTGCAAAAATAAAAAAGAAGTTGTATTATATAACTAACACAACAATAAAAGATTTGGCGATTGTTTTTGGATGGTCAGAAAGCAATTGTCCATTTTTATGACTTGTGCTATAATCTTAATATATGTTTATAAATGAGGTATGGATATGAAAAAGAAGTCAAAAGCTAAAAAATGGCCCCTATTTACAGCTATAGGAGTTACGTCAGTTCTTGTAGTAGGAGCAGCTGCTGTCCTTCTATTGAGACAACCAAATCAAGCTGCAACACAAGACGAAACTGCAAAAATCGTTCTTGCCAAAGAGGGGTCAGTGGCTTCATCGGTTCTCTTATCTGGTACCGTAACAGCTCAAAATGAACAATATGTTTATTATGATGCTAGTAAAGGTGACTTGGATGAGGTTTCGGTCTCTGTCGGAGATAAGGTAAGTGAAGGCCAAGCACTTGTTAAATATAGTAGTACTGAAGCTCAGGCTGCCTATGATGCTGCCAGTCGTGCAGTTGCTAAAGCTGACCGTCATATCAATGAATTGAATGAGGCTCGAAATACCGCCGCAGCAACACCTGTGCTCCCTCAAGCTGGGATTGAAGGCGCTACGGACCAAACCCCAGCACAATCTTCTACATCAGCTACAGCTTCTATCGATTCACAAATCAGTGATGCGCGTGATGTTCGTGCAGATGCAGCGGCACAACTTGAAAAAGCTCAAGCACAGTTGGATGCCGCTACAGTTTTGAGTACTGTAGAAGGTACAGTTGTCGAAGTCAATCGCAATGTTTCAAAATCTCCAACAGGAAATAGCCAAGTATTGGTACATATCGTTAGTAACGACAACTTGCAGGTCAAGGGAGAACTTTCTGAGTACAACCTTGCCAATCTATCTGTAGGCCAAGAAGTTACCTTTACTTCAAAGGTTTACCCAGATAAAACTTGGAATGGTAAGATTAGCTATATTTCAAATTATCCAAAGAACAGTAGCGAAGCAAGTAGTAGCTTAGCTGGGTCAAACTCAGGTTCTAAATACCCATATACGGTCGATGTAACTAGTGAAATTGGCGATTTGAAACAAGGTTTTTCTGTCAGTGTCGAAGTGAAAAGTATGAGTAAGGCATTGCTTGTTCCGATTACCAGCATTGTGATGGAAGAAGATAAAAACTACGTTTGGATTCTTGATGAAAATCAAAAAGCCAAAAAAGTTGAAGTTGGATTGGGCAATGCAGATGCAGAAAACCAAGAAATCACATCTGGTCTGACAGATGGAGCAAAAGTCATCAGTAATCCAACAGCTTCCTTGCAAGAAGGAAAAGAGGTGAAGACTGATGAAGCAACTAATTAGCCTCAAAAATATCTGCCGTAGTTATCGAAATGGCGATCAAGAGCTTCAAGTTCTAAAAAACATTAACCTTGAAGTTCACGAGGGAGAATTCGTGGCTATTATGGGACCATCTGGTTCTGGTAAGTCCACCCTCATGAATACCATCGGTATGTTAGATACTCCTACAAGTGGTCAGTATTTTCTAGACGGAAAAGAAGTGGCTGGTTTGGGTGAAAAACAATTAGCCAAGGTGCGAAATCAAGAGATTGGCTTTGTCTTTCAGCAATTCTTTCTCTTGTCCAAAATGAATGCTCTCCAGAATGTCGAACTTCCCTTGATTTATGCGGGGGTTCCTGCTTCAAAACGTCGCAAATTAGCAGAAGAATATCTGGAAAAGGTTGAATTGACTGAGCGTAGCCATCACTTGCCATCGGAGTTGTCTGGGGGGCAGAAACAAAGGGTTGCTATTGCGCGTGCACTCGTTAACAATCCTTCTATCATCTTAGCTGATGAACCAACAGGAGCTCTGGATACCAAAACGGGTAATCAGATCATGCAACTCTTAGTTGAATTAAACAAAGAAGGAAAAACCATCATTATGGTTACGCATGAGCCTGAAATTGCCGCCTATGCGAAACGTCAAATCGTCATCCGAGATGGTGTCATTTCATCTGATAGTGTCCAATTAGAAAAGGAGGAAAACTAAGATGCAGAATCTGAAATTTGCCTTTTCATCCATTATGGCCCACAAGATGCGTTCCTTCCTGACCATGATTGGTATTATCATCGGTGTTTCCTCAGTTGTCGTGATCATGGCCTTGGGTGACTCTATGTCTCGCCAGGTCAATAAAAACATGACCAAGTCTCAGAAAGACATTCATGTCTTCTTCTCACCTACCAAGAGTAAGGACGGTTCCTTTACACAAAGACAATCTGCCCTGACCTTGTCTGGTGGTCAAGAAGAAGTTTTTGTTGAACCACCAAAACCTCAAGAAGCTTGGGTTAAGGAAGCTGCAAAGCTCAAGGGAGTGGATAGCTACTATGTAACCAACTCAGCCAATGTGACCTTGACCTATAAGGATAAAAAGGTCGAACACGCTAACATGACGGGTGGGAATGTCACTTATATGGATGCGGTCGAAAATGAAATCATTGCAGGTCGTGGACTTAAAGCACAAGATTATAAGGATTTTGCAAGTGTTATCATCCTAGATGAAGAACTAGCCAATAGCCTTTTTGGTTCAGCAAAAGAAGCCCTCAATCAAATTATTGAAGTAAATGAGATTAGTTACCGTGTTATTGGTGTTTACGCAAGTAAAGAAGCCAAGGCAGCCAAAGCATTTGGTGTTGGAGGACTACCAATTACGACCAATATTTCCTTGGCAGCTAATTTTAACACAGACGAGATTTCAAATATTGTCTTCCGTGTTAACGATACGAGCTTGACTCAGACTTTGGGGCCAGAGTTGGCAAGAAGAATGACAGAGATTGCGGGGCTTCAACAAGGGGAGTATCAAGTTGCAGATGCGTCTGCCGCCTTCCAAGAAGTACAACAACTCTTCGGCTTCATAACAACGATTATTAGTGCTATTGCAGGAATTTCCCTCTTTGTCGGTGGTACTGGTGTTATGAACATTATGCTTGTTTCTGTGACAGAGCGTACCCGTGAGATTGGTCTACGCAAAGCGCTAGGAGCAACACGGGCTAATATCCTAGTTCAGTTCTTGATTGAATCCATGATTTTAACCTTATTAGGTGGTTTCATTGGTCTTCTGCTTGCTGCAGGAATGACTATGCTTGCAGGAGTTCTTCTTCAAAACTTGATTGCAGGAATCGAGGTTGGAGTATCCATCCCAATCGCTCTCTTTAGTTTAGCGGTCTCAGCAGGTATCGGTATGATATTCGGTGTTTTACCAGCCAACAAAGCCTCTAAGCTTGATCCAATCGAAGCTCTTCGCTATGAATAATTTAAAAGATAAAAAACGAGATGGACATTAGTCTGTCTTGTTTTTGTATGGATTTCTCTATCGAAAATCACTAAAAATATGGTATAATGAAGTGTTAGAAAAACAGGTTTCATTAGCCTGGAAAGGAAATATTATGTCTGAAAAGAATTTTTATATTACAACACCGATTTACTATCCATCTGGTAAACTTCATATCGGTTCTGCATACACAACCATCGCCTGTGATGTCCTAGCGCGTTACAAACGCCTGATGGGCTACGATGTCTTTTATCTGACTGGTCTTGATGAGCATGGACAAAAGATTCAACAAAAAGCAGAAGAAGCTGGCATCACACCTCAAGCCTATGTTGATGGCATGGCAGTTGGAGTTAAAGAACTCTGGCAATTACTGGATATCTCATATGATAAATTTATCCGTACCACAGATGATTACCATGAAAAAGTAGTAGCACAGGTTTTTGAACGCTTGCTAGCTCAAGATGACATCTACCTAGGTGAATACTCTGGCTGGTACTCAGTATCCGATGAGGAATTCTTTACAGAAAGCCAACTTGCGGAAGTTTTCCGTGATGAAGCTGGAAATGTGACGGGTGGTATCGCTCCATCAGGTCACGAGGTTGAATGGGTTTCAGAAGAATCTTACTTCCTTCGCCTCAGCAAATACCAAGACCGCTTGGTCGAATTTTTCAAATCACATCCTGACTTCATCACTCCAGATGGTCGCCTTAATGAAATGCTACGTAACTTCATCGAGCCAGGTTTGGAAGACTTAGCAGTATCTCGTACAACATTTACTTGGGGTGTGCCAGTTCCATCAAATCCGAAACACGTTGTCTACGTTTGGATCGATGCCCTTCTTAACTATGCGACAGCTCTTGGTTATGGTCAAGATGAACATGGTAACTTTGATAAGTTCTGGAATGGAACAGTCTTCCATATGGTTGGGAAAGACATCCTTCGTTTCCACTCGATTTACTGGCCAATCCTTCTTATGATGTTGGATATCAAATTGCCAGATCGTTTAATTGCCCACGGTTGGTTTGTCATGAAAGATGGCAAGATGTCCAAGTCTAAAGGGAATGTCGTTTATCCTGAAATGTTGGTAGAGCGCTATGGTCTCGATCCACTTCGTTACTACCTCATGCGTAGCCTTCCAGTTGGTTCAGACGGAACCTTTACTCCAGAGGACTATGTAGGGCGCATCAACTATGAATTGGCAAATGACCTCGGAAACCTCCTCAACCGTACGGTTTCAATGATTAACAAGTATTTTGATGGTCAAATCCCTGCCTATGTAGAAGGTGTAACAGACTTTGACAATGAACTTGCTCAAGTGGCAGAACAATCAATCGCTGACTACAATACCTACATGGAAGCAGTTGACTATCCACGTGCACTTGAAGCAGTCTGGACCCTCATCTCACGTACTAATAAATACATCGATGAGACAGCTCCATGGGTACTGGCTAAGGACGAAGCGCACCGTGACCAATTGGCAAGTGTGATGAGCCACTTGGCAGCTAGCCTTCGTGTCGTAGCTCACTTGATTGAGCCATTTATGATGGAAACCAGTCGTGCAGTCTTGACACAACTTGGTCTAGCAGAAGTTTCTAGCCTTGAAAACTTGAGCTTGGCTGATTTCCCTGCAGGTGTAACAGTAGTTGCTAAAGGAACACCAATCTTCCCACGTCTGGATATGGAAGAAGAAATCGCCTATATTAAGGAACAAATGGAAGGCAACAAGCCAGCCGTCGAGAAAGAATGGAATCCAGATGAAGTCGAACTCAAACTCAACAAGGAAGAAATCAAGTTTGAAGACTTCGATAAGGTTGAAATCCGTGTCGCAGAGGTCAAAGAAGTTTCTAAAGTGGAAGGTTCTGATAAGTTGCTTCAATTCCGCTTAGATGCTGGTGATGGTCAAGATCGTCAAATCCTTTCTGGTATTGCAAAATACTATCCAAACGAACAAGAATTGGTCGGCAAGAAAGTCCAAATCGTTGCCAACCTCAAACCACGTAAAATGATGAAAAAATATGTCAGCCAAGGGATGATTCTCTCAGCTGAACATGATGGCAAATTAACCCTTCTCACAGTGGACCCAGCTGTACCAAACGGAAGTGTGATTGGCTAAGATTTAAAGAGGCTGGGACAAAAGTCCTAGCCTCTCAATTGTCTTTGGATTGCCGAGTAAGACGCAGTGGTTGAGTGGGCTCTACTACGCTGATTTCATCAGCTTTTACAGTCCTACTCAACTGTGCGGAGGTGGGACGACGAAATCGAATTCTAACGAATTACCGATTTCTGTCCCACTCTCTTTCTTTTGCAAGGTATCAGTTGATAAAAGTGTCATTCTGCTTTATAATGAAGAAAAACGGAGGAAATTGCCATGAAATACATTCCATTTGGTCAAGAGAAAAGAGAATTGTCCGAAATCGTTCTAGGCATGATGCGAATCAGTGACAAGTCGGTTAAAGAGGTTGAGGAGTTGGTTGAAACAGCCCTATCTGTAGGAATCAATGCCTTTGACTTGGCAGATATCTATGGTGGAGGTCGTTGCGAAGAATTACTGGGTCAAGTGTTAAAACATCGTCCTGACCTGCGAGAGAAGATGTGGATCCAGTCCAAGTGTGGCATTCGCATAGAAGAATTTACCTATTTTGATTTTTCAAAAGATTATATTTTAGAATCAGTAGACGGGATTCTAAAAAGATTGCAGGTTGATTATCTAGATAGTTTACTTCTCCATCGACCAGATGCTTTGATGGAAGCTGATCAAGTGGCTCAAGCCTTTGATATTCTACACAAATCAGGTAAAGTTCGAGACTTCGGTGTGTCCAATCAAAATCCTATGATGATGGAATTACTGAAGAAAGAGGTCAAACAACCTTTATCTATCAATCAATTACAACTAAGCGCAGCTTTCACGCCAGGATTTGAATCAGGTTTCCATGTCAATATGGAAGGTGACAAGGCATCTTTGCGTGATGGTAGCGTCTTTGAATACTGCAAATTAAACGACATGGTTATTCAGGCATGGTCAGTCTTGCAGTTTGGATATTTCAAAGGGAATTTTGTCGGCAATGAGAAGTTCAAACAACTAAACCAAGTTCTAAATCGATTAGCCTTAAAATACGGTGTGAGCTCATCAGCTATTGCTATCGCTTGGGTGTTACGCTATCCAGCCAAGATGCAGGCAGTAGTAGGAACAACTAACCCTAAACATTTGATAGAAGCAAGCCAAGCAAGTCATGTCAACCTGACTCGAAAAGAATGGTATGAGATTTACCTCGCAGCAGGGAATGATTTGCCTTAGGAAAAAATGCATTTTAAGAAATCACAGTCAAAAAGCCGTTGAAAAACGGTTTTTTGTTATAATGAAATTAAGATTTATAGATAACAAAGGAGAAAAACATGACATTTGAAGAAATTTTACCTGGACTAAAGGCAAAAAAGAAATATGTACGTACTGGATGGGGTGGGGCTGAAAACTATGTGCAGCTTTTTGATACCATTGAGCAAAATGGCGTCGCCCTTGAAGTGACACCCTATTTCCTCATCAACGTATCTGGTGAAGGAGAAGGTTTTTCTATGTGGAGTCCAACTCCTTGTGATGTCTTAGCGACGGATTGGGTGGAAGTCCATGACTAAACGGGTCTTGATTACGGGCGTGAGCTCCGGGATTGGCCTGGCGCAAGCTCGTCTATTTTTAGAAAAAGGTTATCAGGTTTATGGTGTTGATCAAGGAGATAATCCTGTCTTAGACGGTGATTTCCACTTTTTCCAACGTGATTTAACGCTTGACTTGGAACCAATTTTTGATTGGTGTCCTCAGGTGGATGTTCTTTGTAATACTGCTGGAGTTTTGGATGATTACAAACCCTTACTGGAACAATCTGCCCAGGAAATCCAAGAGATTTTTGAAATCAACTATGTGACACCAGTGGAGTTAACCCGCCATTATTTAACGCAAATGGTGGAGAAAAAGAAGGGTATCATCATCAATATGTGCTCGATCGCCTCTAGCCTAGCAGGTGGAGGTGGGCACGCCTATACCTCGTCTAAACATGCCTTGGCAGGATTTACCAAGCAGTTAGCTCTAGACTATGCTGAAGCTGGGATTCAGGTCTTTGGCATTGCTCCTGGTGCAGTTAAGACTGGTATGACAGCAGCTGACTTTGAGCCAGGTGGTCTGGCAGACTGGGTAGCAAGTGAAACACCTATCAAACGCTGGATTGAGCCGAGTGAAATAGCTGAAGTCAGCCTCTTCCTAGCAAGTGGGAAAGCGAGTGCTATGCAGGGACAGATTCTGACTATTGATGGTGGTTGGAGCTTGAAGTAGGAGAATCTGATGGAAATCAAAAATCACTTTGGGGTATACGGAGTCTGTCTTCAAGAGGGAAAATTGCTCTGTATTGAAAAAACAAGAGGCCCCTATCAGCATCGTTTTGACCTACCAGGTGGTAGCCAGGAAGTAGGGGAGGGACTGACTGAAACCCTCAAGAGAGAAGTTCTGGAAGAGACGGGTTATATGCTTAGCCAGTATTTAAATCCTAGGATTTATGATGTGCTGGTTCATGAAGAAGGGCAAGACTTCGCCGTACATCATATCATGGCCTTTTATGATATTGTACTTGATTTAGAACGCTCTCAAAAATCCCTTCCTCAGGAAGTTTTTGACGGAAGCAATGATTCAGCAAATACCATTTGGGTCCCTATTGAGCAGATGACCCAAGAAAATGCCTCACCATTAGTATTGAAGGCGAAGGCAGAGTTACGAGGATTTCCAGAATTGGACAAGACCTCTTACATGAATTGGAAGGTAAAACATGCAAAATCAACTGGCTTTTAGTGGCGAAAGAATTGATGAAAAAGTTTATCCCCAGTTATTGAACCACGTCGGCTTGATTCGTGGGGAATACTTGTTGAGAGAGCTCAACCAAAACATCCTGTTACCAAGTTGTCAGCAATTTGTAAAAGATTATCTAGACACTATTTGCCATTTATACTCAGATGAAGAAGTCTGGTATCGCTTTTCAGAGTTAACAAATGCAGAAGCAAATAGTCTAGACGGGACTAAAGAGTATTTTAATGAACGCCACCCATTATTTGGATATAGAGGGACTAGGCGTTTATTGGCGTGTCCAGATGAATTTCAGGCTGAGGCATATGTCGTTACAGAAGTTTATCAAACCAATCCCAATCTGTCTGTTATTTTTCCTTTTGTGAATGATGCTGAACAGTTAAAACAAGCTATTAGAGTATTGCGCCAGCATGGTTTTACTGGAAAAGTTGGAACAATGATTGAATTGCCGTCAGCTTATTTTGACTTGGACAGGATACTGGAAACTGGTATTTCAAAGATTGTAGTGGGAATGAATGATTTGACTTCTTTTGTTTTTGCCACTGTGAGAAATAGTCAATGGCATGATATGGAAAGTCCCATTATGTTAGAAATGCTGAGACAGATGCAAAATAAAGCAAGGACGAAAAAGATAGATTTCGCCGTAGCAGGATATCTGAATGCTTCTTTCATACAAAAAATGAATCAAATGGATATCAAATGTATTATCCATTACAGTTCTATTCCAGAGATTTTTAATTTAGAGATTGACCATCCAGATCATCTCAAACGTGTAAAAGAAGAAAGTAAAAAATTACAAAGGAGAACCCATGACACCGCAAGAAATGTGGAACGCCTACAAGCAAATCAACTCCTCTATCGGTGATGAGATAGATGCCTGGGCCTTTGGAGTGGAAGCAGATCTCTTGGCTGACTTGGTTCTAAGAGGCGAAAAAACAGCAACAGCCTCAGCCTACGACCTCTACGCAGTAGAGGACGAACCCCTTCCCCAAGAAGGGACTTTCGATGTCATTTTAGACAGTCAGAACCAGGCTGTCTGCATTGTCGAAATTACAAAGGTTTCCGTTCAGCCTTTCTATCAAGTGTCAGCCGACCATGCCTACAAGGAAGGTGAAGGCGATAAATCCTTAGCCTATTGGCGTCAGGTTCATGAGGAGTTTTTCACGGAGTGGCTGGAGGAAGCAGGTCTGACGTTTACACCTGAAAGCAAGGTTGTTTTAGAAGAATTTCAAAAGGTCTACCCCTTGTAAAAAGCAGACATAAGAAAGTTTTGGGAATCATTGTCCAAAGCTTTTTTCTGACTTCAAATGATTAAAATAAGTAAACAAAAAGCGGACAATCATGTCCGCTTTTTGAATCTAACAAGTAAAGTTATTAGATAAAGTTTTCAAAGATAGTTATCTTTAAAATCCCTATTCTCATCACTTCTACATTGGTTGATTATTTTTTACGATAATGTAAAACTGTTCCTACAGCTACGATAAGCATTGCAACACCAGCAACAGAAACAATTAGACTATTGCGTTCACCAGTATTTGGAAGTCCTGGTTTGTTTCCAGTTGTTGTAGTGGTTGTTGAACCATTAGATCCAGGAGTTGGATTCTCAGCAGTAGTTGTAGT
>NZ_JAPVZQ010000005.1:0-126364 GCF_041432435.1 Streptococcus sp. 20925_1_44
TAGTTTGTTTTGTTTTTTCTGAAATTTTTTTACTGGTTTTTCATAGATTAGTTTCTATAATAAGAAAGAGAGGATATAATAATACCCTCTCTTGTATCTCGTCTACTAATATTTTAGTTTTCTTCAGCCATTTTTGATTTGACTTCATCATATGATAGGGCACGTGATTCCTCTTCTACTGATTCAGGCATTTTCCCTGTTTCGTAAAGAGATTTGATTTGTGTACTATCCAATGTTTCATATTTCAATAAGGCTTCTGCAATTAATTTATGCGTTTCACGATTTGATTGAATAATTTCAGCTGCTTTATTACGTGCTTCATTCAACAATGCTCGAACTTCTTCGTCAATTTCATAAGCTGTACGCTCTGAAATAGATTTTTGTGGAGTTTGAGCACCAAACATTGCATGATTTCCTTCGTATTGAACAGGCCCAAGTTTTTCACTCATACCATACTCTGTAACCATTGCACGCGCCATTTGTGTAGCTTGCTCAAAGTCGTTTGATGCACCTGTTGTTTGGACATTAAAGATGATTTCTTCAGCAACACGTCCACCCATCAAACCAGCTAATTGTTCTTTCATGTCTTCTTTAGATAGCAACATTTGATCTTCTTTCGGAAGAGCAATCATGTAACCACCTGCACGACCACGTGGAACAATTGTTACCTTATGAACGACACGCGCATTTGATAAGACTAACCCTACGATAGTGTGCCCGGCTTCGTGATAAGCAACCATTTCACGTTCTTTTTGGGAAACAGTTTTATCTTTCTTAGAAGGCCCTGCAATAACGCGATCTTCTGCCTCATCAATATCAGAAGCATCAATGACTGATTTGTTGCGACGGGCAGCAACTAATGCCGCTTCGTTCAATACATTTTCTAAATCAGCACCAACAAAACCTGGAGTTTGTTGTGCTACTAACTTCAAATCCACATCTTCTGCTAGAGGTTTATTTCTAGCATGGACTTTCAGAATTGCTTCGCGTCCTTTAACATCTGGACGACCAACCAATACTTTTCTGTCAAAACGACCTGGACGAAGAAGAGCTGGATCTAGAACATCTGAACGGTTCGTTGCCGCAATGACAATGATCCCTTCATTTCCTTCAAAACCATCCATTTCAATCAAGAGTTGGTTCAAGGTTTGTTCACGTTCATCATTACCTCCACCAAGACCGACACCACGTTGGCGACCAACGGCATCAATTTCATCGATGAAGATAATAGCTGGTGCTGCTTTTTTAGCGTCCTCAAAGAGTGAACGTACACGGCTGGCACCGACACCGACGAACATTTCTACGAAGTCAGAACCTGAAATACTAAAGAATGGTACACCAGCTTCTCCTGCTACTGCTTTAGCAAGTAATGTTTTACCAGTTCCCGGAGGTCCTTCTAAGAGAACACCAGCTGGGATACGAGCACCTAATTTTGTAAAGCGTTTTGGATCTTTCAAGAATTCAACAACTTCAACAAGTTCTTGTTTTTCTTCTTCAGCTCCTGCTACATCTGAAAAGCGTACTTTGATATCTTCCTTATTAGCAGCCTTAGCTTTACTGCGTCCAAAGCTCATCGGATTGCGTCCGCTATTTCCTCCCATATTTCCCATCATAGAAAATAGGAAGAAGAATAAAATGGCAAATGGCACTACCGAAACTAGGATGTTAATCCACATACCACTTGAGCTTTCGTGCTTGACTTCAACTTGTGTTTGGTGTTCACCAGCTAGTTTTTGCAAATCTGCTACAGTAGTATCCGATGGAAGAATAATACTTGTAAATTTTTCTACTTTTGTTGCAGAAGGTGTGAAAAACTGAATACCTGTTTCCGGTTTTTCTGTTTTAGCAGTTTTATAGACACCAGACACTTCAATAACACTACCACTTGGTTGATAGGTTATTTCTTTTACATTGTCATTAGTGATTTCCTGCACCAATTCTGAGTATTTAATTTGTTGACTGTGCCCGGCAGCTCTCCCAGCGAAAAAGTACTGGAATCCCGTTACTAGCAAGAAAATCATCAACAAATAAAGAAATGGATTTTTTATAAAACCATTATTTTGTTTTTGCATTCAACAACTTACCCTTCTATTTTGAGTAAACTTCCTCTTTCAATACGCCTACATAAGGAAGGTTACGATAATTTTCATTATAGTCTAAACCATAGCCTACAACGAATTCATTTGGAATTGTAAAACATGTATAATCTGCTTCAATTTCTACAGTACGTCCTTCTGGTTTATCCAGCATAGTAACAATCTTAACAGACGCTGCTTCTCTAGCAGTAAACATATCTCTCAAGCTTTTTAATGTTTGTCCAGTATCAATAATATCTTCTACAAAGACAATATGTCTACCTTTAACATCTTGAGTGACATCTTGTTTGATATTGATGACACCACTACTTACAGTTCCACCATGATAACTAGAAACCATCATAAAATCCATTTCAAGATGAGTGTCGATATATTTGACTAATTCTGCCATAAATGGAATAGATCCTTTTAAAATCCCAACTAAAATCGGATTCTTACCCTCGTAATCTTTTGTCAATTGAGCACCTAACTTCTTAGTTGCTTCTGTAATTTCATCTTGTGAAATCAAAATCTTCTTGATATCTTGTTCTAACATGATTTTACCTATCTATTTTTTCTATATAAAGTACAGTGTTCATTATATCATTTTTCATTTTTATACTCAAATCACTGAGTTCGATTCCTAAAATTGAATAAATTTGTCCAAATTGCTCAACAATAATCGCATTTTTTCGTTTTTCTGCAGGTATTTTTAAATCAATAAAAAGTCGCCTTACTTTTTTTCGATGACCATTTATTATCAAATAATCACCTGGCTGTCGATGTCGCAAAATCAATGATGTTTCACGGGAAACATTTATTTGTTGAACACTTTTACCTTTTAGAGGAATTCCAAATGAAAATAGAAAACCTTCATAATAAACTTGATTTTGATAGTTTAACACACACTCGCTACTTTTTTCATCAGACTTTGGTCTGATTTTACTAATTTGAAAGTGCTGGTATTCTTTTATAAGTTCATAACCATTTTTTATATTATGGCAATATTGACTCTTAGTTTTTAAAATATGATGAATTTCTTGAAATTGTTCTCTTGTTACATTTAAATCAGCAAAACGACTAAGGTATTGTTGTAGTAAAACTCTTTGTGTTGCTTCGGAAAAAGATAAAAACTGAGTTAAATCTTCTACATCAACCGCTTCAGATAATTCAGCCAGAGCAATTTGATAATCAGAAACTTCTTTTCCAAACTCTAAAATTGCTTTTTTTACCTGAACATTTTCTTTTTCTAACTGTGGCAGATAGAGGTTGCGAATACGATTGCGAAGATAGTGATTTTTTTTATTTGTTGAATCTTCAAAATGCTCAATTTCAGGAAAATCCTTCTTATAAAAAGACAACAAAGGACGAATCAACTCTCCCTTATCAAATATTTGTCTTTCTTTAATAGCTGATAAATGGTGTAGTCTAACACCTCTAATCAATCGCATAAAGATTGTCTCAACTTGATCATCTGCATGATGAGCTGTTACAAGAGCTGTAGATGAAGTTTTCTCCATCACTTCTCTAAAAAATTCATAGCGAAATTGACGAGCATTCGCTTCTGAAAAATCTCCAGTAAAACAAGCTACATAAATTGGAACTCCAGCTTGTTCAGCTAATTTTCTTAATTCATTTTCTTCCTTATCTGACTCTGGTCGTTGTTTATGATTTACATGTGCTAAAAACAATTCAATACCAAGTTCTTTTTGATAGGTCAAAAGAAGTTGAAAAAGAAACATCGAATCCAATCCACCAGACAAGGCTAGCACAACTCTTGAATGTCCTTCAAAGTAACCTTTTTCTAGAAAATGATTTAAAAAATCTCGGTCTCTCATTTTAGGACCTCGTAGACATCCTTAGCAATTTTAGAAATGGTATCGTAATCAGAATTTTTGGTAAAGATTGAAATAACGAAAGGAGAATCTGTATAGACTATTCCTACATCGTGTTTAAATTCATCTGCATCCCCAATTTTATGGGCTACCTTAGCAGAAATATTCTTAGCAATCCGCTGATTATCAAATGATGTTTGTGATAGGGATTCTAAAACAAAACCATTTTGATTGTAAATAGATTCCATAACTTGACCAGCCATTTTAGCTGAAGCCATCTTATCTGTCACATTCCACTCTTCACCTGCGATAGTAGTCATCTCTTTTTTAAAGGCTTCATCTGATTTATTCGTAATATAATAAGCAAGAATATTATGAGCTACATTGTCAGATTCTTTTGCAGTTTTTGTGATTAAATCTTTGATTGTGTATTCTTTATTGTCCGCTGTTTTAGGGAGACTTCCGCTTCCTTCCGGTTTATAAGAACCAGGGAAATCATTAACTTCGGAAACATACTTCAATTTCGTGTCAAGTTGGTAATCACCTTGATTGATTTTTTCCTGAACAGAATAAAGATAAGGTAATTTCATAACACTAGCAGCGTACATTTTTTGATTTTCATTAATGCCAGCTTCCTTACCTGTACTCAATTGTTTAATATAAATAGAGAACTGTTCATTTTGATAATTCGCAGATAGCAACTCTTGTACTTTCTGAATACGATTATCATCATCGGAAATATAATCCGTCGAAATCCAGCCCGTTTGCTTGACATGTATGAATTCACGACCTTCTGCAAAAATAGACATATCTGCTTCAACTTCTTGATAAGGCGCTAAAGTAGACTTTAATTCTTGTTGATTATAAGGACTATTATAAACGACAAATCCTGGTTCTAACCATACTCGTTTAGAAAAATCGTTTACGATGGAACTATCGTATAAAAGTCGTTTATCAGCCATTACAAATTGATTATTTGACAATTTAAAGACAGGCTGTCCTTGTTTATTTAATCGCCATTCTAAAACGGTTAATTTTGTTTCTGCATTTACTTTACCCGATTCATTAATCAGGTCTTCTGTAGAATAAACAGGCGTCTCACCATAAAATTTTGGAGATTCTATAATATCTTGATAATAAAAATGATATGGAGTATGAGTTAAAGAATAAACTTCTTGTTTTGGAATGACAACTGGATTCTCAGTGCTTACTACTTGAACGCTTTTTAGGAAAATAGGAAGTAGTAATATCACTAAAAATTTACGCATTCTTTTTCCCCTCTTCTTCTTGTAGCCGTAACAGATGATTCTTTTGAGCTAACTCATCTAATTTTTCATCTGACTGACTTAAAAATTTTTCGATAATATCTAATAAATTTTCCATTTCACATTACCTAGGAAGTAAGTCCGGAATTGTATAAACTTCCTCCCATGTTTTTGAATAATAATATTTTGCACGGGAATATTTAGCCGCATAGGATTCATCTTTTAGCTTAGTTGCTAAACTAGCTTCTTTATCCTTTTCATCGCTCAAGTCCTGATATTGTTTTTTCAAATCAGCTAGTTGCTGGCGACGTGTTAGTAATTGTTGGTAACTTTGTGCTAAATTGTAAGTTGGTAAGATGAATAGCAACATAATTAAAATCAAAACCCAACCCATAAAACGATTACGTTTTTGACGTTCTTCCATCATGTATTTACGTCGTTGGTGTTCATTTTGAATAAATGAATTATTCATTTGGACTGTTTTTTTATACATCGTCTTCTACCCTTGTTTCACTGATAATTTCATACATCCTAGCTGCATCTTCTTTTTTTGTGCTATCTTTCATTTCGAGCACCTTTACAAGCAACAATTTATTTCCAAAACGAATTTCAACCTGATCATTGATTTTTAAATCAGTTGAACTTTTAGCAAGGATACCGTTAACCTTGATTCGCCCTTTATCTGCAACTTCCTTAGCTACCGTACGGCGTTTAATAATTCGTGATACTTTTAAATATTTATCTAATCTCATCTTATAATACCTCAAATTATTATTGTATCATTTTTATCCCTTTTATAGAAGAAAAAAGGTAATCCCTAATGCGACTCTTTTAAGTCTTTTATCTTCGCTAACGATTCTCCAAAGGTTAAGAGTCCTTCTAAAATCTCATAGTCTTTTTTATTTCGAATATCAAATACAACTTCGATCAAACCTTGATTTTCAGAAATATTAGCCTTCAAATTTGTCTGAGAAAGAGCCTGGAAATAATCTTGTGTTAAAAATAGCTGTTGCGATATTTTTTCAAATTGAATGACAAGCTTATTATTTCTTCTTTCAACTCGATTGACAAATACTTTATCTAGATAAGCTTTAGCTAATCCAATTTCTAAAAGATAAGCAACAACATCAGGATACTCACCAAAACGGTCAATTAACTCATCTTGTAATTCTTCGTAGTTGACACGGTTGTCAATTTGACGAATTCTCTTATAAATCTCAATTTTATGTCGCTCATCTGAAATGTACTCATCCGGAAGATAGGCATCAATTTGTAGAATTAACTCAGCATTACCTTTTTCACGTTTCTTAGCAGTTCCATTCTTCTTAGCAATTGCTTCTTCCAGTAACTGAGAATAGAGTTCAAAACCAACTGAATCGATAAAACCGGACTGCGAACTTCCTAAAAGATTACCAGCTCCACGAATGGATAAATCGCGCATAGCGATTTTGAAACCAGAACCCAATTCAGTGAAACCTTTAATTGCCTCCAATCTCTTCTCAGAAACTTCTGTCAATGATTTATCTGGTCGATACATAAGATAGGCATAAGCAATACGATTACTACGACCAACCCGACCTCTTAATTGATACAAGGTTGACAATCCCATGTGGTCTGCATTTTCGATAAACAAGGTATTGGCATTTGGAATGTCTACCCCTGTTTCAATGATTGTTGTTGTTACTAAAATATCATATTCACCTTCGATAAAGTCAAGTAGTGTATTCTCCAAACGAATTTCACTCATTTGACCATGAACAAAACCAATAGAAGCTTCTGGAATCAGTTCTTGTAACTCTGAAACCTTCTTTTCAATCGTGTCAACTTTATTGTAAAGATAGTAAACCTGACCACCACGATCAATTTCTCTCAATACAGCATCTCGAATGACACGATCATTCTGTTCAAGGACATAGGTTTGTACAGGATATCGATTTGTTGGGGGAGTTTCGATGACAGATAAATCTCGAATACCTAGCATAGACATATGTAGAGTTCGAGGAATTGGTGTAGCTGTTAAAGTTAAGACATCAACCTTCTTTTTTAATTCCTTCAAAGCTTCCTTATGTTTGACACCAAAACGTTGTTCCTCATCGATGATGATTAATCCTAAATCAGCAAATTCAACATCTTTAGATAAAACTCGATGGGTTCCTATCAGGATATCAACTTGGCCTTTTTTCAATTTTTCAAGTGTTTCAGTCTGCTCTTTTTTACTTCTAAAACGACTTAAAACATCTATATTGACAGCAAACTGCTCAAATCTTTCCTTGAAATTACTATAATGTTGCTGAGCAAGAACTGTGGTTGGTACTAAAACAACAACCTGTTTATGATTATTGACAGCCTTAAAAGCAGCTCGCATGGCCACCTCAGTCTTACCAAAACCAACATCTCCAACCAAAAGCCTATCCATTGGTTGAGAAGCCTGCATATCCTTTTTGATTTCATCTATACTTCGAAGTTGGTCCTCAGTTTCAACATAAGGGAAAGCCTCATCAAAAGCAACCTGATCTTCATCATCTTTTGAAAATGCAAAACCTTCAAGTTGACTCCTCTCTGCATATAACTTAATTAAGTCATCTGCAATGTCTTCAACTTGATTTTTAACTTTTTGCTTAGCTTTTTTAAAACGTCCATCGTTTAATTTGTTTAACTTTGGAGCCTTACCGTCACTTGAAACATACTTAGATAAGGTTTGGATTTGTTCTACAGGGATAGAAATTCGATCTCCATTTTGATATTGAATACTTACATAATCTCGGTGAATCCCTTTGAGTTCAATCGTTTCGATTCCTAAATATTGACCAATCCCATGAATTTGATGAACAACATAATCTCCTTTTTGGAGTTCACTATAGTCCTTTAATCTCTCAGCATTACTGATATTTTGTCTTCTGTATTTGCGTTTAATCTTCTTTTTGAATATTTCATACTCAGTGATGAATACAAGATTCTCATCCACAAAATGAAAACCATGACGAAGGTTTCCTTCAACAAGATTGACAGTTCCTTTACAAATTTCACTTTGATTACTATTGTCAACTTTAATGCTATATTCATCAAGAATCGTTGACAGTTTTTTTAGTTCTGTTTGGCTGCTTGATTGAAGAACAATCGTATATTTTAATTTTTTATAACGTTCAATTTCTTCTTTCAGAAAAGAAAACTGATTGAAGAATTCTTGCATAGGATATTGATTGAATTGATAAAGATGATCAAATTTTAGATTTCCAAGTCCCTTTTGAAAATTAGAAAAGAAGCTGGCTGGTAAATATTTTTTTAACTGACTTTCTACATCAGCAAAATATTGTAAACTTGGTACAGCTTTACTGTTGTGTAAATCCTCTGTAAAGTATCCAGCTGTTTCCTTATCAAAAATATCATACTGATTCATGATTTTTTGAAAATCATCAAAGATAATAGGTGCTTGGTTCAAGTAGTCAATCAAGGTCCACTGTTTTTTATAAAAAACAGACAAAAATTTACGAATATCTGCATGAAGGACTTGCTCTTTTGCACAACTAAAAACTTCTTCTAGGTAGGACTTTAATGTAGGTGAAATAGTTTTATCAATCTCATGTTCTAAGAATTGTTGACCACGATTGTAATCCTCAACAGTTAATAAAATGTCACTAGCTGGATATATAGAAATTTCTAACCGACTATCTTTTGATAATTGTGTATCTGCGTCGAATTCTCTAATCCCATCTATTTCATCACCAAAAAATTCTATTCGGTAAGGAGATAGTTGTGAAGTTTCAAAGATATCTAAAATATCCCCTCGAAGACTAAATTCGCCTTGACTTTGAACTTGAGTAACTTTTTTATAACCAAGTGAAATCAATTGATTTTTTAATTCTCTTTGTTCACATTCTTCGCCAACTTCAAGTTTTAACACACTGTTATCAAAGATTTGAGGATTTGGTAAGAATAAACGGCTAGCTGCCATGTTACAAACTAATATTCCTTTTTGAGATTTATCTCTTAGAAAACGCAAGGCTTCAACTCTTGAAAAAATCTTTTCTTGAGACGATACTAAAAATTCTACCATTGGTGAATCATCTACTAAAAATGGATAAACCATATCAGTACCCAGGATAGAAATTAAATCATTGACTAAACGCTCAGCTTCTCCATAAGTAGAGGTCATTACTAAAATCTTGTTCTGATTTTTAACACTACTTGCAATAGCTAAAGACTTTGCTGAACCAGAGAGACCTAGTAGTAATTCCCTCTGCTTGAGAGATAAATGTTCACCCCATAACTGTATCTGCTTGTTCTCTAAAAAGAATTCGATTAATGACATTCCCTTACCCATTGTATTTCTGCATTGTTTTTTCAAAGTTTTTCTCTTGTAAATAATAATTTACAGCATCGTCAACCTTGTCAATAGACTGTAAAATACCTATATAGTCATCCTTGTCAAATTTACTCAAAACGTGGTGAACAACAGACATTCCTTTTTTAGGTCTACCAATACCAATCTTTACACGATTGAAAACCTGTGTACCAATATGTTGGATAATTGACTTGATACCATTATGACCGCCAGCTGATCCTTTAGCGCGAAGTCGAATTTTTCCTACTTCCATGTCAAGATCATCGTAAATAATCAGTAAATCTTTAATATCTAAACCATAGTAGGTTAATAAAGCATGAACTGCTTTCCCACTTTCATTCATAAAAGTTGTTGGTTTCACTAGATAAATTTTTTCACCATTAAGGAAAAATGAAGCTAATTCAGCTTGGAATATTTTATCGTGTGTAAAGGATACATTCTTTTTTTTTGCTAGTTGGTCAATCAACATAAAACCAACATTATGCTTTGTCTCAAAATATTTATCCCCTGGATTTCCCAATCCTACAAGTAATTTTGTCATTTAAATTTCCTTTCAAAAGCCAAAAGGGCTGGAATTTTTTTCCAACCTAATTGACACTATTAAAAATGTTGATTATACGTTAAAGCGGAATTCCATAATATCGCCATCTTGAACGACATATTCTTTTCCTTCTTCTCGTAAGCGTCCAGCTTCTTTTACCGCCTTTTCAGATCCGTATTTAATCAAATCATCATAAGACATAGTTACTGCACGAATAAAGCCTTTTTCGAAGTCAGAGTGGATGATACCAGCAGCTTGAGGGGCTTTCATGCCACGTTTAAAGGTCCAAGCACGAACCTCTTTTTCACCAGCTGTGAAGTAAGTTCCAAGTCCAAGTAGATGGTAAGCAGCACGAGTCAACTTATCCACACCTGATTCTGTCAAACCAATAGCTTCAAGAAACTCTTTTTTATCTTCATCGTCTAATTCAGAAATTTCTTCTTCAGCACGCGCAGAAATGACCACTACCTCTGCATTTTCCGTTGCTGCGAATTCACGAATCTGATTCACATAATCAATAGATTCTGGGTCTCCAACAACATCCTCATCCACATTCGCTACATAAAGAACTGGTTTAGTAGTCAAGAGGAAAAGACCTTTGACAACCTTTTGCTCTTCATCTGTAAATTCAATAGTACGAGCTGATTTACCGTCTTCAAGGACAGGTTTAATCTTTTGGAGAACGTTAAATTCTGCAACTGATTCCTTATCTTTTTGCGTACGTGCCATCTTTTCCACACGCGCGTAGCGTTTATTAACAGATTCTAAGTCAGCAAGAATCAATTCTAGGTTAATGGTATCAATATCTGCTAATGGATCTACAAAAGCATCTTCACGACCTTGCTCACGCATGACATTTTCATCATCAAAGGCACGAACTACATGGACAATGGCATCCACTTCACGGATATTGGCCAAGAATTTATTACCGAGACCTTCTCCTTTTGATGCACCTTTTACAATCCCTGCAATATCTGTAAATTCAAAGGTTGTTGGGACTGTCTTCTTAGGAGTAATCATTTCAGTCAATTTTTGGAGGCGTTCATCTGGAACTTCTACCATCCCAACATTTGGATCAATGGTTGCAAATGGATAATTTGCAGCCTCTGCTCCTGCTTTTGTAATTGCGTTAAATAGGGTTGATTTACCAACGTTTGGCAACCCCACGATACCTGCTGTTAAAGCCATAGTTTCTCAATCTCCGTTCACATTTCAATCTCCAATATTATAACACAAAAAGGGAAAACTTGCTAACCCTCTAACTACTTGCATTTAGTCGATGATTTTACTCATTTTTCTTTCAAAATCATAGCGACTCATCATGACAACATGATCACAATTACTGCATTTTATTTTGATATCTGCACCTAGACGTGTAATTTCCCAACGATTGGCTTTTTTACCTGTAGACTTGATTGTACAAGCATGTGGTTTTTTCATTTCAACAAAATTTCCAACTTGATACATACTACTCTCCTTTTCATATTTCTGATTATATCATAAAAGAGGTGAGCTAGGCTCAACCTCTTTAACTTAATTTGTACGAACTGGTGTAATCAGCTGCATGAAATCTTCATCTGTATCAGCTGGTACCAAGGTAAATGGACGAACTGCTGAAATGAAGCTGATTGTTACCTTTTCACTATTCAAGGCTTTTAGTGCTTCAATCAAGTAAGTTGGGTTAAAGCTAATAGTTAAATCTTCACCAGATACAGCAATTGTATCGATTTCTTCGTTCACTTTACCAACTTCTGGAGAATTTACATGAGCTGTAACTACTCCTTGTTTGATTTCTAATTTTACAGTTCCGTTTTGAGTAGCACTTGATAAAAGACGAGCACGTTCCATAGATTGACGTAGATTCACAACATCAAAAGTCACTGTCGTATTAAAATCTGTTGGAATCAGACGATCTGTATCAGGATAATTACCTTCTAAGAGACGTGTATAGAAACTAATATTTTCGCTTCTAAAGAGAATTTGGTTGTTTGCGAAGAAAATCTCTACTGTTTCAATATCGTCCGTAAAAACAGCTGAAAATTCGCGTAGAGAGCGACTTGGGATAACAACATCAAAATTATCACTATTTTTTTCAAGAGTTAATTTTTTCTGGCTGAGACGATGTGAGTCTGTTGCTACTGTTTTTAATTCTTGATGATTACTCAAAACAAAGTGAACACCAGTCAAGATTGGACGACTTTCTTGTACACTAGCAGCAAAAGCAGTTTCGTTAATAATCTTCTTAAGAAGTTTTGTTTCAAGAACTAGAGGATTACTTGCTGCGATTTCCTGAATACGTGGATACTGTTCGCTGTCTTTTCCTTTCAGAGTAATTTCTGATTTTCCACTTGTTAGTACAATTTGATGTTGTTCAATTTCTTTAAAATCAAGAGTCACATCTGGAAGACTAGAAACAACATTGATAAAGAAAGAAGCTTCTAAAAGAATTGATCCTAAAGAGTTAATCAAAAGACCTGCATTTTCATCTTTTTGAGAAATGAAATTCTCAATTGAAATTTGACCATTTGATCCAATTAATGTAATTCCTTCGTTAGTCACATCAATTTTAATAGTTGATAAAACAGGAATAGCATTTTTTGAACTAATAGCACGTTTTGTAATATTTAATGATTGCAGGAATAAATTTTTATTAATAGAAAAATGAATCATGGAATCTCCTTTATTTATTTTTATTATTAGAAGGTTAATAGTAATAGTAGGCTGTGTGAAATCTGTGGAAAACCAAGTTTAGTTTAGAAAAATCAAGAAGTTAGACTTGTTTAAAATTTGTTAATAAATCAGTAAAATTTTAAACACTTATCCACAAGTTATTTGATTTTCTTTTTGATGGTTTCGATTTCTATACGTAATTTATCATCAGTTTCAATCATAGATTTGATTTTTGCATGAGCATGAATGACGGTTGTATGATCTTTACCACCAAATTCTTTTCCGATTTTTGGAAGACTGTTATCAGTTAATTCTCTAGCTAGGTACATAGCAACTTGGCGAGCTAGAACAATATTCTGAACACGTCTAGTTCCCTTCATCTCCTTAACGCTCACATCATAAAATTTTCCGACTTCCTCTTGGATTTTTTCAATCGGAATGACGATCATGGTGCTGACGCTTTGTTTTCGAGCACGTATAGCTTCAGATGCAATATCCACAGTTATAGTGTTGATTTGTTTGATTTTAGCCATAAGACTAATATCTTTGAGCGCACCTTCTAATTCACGTACATTTGAATCAAACTGGCCAGCCAAATATTCGATTGTGTCAGGTTGAAAATGATAATCTAAATCCTCTGTTTTACTATTTAGGATAGCGATACGAGTTTCAAAATCAGGTGGAGTAATATCCGTTGTTAATCCCCATGAGAAGCGCGTGACAAGTCGTTCAGGTAGATTTTCTAGTTGTTCTGGCCTACGGTCACTCGTTAAAACGATCTGTTTATTATTACTGTGAAGTTTGTTAAATGTATTGAAAAATTCATCCTGAGTTTGCACTTTATTTCCGCTGAGAGATTGAATATCATCAATAAGAAGGAGATCTAGACTTCGATAGGTTTTTTTAAAATTATCCATATCATTGAGTCTTAAATGATCTAAAAATTCATTAATAAAACTTTCAGCAGGAATATATTTTACACGCGCATTAGGATTTTTTTTGAGAATTTCGTTCCCCAAAGCATTGAGCAAGTGAGTTTTACCTAGACCAGGTCCTCCATATATAAACAGAGGATTATAAGTTAGTCCAGGATCTTCCGAGACGGCTAAAGCAGCAGACTTAGCCCAAATATTTCCATCACCTTGGATAAAATTATCAAAAGTATAGATGTCTCTTAATCCTGTTTCTGAATAGGGTATAGATTTTTTAATTTCTTCCTGTTGATGATTACTATTTTCAACATTGCTTGCTATATCGGAGGTATTAGAATCTTCTTTAGTCAATACATATTGAGCTTTTATTTCAGTGTCATAGATTTGAAAACCGACAGCTACAATAATATCATTGAGTTTTGTACTCCAAACCATTTCCATTTCAGATCTTGGCAAAAATATGGTAGCTACATTTCCCTCAACCTTTATTAATTCAGCAGGTGTTGCGTAGAAATCAAACATTGATCGTGTCAATCTCTCTTTAGCTAATTCTAAAATCTGATTCCAAAATTGTTTTTCTTTCAACAACAAACTCCTCCTTTTCTAAATGGTGTAATCTTAAACACTATTTTATCACATAGCAAGCAATTTTTCCACAACTTGTGAAAAACAATCCACAATGTTTGAAAGATTTATCCACAACTTGTGGATAAAAGGTCTAGATTTTGATTTAATAGACTTTTTCTATACTAATCCAGTGGAAAAGTATGTGAGTTTAGAAAAATAAAATAACAGCCTTATTTCAGGCTGTTAATAAAACGTTGGTATTCTTCTTGATTATGAAAAGAGATAGTTATTTTTCCTGCCTCTTTTTTTTGAAGGACGATTTGGACATCTAATCCCAACAATTTTTTCAAATTTTCTTCTTCTTCTTTGATAAAGTGATCTTTTTCTTTGCTTTTCTTCTTATTTTTTTCTTCTTTAAGTAGATGTTCCACCTGCCGAACTGATAAATCCTCTTTCTGAATGCGATTGAGTAAATTTTTTTGTTCTTTCAAAGGTAGTTGGATTAGAAGTCTAGCATGTGCTTGAGACAATTTTCCAGTTTCTACTTCTTTTAAAATAAAATCAGGGAGCGTTAGCAATCGAACAAGATTAGTGATATAAGGGCGTGATTTCCCCATTTTTTCAGCAATGTCTGCATGAGTATATCCTTTATCAATTAAAGATTGATAAGCTTTTGCTTCTTCAATCGGATTTAAGTCTTCTCGTTGTAAATTTTCAATGATTGAGTGAACCATCATATCCTGATCAGATAATTTTTTGATGATTACAGGAACTTCTGATAGCCCAGCTTCTATCGATGCCCGATACCGTCTTTCTCCAGCTAGGATTTCATATCCGATAACTGGAGATTGACGGACAATAATGGGTTGAATTAAACCATTTTCTTTAATAGATTGGGCAAGTTCTTGAATTTTTTCTTTTGAGAATTCTTTACGAGGTTGATAGGGATTTTTTTGAATATCACTGATACGAATTAGTTTAAATTCTTCCATGCCTCTACAGTATCATATCTTTAATATTCTGTAAAGTAGGTTTACAAATATGTAAACTATTAATTTAAATCACTTGTACTCTTGTCCAACTTGATTTTAGTTGTTTCTTCTTTACCATTACGGTAATAAGTTACAGTCATTTCATCTCCAATAGAGTGGCTATATAGAGCATTTTGTAATTCAGTTGTAGATGAAATCTTAGTATCATCTATTTTTGTGATAACATCATATTGTTGTAAATGTCCATTTGCAGGCATGTTCTTTTGAACAGAACGAACAGCTACACCAGAAGTAACGTTGTCAGGAAGTTTCAATTTTTGTAGATCGGTAGTGCTAAGGTTTGTCAAATTAACCATGTGGATACCAAGAGCTGGTCGAGTTACTTTTCCATCTTTTTCCAACTGTTTGATAATATTCTTAACATCATTTGCAGGAATAGCAAAACCAAGACCTTCTACGGATGTTCCACCATTAGAGGCGATTTTACTTGATGTAATACCGATAACTTCTCCCTGGATGTTAATCAAAGGTCCTCCAGAGTTACCAGGGTTAATAGCTGTGTCTGTTTGGATGGCATTTGTTGAAATAGCTTGACCATCTTCAGATTTCAAAGAAACGTGTCTGTTCAAGCTTGATACAATCCCTTGTGTAACTGTATTTGCATATTCTGACCCCAAAGGGCTACCGATTGCGATAGCTGTTTCCCCAACAGATAATTGACTTGAGTCACCAAACTCAGCTACTGTAGAGACCTTTTCTGAAGATATTTTTACTACTGCAATATCAGAATAGGTATCAGAACCAACAATCTCACCTGGTACTTTTGTTCCATCTGCTAGACGAATATCAACTTTTTTAGCTCCACTAATAACGTGAGTGTTGGTTACAAGATAAGCATCATCCCCATCTTTTTTATAGATGACACCAGAACCTTCACTGTTGATTTGTTCAGTGTTTGAATCTGTATCAGTATCATCAGTTCCAACAAAACCACTTTGAGAATTTCCTGAATAAGTGATAATCGATACAACTGCATCTTTAACTTTATCTACAGCCTGTGTAGTAGAATTTTCATTTTTCGAAGCTGTCTGAGTGATGGCTGCACTATTTTGCTCTCTGTTTCCTTGTTTTTGGTTGAACTGAAGAACAGCCAAACTTCCTAATAGACCACTAAAAAAACTAATAAGTATAACTAGTAAAAGTTGTCCAATCGTTTTTGAAAACTTGTTTAAGTTTTTCATAGAATCCTCCATATTTGATTAATTAGTGAAAGTATAAGATTATTAACTTAATTCTAACTTAAAAAACTTAAGTTTTCAACAATCTGTGGATAATTGTTGAAAATTTGTGAATTCATTGTGTTTTTCACCTTTTTCATTTGTGAATAAGATGTGAATAGAACACGATTATGGTAAAATAGAAGCATGAAAATAAAAATTGTAACAGTTGGAAAACTAAAAGAAAAGTATCTCAAAGATGGAATTGCAGAATATTCTAAAAGAATATCACGATTTGCTGCCGTAGAAATGATTGAATTAGCTGATGAAAAGACACCAGATCGTGCCAGCGATTCAGAAAATGAAAAAATCTTGAATTTAGAAGGAAATCGAATCCTTTCCAAAATTGGGGATAGAGAATTTGTTGTTGTTTTGGCTATTGAAGGGAAGACATTATCTTCTGAAGAATTTAGTAGCCAATTAGAACAAGCTTCTATAAATGGTTATTCAACCTTAACCTTTGTTATCGGTGGAAGTTTAGGGCTCTCTCATCAAGTAAAAAAGCGTGCTAATCTATTTCTTAGCTTTGGTCGTTTAACTCTTCCACATCAACTAATGCGTCTAGTTCTTGTAGAACAGATATACCGAGCCTTTACCATCCAACAAGGTTCTCCCTATCATAAATAGGATTGACTATTCTCGATTATTTTGATAAGATAAACTAGTTAGGTCTCATAGCTCAGCTGGATAGAGCATTCGCCTTCTAAGCGAACGGTCGCAGGTTCGAATCCTGCTGGGATCATATACTAGATTTAACGCTGGGGAAACCCAGCGTTTTTTGTAAAAATTGACAGTTCAGGTACAAAAATGTGCAGTTGAGAATGAAATGTTTTAAAACAGACTCCGTTTTGTATAATAAGCTTGTAAGTTAATTTACAAGAAAAAAACAATAAAGGGGAGTTTAATATGGAAAAAACAGTTAAATTAGAGCAGTTCAAAAAACTTACAGAAAAAGAATTACAGGAAATCCAAGGTGGGGATAAAAGATTAACTTACTTTATTACTAATCTTTTTCCTAAAAGGAAAAAATAGAAAACATTATAGGGAGACATGATGGATTTATTAAAAATATTCATAGTTATTCTTCATATTTTTATTCTAATAAATAGCTATAAACTAATTTGTAGAGCAACAAAAAAAGAAAGATTTCTATTCATATGTTGGATTTTTATATTGCAGTCCGTAGTTGAAATTTTCTTTTATTTTGTTTTTTTACATGGGTTAGGTTTAGAAAAATTCATGTTTCCCTTTATTATATATGTCTATCTAATAGGGGTAAAAAAGTATAATAAGTACAAGGCTATTTTTATCAGTCTACTATTGTCTTTACTATATCATAGTACTCATACTTTTATAGCAGTAATCATATCCTCTATAACAGGTGATTCTTTTGTAACAAAATATGAAGCTCTCTTTTTTGTAGTAGTTTTATTGCTGACTTATTTTGTAATAAAAGAAATTATTACTTATTTTCACCTTGAACTTCATTATTTTGACAAAGATTACCTCTATCCATTTTTAAAAAAAGTTATACTTGGTTTCTTTACTTTACATATTCTATCATTCATTTCAGATATGGTAAGTACTCATGCACATTTTAATAGCTTTGGTAGTATTTTAGCAACAATTGTCTTTATTTGTTTACTACTAATCTTCTTCGCTATGAATTCTTATAAGGTGCGAGTTGAAAAAGAAATAGCCCTAAAACAGAAAAAATTTGAACAAGAACATTTACAGACTTATACAGATGAAATTGTGGGTTTGTATAATGAAATCCGTGGATTTCGTCATGATTATGCAGGTATGCTTGTCAGTATGCAAATGGCTATTGACAGTGGAGATTTACAGGAAATTGACAGAGTTTACAATGAAGTTCTAGTCAAAGCTAATCAAAAATTACGTTCAGATAAGTATACATACTTTGACTTAAACAACATAGGAGACTCAGCTTTACGAAGTTTGATTGCTCAATCTATTGTATATGCCAGAAATAATGACGTAGAGTTTACACTAGAAGTAAAGGATATTATCACAAGGTTGTCAATTGATTTGCTTGATCTTGTGCGTATTATGAGTGTTTTGTTGAACAACGCTGTCGAAGGTGCTGCAGAAAGTTACTCGAAACAAATGGAGGTTGCAGTGATTAAGATGGATTTAGAAACAGTTATCGTGATTCAAAATTCGTGTAAAATTACTATGACGCCTTCAGAAGACTTGTTTGAACTAGGTTTTTCTACTAAAGGTAGAAATAGAGGAATTGGTCTTAATAATGTCAAAGAGATTTTGGATAAGTATGAAAATATCATTTTAGAGACAGAGATGGAAGATAGTAAGTTTAGACAGATTATTAGATTTAAGAGAGAGTTTGAATGAAAGTATTAATTTTAGAAGATGTTATTCAACATCAAGTCAGATTAGAAAGAACCTTGGATGAAATTTCAAAGGAATTGAATATTCCTATTTCTTATAAAACAACAGGTAAAGAACGAGAATTTAAGGAATATATCGAAAATGATGAAGTAAACCAGCTTTATTTTCTAGATATTGATATTCATGGCGTTGAGAAAAAAGGATTTGAGGTAGCACAGTTTATTCGTCGCCACAATCCCTATGCAATTATCGTATTTATCACTAGTAGATCAGAATTTGCTACCTTAACTTACAAATATCAAGTATCAGCCTTGGATTTTGTAGATAAAGATATCAATGATGAATTATTTAAAAAACGTATCGAACAGAGTATCTTATATACCAAAAGTATGCTGCTTGAAAATAAAGATGTTGTGGATTATTTTGACTATAATTACAAGGGAAATGATTTGAAAATTCCCTACCATGATATTTTATATATTGAAACAACAGGAGTATCTCATAAGTTAAGGATTATTGGTAAGAATTTTGCCAAAGAATTTTATGGTACTATGGCGGATATTCAAGAAAAAGATAAAGATACTCAAAGATTTTATTCTGCTCATAAATCATTTCTTGTCAATGTAGGAAATATTAGGGAAATTGATCGAAAAAATTTAGAAGTGGTTTTTTATGAGGATCATCGTTGTCCAATTACCCGTCTAAAGGTACGGAAATTAAGAGATATTCTGGAGAAAAAATCTAAAAAGTGATTGACAATTAGTAATAAATTGATATAATGGTTATATCTGCTACAGATAGATGGTCCGTTGGTCAAGGGGTTAAGACACCGCCTTTTCACGGCGGTAACACGGGTTCGAATCCCGTACGGACTATATTATCCGCCATAGCTCAGTTGGTAGTAGCGCATGACTGTTAATCATGATGTCGTAGGTTCGAGTCCTACTGGCGGAGTTAAACAAAAAGAACACCATTGGTGTTCTTTTTTTGTCTCTAATTTGCATCTCCCAACATTTTCATAAGAAAATTTGTCATTTCTTGTGGACTTTCTTTTTTTCCATGAGCAATCCAGGTTTGGCATACACCAAATAGAGCGTTTGTTAGATAAATACTGCTATACTCTAACTCAATATTGTTTAAATTTAATTGCATAAAGCGTTTTTGGAGGTCAGTGCTAAGCATAATGTGAAGTTTATTTCTCAGGAAGTTTTGTATCTCTTTTGTACCATTTTCAGATAGAAGAGCAGCTAGTAAAGGTTCAGACTCTAAGTATTCAAACACTTCTAGAATAGCATCTCTTTTATGGTTTGCGTGTTTTTGGAAAATATACTCAAAGGTATGAAAAAGCTTACTTTGGTAATGTTCAATCATATCATACTTATCTTTGTAATGAGTATAAAAACTAGAACGACTAATTCCGGCTTTTTCTGCCAGCTTAATAGTGCTAATTTGATCAAATGGTTGTTCCGTTAATAATTGAACCATGGCGTTCTCAATAGTACGTTTGGTTTTTAAGCGTTTGTTGCTCTCTTTCATAGTTCCTCCTTGTGAACAAAAATAGACTCAGTGTCTAAAAATGATAATTTTGACTTGTAAATAAGAATTTTTAATGTATAATCTATTATATCAAAATTTTAGACAATATGTGTAAAAAAGGAGACAATATGTTTAAAGAATGGAAAGCAATTTTTAAAAAACCAACCTTTATCATTGTAATGATAGGGATTTCTCTTATTCCTGCTTTATACAACATCATATTTTTATCATCTATGTGGGATCCATATGGCCAATTATCTGAGTTGCCTGTAGCGGTCGTTAATAATGATAAAGAAGCATCTTATAATGGAAACACAATGACTATTGGAAAAGACATGGTGTCCAATTTAGAGCAAAATAAATTATTAGATTTTCATTTTGTCAGTGAAGAAGAAGGTAAGAAGGGTCTAGAAGACGGTGATTACTATATGGTAGTAACTTTACCAAGTGACTTATCTGAAAAGGCTGCTTCTATTCTATCAGATCACCCAGAACAAATGAATATTAACTATCAAACTTCTAGCGGGCATAGTTTCATTGCAAGTAAGATGAGTGATTCTGCCATGACACAGTTAAAACAGAATGTTTCTGCTAATGTAACCGAAACCTATACGAAAGCTTTATTTCAAAAGATGGGAGATTTAAAATCTGGTTTAACAAAGGCAGCTGATGGAAGTGAACAATTGGGCAATGGGGCTAGTCAGTTAGCTGTAGGAAGTCAGACATTGTCTTCTAATCTTGATACTTTAGCTAGTTCAAGTTTAACCTTTTCTGATGGCACAAATCAATTTACAAAAGGGTTGACAACGTATGTAACAGGAGTAAAGCAACTGAATAGTGGCTTAGGTACATTTAATGATGGTTTACAGAACTATACAAGTGCAGTTTCACAGGTTGACACTGGACTTAATCAATTATCTTCCAAGACTCCAGAATTAGTAGCAGGTGTCAATCAGCTAAATACTGGGATGAAGTCATATGCAGGAGGAGTTTCGCAACTGAATACAGGCCTCAATCAATTTTCAGTTGGTGTCAATGCTTACACAAGCGGTGTTGACAAGCTATCTATTGGGGCAAATCAATTATCTAGTCAATCAGATACATTGAGAGACGGTATTACCCAATTAAATAAAGGGATTAAAGAAATTTCGACTCAATTGAATACTTCATCTCAACAAAAAGAGGAAATCACTCAATTAGCAACTAGTTTAGATGAATTGAATAAAGCACTTCAAGCTGTAACTATTTCAGATAATACTGAACTTAAAAGTACAATATCTAATGATTTAGCGAATATATCCACTCTTGCTCAAACTATTGTGACTAATAGTCAAACAGAGCAAGAGAAAACTCTTACCAATCTTCAAGCAACAGCAACTTATCAATCTCTTACTGATACTCAGAAACAAGAACTGACTGCAGCTGTTTCAAATAATTCTAATTCTACGATAGAGTCAGCAAAAGCAATTTTAACGACGGTAGGAGATTTAAAAGAAAATTTGGGAAATGTAAACCAACCAGTCTCTAATCTTTCTACTTTACAGACTAAAGCAAATCAAGTATTACCTGTGGCATCTAGTTCCTTGACATCTATGTCAAGTGGATTTACACAGTTGCAAAATGCTGTAGATAATCAGTTAGTTCCTGGAAGTCAATCGATTGAAAATGGAGTTAATGATTATACTAAAGGGTTGGATACTATTTCTTTAGGTGTAAACCAACTAAGTGAAAAAAATACAACTTTAACAACAAGTTTGGATCAATTGGTTTCTGGATCAAGTAAGTTGACAGAAAACTCTTCAACCTTGACAACTGGTTTGGATTCGCTAGCTGGGAAAACTCCAGAATTAGTAACAGGTATCGAAAAACTCTCATCTGGTTCTAATCAATTAAACAGTAAGAGTTCAGATTTAATTGCTGGACTTGATAAGATACAGCTAGGTTCTAGTCAATTAACAGATAAATCAAGTCAATTGCTTTCAGCTAGCTCTCAATTAGGAAGTGGAGCAGTGAAAATTGCCGATGGCGCTGGAAAACTAGCAGATGGTGGAACAACTTTAACTGCTGGTATTGAAAGTTTACAAGTAGGATCTACAGGACTAGGAGAAGGACTAAATAGTGCTAGCAATCAACTAAAAACAGCATCAACAGAGCCTAACAATGCAGAAGTATTATCTGAGCCCTTGAGTATTTCAAAAACAGACAATGATCAGGTTCCTGTAAATGGGATTGCTATGGCTCCTTATATGATATCTGTTGCCCTCTTTGTTGCTGCGTTATCAACAAATATGATTTTTGCTAAGTTACCTTCAGGTCGTCATCCTGAAAGTCGTTGGGCTTGGGTTAAATCTCGTTTCGAAATAAATGGAGTTATAGCTGTTTTAGCAGCTGTCTTAGTCTATGGAGGAGTTCATCTTATCGGTCTAACAGCAAATCATGAAATGAGAACCTTGCTCTTAATCATCATCGCAAGTTTGACCTTTATGTCTATGGTAACCGCGTTAACGACATGGAATAGTCGCTTAGGTGCTTTCTTCTCTCTTATTTTACTATTATTACAATTAGCATCAAGTGCAGGAACTTATCCACTTGCTTTGACTAATGATTTCTTTAAGGCTGTCAATCCTTGGTTACCAATGAGTTATTCAGTTTCAGGATTGAGACAAACCATTTCTATGACAGGAAATATTCACCATCAGGTAGTTTTCCTTCTCATAACTTTAGCCCTATTCATAGGATTAGGTATGCTAGCTTATCAACCTAAAAAAATGGATGAAGATTAAAAAAGTTTCACGTGAAACAATGAATGATTTACAAGTAATTAATAAAAAAACTCAGTTGGGTTCCCAACTGAGTTTTATTTTTTTTAGTCTTTCCAAAGTTCTTTTACTTTTGCTTGAACTTCAGCATTTTCTAAGAATTCATCATAGGTTTCATCAATACGATCGATGACGCCGTTTTTAGATAAGACAATAATGTGGTTAGCCAAAGTTTGAATAAACTCATGGTCGTGACTGGCAAAAATGATGGACTCTTTAAAGTTTTTCAATCCATCGTTCAAGCTTGAGATAGATTCCAAGTCTAAGTGATTTGTAGGATCGTCAAGTACAAGAACGTTTGATTTTAAAAGCATGAGTTTTGAGAGCATCACGCGCACCTTTTCTCCCCCTGACAAGACGTTTACAGGTTTGTTAACTTCGTCTCCAGAGAAGAGCATACGACCTAGGAAACCACGCAAGAAAGTGTTGTCATCTTCTTCTTTACTTGCGAATTGACGGAGCCAGTCAAGGATAGATTCACTGCCAGCATAATCAGCTGAATTGTCTTTTGGCAAGTAAGAGCGACTAGTTGTAACTCCCCACTTGACAGTCCCTTCATAGTCAATTTCACCCATAATGGCACGAATCAAGGCAGTTGTTTGGATGTCATTTTGTCCGATAAGAGCTGTCTTGTCACCTGGACGCAAGATGAAGCTGATGTTGTCAAGAATAGTTTCACCGTCAATCTTTACAGATAGATTTTCTACTGTCAAGAGGTCGTTCCCAATTTCACGTTCAGCTTTAAAGCTGATGAATGGATATTTACGACTAGAAGGAACAATTTCCTCTAGCTCAATCTTGTCAAGCATTTTTTTACGTGAAGTTGCTTGTCTTGATTTAGAAGCATTAGCAGAGAAACGAGCAACGAATTCTTGAAGTTGTTTGATTTTTTCTTCTGCTTTAGCATTACGGTCTGCTAGCAATTTAGCAGCAAGCTCAGAAGATTCCTTCCAGAAGTCGTAGTTTCCGACATAGAGTTTGATTTTTCCAAAGTCCAGGTCAGCCATGTGAGTACATACTTTATTCAAGAAGTGACGGTCGTGGGATACGACAATGACAGTATTATCAAAGTCGATTAGGAAATCCTCTAGCCAAGTGATGGATTGAATATCCAGACCATTGGTTGGCTCGTCCAAAAGAAGGACATCTGGTTTACCGAAGAGGGCTTTAGCAAGGAGAACCTTTACTTTGTCGCCATTTGCTAGTTCACTCATATTTTGGTAATGAAGTTCTTCTGGAATATTCAAATTTTGTAAGAGTTGTGAAGCTTCACTCTCAGCTTCCCAACCACCTAGTTCAGCGAATTCTCCTTCAAGTTCAGCTGCGCGAACACCATCTTCTTCTGAAAAATCTTCTTTCATATAAATGGCGTCTTTTTCTTTCATGATGTTGTATAGTTTTTCATTACCCATGATAACAACATCAATAACACGCTCATCTTCGTAGTCAAAGTGATTTTGACGAAGTACTGAAAGACGTTCGTCTGGTCCAAGAGAGATATGCCCAGTTGTCGGTTCAATATCTCCAGCTAAGATTTTTAAAAAGGTTGATTTTCCAGCACCGTTGGCCCCAATCAAACCATAGGTATTTCCTTCTGTAAATTTGATGTTTACATCATCAAAAAGTTTACGATCACTAAAACGTAGTGAAACATCAGATACTGTTAGCAAAGTTTTTCTCCTATTATATGTAATACTCTAATTCTACTAGAAAATCATCAATTATTCAAATTTTTATTTGTCAATTTTTTGTAAACAAAGTTGACAACCCCTTTACGATTGAAAGGGGTAACATCTCTATTGTTTCAATAAAAAAATTATCTGTCTTTTTATTAAAAAAATGCTATAATTGAAAGGACCATATCAAAGGAGAATAAGATGAGTAAACCCATTATTTTAACAGGAGATCGTCCAACGGGGAAATTACATATTGGGCACTACGTTGGTAGTTTGAAAAATCGTGTCTTACTACAAGAAGAAAATAAATATGACATGTTTGTTTTTTTAGCTGACCAGCAAGCACTAACAGACCATGCAAAAGATCCACAAACTATTGTAGAGTCTATTGGGAATGTTGCTTTGGACTATCTTGCAGTGGGATTAGATCCTAATAAAGCAACGATTTTCATTCAAAGCCAGATTCCAGAATTGGCAGAGCTCTCTATGTATTATATGAACCTAGTTTCATTAGCTCGCTTGGAACGAAATCCAACCGTAAAGACTGAAATTGCTCAAAAAGGCTTTGGTGAAAGTATTCCAACTGGATTTTTAGTTTATCCAGTTGCGCAAGCAGCAGATATTACAGCATTTAAGGCTAACTTGGTTCCAGTAGGGAATGATCAAAAGCCGATGATTGAACAAACACGTGAAATTGTGCGTTCTTTCAACCATGCCTATAACTGTGATGTTTTAGTAGAACCAGAAGGAATTTACCCTGAGCACGAAGGTGCGGGACGTTTACCAGGTCTTGATGGTAATGCCAAAATGTCGAAATCACTTAATAATGGAATTTACCTAGCTGATGATGCAGATACTTTGCGTAAAAAAGTAATGAGTATGTATACAGATCCAGACCATATTCGTGTTGAGGATCCAGGTAAGATTGAAGGAAATATGGTTTTCCATTACTTGGACGTATTCGGTCGACCTGAGGATGCTCAAGAAATTGCTGAAATGAAGGAACATTATCAACGTGGAGGCCTTGGTGATGTTAAGACTAAACGTTACCTACTTGAAATCCTAGAACGTGAACTTGGTCCAATCCGTGAACGTCGCCTAGAATATGCTAAAGATATGGGTGAGGTTTATAATATGCTCCAAAAAGGTAGTGAAAAAGCTCGAGAAGTTGCTGGGCAAACACTATCAGAAGTAAAAGCTGCAATGGGTCTAAATTACTTTCACTAATGGATAAAATATGAACTATAAAACTATTTCTTCTTTAAAATAAGAGGGATAGTTTTTTATTTATTCTCTTATAAATTTAATTGACAAATTTTCATAGAATGGTATGATAGATACAATACAAAAAGCGTTTAGCTCAATAAAGAAAGAAAAGAGGAAACTTCAATGTCTAATTGGGGCACTAAATTTTTGAAAAAAGGTTTTACCTTTGATGATGTATTGCTAATTCCAGCAGAGAGTCATGTGTTGCCTAATGATGCGGATTTAACAACAAAATTGGCAGATAATTTGACTTTAAATATCCCAATTATTACAGCTGCAATGGACACTGTAACAGAAAGCCAAATGGCCATTGCAATCGCACGTGCAGGTGGACTTGGAGTTATCCATAAAAACATGTCTATTGAGCAACAAGCTGACGAAGTTCGTAAGGTAAAACGTTCTGAAAATGGTGTTATCATTGATCCATTCTTCTTGACTCCTGAACATACAATCGCTGAAGCAGATGAACTCATGGGCCGTTACCGTATCAGTGGTATCCCAGTGGTTGAAACTCTAGAAAACCGTAAGTTAGTTGGTATTTTGACCAACCGAGATCTGCGTTTCATTTCTGACTACAACCAACCAATTTCAAAACACATGACTAGTGAAAACCTAGTTACTGCTCCGGTTGGTACAGATTTAAAAACTGCTGAGAGTATTCTTCAAGAACACCGTATTGAAAAACTACCTCTAGTTGACGAAGAGGGTCGTCTTTCTGGTTTAATCACCATTAAAGATATTGAAAAAGTGATTGAGTTCCCAAATGCGGCAAAAGATGAATTCGGTCGTCTTCTAGTTGCTGGTGCAGTAGGAGTTACTTCTGACACATTTGAACGTGCAGAAGCCCTCTTTGAAGCAGGAGCTGATGCTATTGTTATCGATACTGCCCATGGTCACTCAGCGGGTGTACTTCGTAAAATCGCTGAAATCCGTGCGCATTTCCCAGACCGTACACTGATTGCTGGGAACATCGCTACTGCTGAAGGTGCGCGTGCTCTTTATGATGCAGGTGTTGACGTTGTTAAAGTCGGTATTGGCCCAGGTTCAATCTGTACAACTCGTGTTATTGCTGGTGTAGGAGTTCCCCAGGTAACAGCAATTTACGATGCAGCAGCAGTTGCTCGTGAATATGGCAAAACAATTATCGCTGATGGTGGAATCAAATATTCTGGAGATATTGTAAAAGCCCTTGCTGCTGGAGGAAACGCAGTGATGCTCGGATCAATGTTTGCAGGAACAGATGAAGCTCCAGGTGAAACTGAAATCTTCCAAGGGCGTAAGTTCAAGACATACCGCGGTATGGGTTCAATCGCTGCTATGAAGAAGGGTTCAAGCGACCGTTACTTCCAAGGTTCTGTCAATGAAGCAAACAAACTCGTTCCAGAAGGAATCGAAGGTCGTGTTGCTTATAAAGGTGCAGCAGCTGATATTGTTTTCCAAATGATTGGTGGTATTCGATCTGGTATGGGTTACTGTGGTGCTGCTAACTTAAAAGAATTACATGACAATGCTCAGTTTATCGAAATGTCAGGTGCTGGTCTAAAAGAAAGCCATCCACACGATGTGCAAATCACTAATGAAGCACCAAACTATTCAATGTAATAAAAAAATCTCCTGTTAAACGGGAGATTTTTTTGTTTTACAAAGATGTAAAGTTTAATTTACAGTCAATTGACCATTATCTACTGTAAAGACGCTCAAGTTATCAGGCAAGTTTTGAAGATGGTCTAAACTAGTAGTTGTAATAAACGTTTGAATGTTATGAGAAATAGTTTCCAATAATTTAAGTTGACGTGTATTGTCAAGTTCACTCATGACATCGTCAAGCAAAAGAATGGGAGATTCTTTGGTAATGCTCTCCATCAATTCGATTTCAGCAAGTTTTATAGAAAGCACCAAGCTACGATGTTGCCCTTGACTTCCGAAACTTGCTTCCATTCCATTAATCATGAAAATCATATCATCCCGATGAGGACCAACTCCAGTATTCTTCTTAAATAAATCTCTGGATCTACTTTTTTGAAGTGCTATATGGAAAGATTCAGCCAAATGTTTCTTGTCAACAAAGTTTACAGAAGGTTGATAACGGATTGACAACTCTTCTAACTGATCTGAGATATCAAAATGTTTTTTCTTGCCAAAGAGTTCCATTTTCTGGATAAAGTCAGCTCGATGATTCATTACACGACAGCCATACTCTACCAGTTGGTCATCAAGAACAGTTAGGAAAGTCTCATCTATGTTTTGTGTAGATTTGAGATAGGTATTTCTCTGTTTAAGGACGTGGTTATAACTTGACAGGTCTGACAAGTAAATCGGTTTAATTTGCCCTAATTCTATGTCAATGAATTTACGACGAATGGCCGGAGCGCCTTTGACAAGTTGTAAATCTTCTGGAGCGAATAAGACAACATTCATATGACCAATATAGTCTGATAGGCGAGCTTGTTTTAAGTAATTCACTTTAGTAATTCGCCCTTTTTGTGTTAGGTCAATTTCAAGTGGAATGCTTGCTGTTTTCTTTTGCAAGATTCCAGAAACTTGCAGTTGTTCTTCTTCAAATTGAATTAAATTTTTATCAGTCTTAGTTCGATGACTTCTCGTTAAGGCTAAAAAGTAAATACTTTCAAGAAGATTGGTTTTTCCTTGAGCGTTTCGGCCAACAAATACATTTAATTTTGGATTAAAATTAACTTCGACATCTCGATAGTTACGAAATTGTTTAATGGATAGATTTTTCAGCCACATATTTATCTACCTGGGAAACGTGGTGTAGGTTTTGTTTTTGTTGCTTGAGCTTTTTTTGTTGGCTTTTTTTGAACTTTTTTATTTATTTCCTTGACAAGCTTAGCTACACGTTCTTTCTCAAGTTTTTCTAGACGAAACTCCTCTAGTTCTTCTGATGTTGGTTTAACTAGAATAATTTGAGTTTTTAAATCAGGAATTTCAATAGAATCCCCGATTCTAATTTTCTTGCCTCGACGATTCTCTAATTCTCCATTAAAATATACAAGATGGTCCGCTAAAAAAGATTTAATAGCACCGCCACTTTGGATGATTCCAAGATCTTTCAAAAGAGCTTGGAGAGTAATAAATTCTTCAAATAATTTGTATTCCATAGTTCACCTCAATCTTTGGTATTATACCATATTTTGCACAAAATAGTTGAGAAGAAACAACTGATATGAAAACGATTTTAATTTCAAAAGAGTCAAAGAGAACGGGAAAAATTTTCGTTTTCATGGTATAATAGAACTCTATGTAAAAGGAGGTAAAAGATGGAGTTATTCCCTGGAATTGCAGTGCATTTTATCCAATCTAAAAAGTTTAAGACAAATAAAATAACCATGCGTTTCACAGCTCCATTATCTCTGGATTTAATTTCTGGTCGCATGCTAAGTGCCAGTATGCTTGAAACTGCTAATAAAGGCTATCCAACTGCTCAGCTTCTTAGAAAACATCTGGCAGCATTGTATGGAGCAGATTTGTCAACTCATGCGTATAGAAGGGGGCAAAGTCACTTAGTAGACGTGAGTTTGACTTATGTTCGAGATGAATTTTTAAGTAAGAAGAACGTATTAACTGCTCAGATTTTAGAATTATTGTATCAAGTCATATTTAATCCATTGTCAAATGAAGATGAATTTGAGAACAATGCCTTTGAAATTGAAAAAAAACAATTGTTGGCGAGACTAGAATCAGAATTAGAGGATCCTTTCTTCTTTGCCCATAAAGAATTGGATCAGTTGTTTTTCCAAGAGGAATCAATGCAGTTAGTTCCTAGAGATTTAATTGCCAGAATTTCCGAAGAGACTTCTAAATCTTGCTATTCAAGTTTTCAAAAAATGCTGAAGGAAGATAGAATTGATTTATTCTTTTTAGGTGATTTTAATGAAATTGAAGTCTTAGAAAACTTGAAGAAATTTAACTTGACAGGTCGTAAAGAAACTGTAAACATTCAATATCAGCAAGGTTATTCAAATGTTCTTAGAGAAGGTATTGCTAGGAAAAACCTAGGTCAGTCTATCCTAGAAATGGGTTATCATAGTACAATTGGTTATGGCGATGATCAAAAGATGGGCTTGCTTCTCGTGAATGGTTTGCTTGGAGCTTTCCCGCACTCTAAATTATTTACCCAAGTTAGGGAAAAGGAAGGGTTGGCCTACACTGTTTCTAGTCACTTAGATCTCTTTAGTGGATTTTTAAGATTGTTTGCTGGGATAAATCGTCAAAACCGAAACAAGGTAAGAAAATTGATGAATGATCAATTGTTAGCTATCAAAAATGGTAGATTTACAGATGCTGAAGTTAATCAAACTAAGGAAATGATTCGTAGGACGATGTTGTTGAGTCAGGATAATCAAGATTCGATTATAGATAGAGAATACTTAAGCCTCTTTTTTGGTAAATCGGTTTTAGACCTGGATACTTTGATAGAGAGACTAGAGCAAGTTGACAAGGATGAAATCTGTAGGGCAGCATCTAGTTTGAAATTGCAGGCTATCTATTTTATGGAAGGAGCAGAATGACTAGAGTTACTTTTCAAGAGAAATATTATCCTGCTGTAAAGGAAACTCTTTATCAAGCAAAATTAGAAAACGGATTGACAGTTTCTTTACTTCCTAAAAATGATTTTAACGAAGTTTATGGTGTAGTAACTGTCTATGTTGGTTCAGTTGACACTGAGTTTACAGCTAGAGATAGTAAAAAGAAAACATATCCAAAGGGGATTGCTCATTTTTTAGAACATAAACTTTTTGAAAGAGAAAATTCTGAGGATATCATGGCTGCATTTACCAAATTAGGTGCAGATAGTAACGCCTTTACAAGCTTTACAAATACAAGTTATCTTTTTTCAACCTCTGACAATGTCGCTGAGTGTTTGGACTTGCTTGACGAGCTTGTTAAAAGCTTTAACATTACTGAAGAATCTGTTGAACGAGAAAAGGATATTATTCAGCAAGAACGCGAAATGTATCAGGATGATCCTGATTCTTGCTTGTTCTTTAAAACACTTGCAAATCTATATCCAGAAACTCCACTAGCTTCAGATATTGTTGGGACTGAAGATTCGATCGAAGATATTAGTTTAGAGGATCTACGGGACAGTTTTGATGAATTTTACACTCCTGTCAATAGCCAAATTTTCCTCGTTGGAAATTTTGATTTAGAGTTGATACAGAATTATTTCTTGCAAAAGGATGTTGGAGGTTGTATCGTTCCAAATCCAAAAGAACCAATCGCTTTACACCCTGTAAAGAAGGTTGAGAGCATTCGTATGGATGTTGCATCACCTAAATTAGCAATAGGAGTTCGAACGAATTCTGATATGGGTCATCAGGACTGCTATCGATATAGCGTTCTATTAAGAGCGTTATTTACGATGATGTTTGGTTGGACCTCTAAAAGATTTCAGAGTTTGTATGAAACTGGGAAATTAGATTCTTCATTATCTTTAGAAGTTGAGATCAATCGACGTTTTAATTTTTTGATGCTGACAATGGACACAAAGGAACCTGTTGCTATTTCGCATCAATTCCGAAAGGCAATTCAGAGCTTTGTTACTGATGCAGATATTTCGGAAGAACATCTTGATTTAATAAAAAGTGAAATTTATGGAGAATTTATCCATAGTATGAACTCTTTAGAATTTATTGCGACCCAATATCAGTCACATTCTGACGAAACAACCCTGTTTGATTTACCAAAGATTATACAGGAAATGACCTTGGACGATGTTCTTGAGGTAGGACATCATTTTATCGACAATAGTGAAATAGTTGAATTTACGATTTTTCCACTATAGTCATCGAAATATAAAATAAACTAGAAAGAAGGCATGGTAAGTATGAGAAAAAAAACAATTGGTGAAGTGTTACGTTTAGCAAGAATCAATCAAGGTTTGAGTTTAGAGGAATTGCAGCGCAAGACAGACATTCAACTGAATCTGCTTGAGGCTTTAGAATCAGATGATTTTGACCAATTGCCAAGCCCTTTTTATACACGTTCTTTTTTGAGGAAGTATGCTTGGGCAGTTGAGTTGGATGAAAACCTTGTTTTAGACGCATATGATTCAGGGAGTATGATTACCTATGAGGAAGTTGATGTTGATGAGATAGAACTATCAGGTCGTAGACGTTCTAATCGCAAGAAACGTTCCTTGCTCCCTCTGTTTTACTTTATTCTCTTCTCCTTATCTATTATAATTTTTATTTCTTATTATGTTTGGAATTACATTCAAACACAACCGACAGCAACAACTTCAGCCAACTATAATGTTGTGACTACGACAACAAGTGCAACAAGTAGTGAAACAACAACTAGCAATCAAACCACTAGTCCATCAAGTTCGAGCGACGCATCAACTGTGACGGTTTCTGGTCAGGGAGATGTTATATCGGTAGAATATAAAACTGCTAAAGATACTGCCGAACTTCAACTATCTGTGACGGATGCAACAAGCTGGATTAGTGTTTCAGATACTGAATTGGCTGGAGGAACTACTCTTGAGCCTAATAATAAGATGGTCAAAACAACAGTTTCTAAAGGCTCTCCAGTAACTATCACATTAGGCGTTGTCAAAGGCGTGAAAATCAAGATCGATAATCAGGAAATTGATACTTCGAAATTAACTGGTCAAACTGGCTGGATTACATTGAAATTAAGTTCAAATTAAGGAAGGATAACATGAAAAAAGAGAATATTCCTAACATACTTACGCTTGGTAGAATTTTATTTATTCCGATTTTTGTTCTCCTTCTATCATTTGGACAGTCTCCTGTGTTACATAAAATAGCAGCAATTATTTTTGCCGTTGCCAGTATCACTGACTATCTAGATGGCTATTTAGCTAGGAAATGGCAAGTAGTTAGCAATTTTGGGAAATTCGCAGATCCAATGGCAGATAAGTTGTTAGTTATGTCGGCATTTATCATGCTAGTAGGTCTAAATATGGCTCCTGCTTGGGTAGTAGCTATTATCATTTGCCGAGAACTTGCTGTTACTGGGTTGCGCCTACTCTTAGTTGAAACTGGTGGAACTGTTTTAGCTGCAGCAATGCCAGGAAAAATAAAAACATTTAGCCAGATGTTTGCGATTATCTTCTTGTTATTTCATTGGAATTTACTTGGTCAGATAACTCTTTATATCGCTTTGTTCTTTACAGTCTATTCTGGTTATGATTACTTCAAGGGAAGCGCGTATTTGTTTAAAGGAACCTTTCGCTAGATATGGAATCGATTATTGAAATTAAGAATCTGTCATTTCGATACCAGACAGATCAAGAACACTATGATGTTCATAACATTTCGTTTCACGTGAAACGTGGAGAATGGTTGTCTATCGTTGGTCATAATGGTAGTGGAAAATCAACAACTGTTCGCTTGATTGACGGTTTACTAGAAGCGGAATCTGGAGAAATTTGGATAGATGGTGATTGCCTAACTTCGGAAAACGTCTGGGAAAAAAGACGTAAGATTGGTATGGTATTTCAAAATCCTGATAACCAATTCGTGGGGGCAACCGTAGAAGATGACGTTGCTTTTGGGCTTGAAAATCAAGGGATTCCACTTGAAGAGATGAAGAAGCGAGTTTCTGAAGCTCTGTCATTAGTTGGGATGGCTGAATTTTCTAAAAAGGAACCAGCTCGCTTGTCAGGTGGCCAAAAACAGAGAGTGGCTATCGCAGGAGTTGTTGCTCTGCGACCAGACATTTTAATTTTGGATGAGGCTACAAGCATGTTGGATCCAGAGGGACGACTAGAGTTGATTAAGATCGTCCAAAAGATTCGTCAAGACCACCATATGACAGTCATATCCATTACACATGACTTAGATGAGGTGGCCATGAGTGACCGTATTTTGGTGATGAAAAAAGGAGAGGTCGAGTCAACAAGTACTCCTAGAGAACTATTTTCTAGGTCAGATTTAGATCAAATTGGTTTAGATCAACCCTTTGTCAACCAATTAAAAGAATCTCTACGTACTAGTGGCTTGAAATTACCAGAGCACTACCTGACCGAAGAGGAGCTCGAGGAGGCTTTATGGGAATTATTCTAGACAATGTGAGTTATACGTATCAGGAAGGAACCCCCTTTGCCTCAGCCGCCTTGTCCGATGTTAATTTGTCAATAGAGGACGGATCTTATACAGCAATTATTGGGCATACAGGAAGTGGGAAATCTACAATTCTTCAACTTTTGAATGGTTTGTTGGTTCCCACAAAGGGAAGTGTTCGTGTCTTTGATACATTAATTACATCAACATCCGTCAATAAGCAAATTCGTCAAATTCGCAAACAAGTGGGCTTAGTCTTTCAGTTTGCAGAAAATCAAATCTTTGAGGAGACTGTCTTAAAAGATGTGGCTTTTGGACCTCAAAATTTTGGAGTTTCTATAGAAGAGGCAGAAGCTATTGCGCGTGAAAAACTAGCTTTAGTAGGAATTGATGAGTCACTCTTTGGACGTAGTCCCTTTGAGCTTTCAGGCGGACAAATGAGAAGGGTTGCGATTGCTGGTATTTTGGCGATGGAGCCTAGCATTTTGGTCTTAGATGAGCCAACAGCTGGTTTGGATCCAATTGGTCGAAAAGAGTTAATGAACTTGTTTAAAAAGCTTCATCAGGATGGTATTACGATTGTTTTAGTAACCCATCTGATGGACGACGTTGCTGAATTTGCTGACCAAGTTTATGTGATGGAAAAAGGAAAGTTGGTCAAGAGTGGGAAGCCGAGTCTTGTTTTTCAAAATGTCGAATTCATGGAAGAAATCCAATTAGGTGTTCCAAAAATCACAAGATTTGCTCAAAGGCTAGCTGAACGAGGAGTTTCTTTTAAACAATTGCCGATAACGATAGAGGAGTTTAAGGAGTTCATCAATGGATAACATGATTTTAGGTCGTTACATACCAGGAAATTCGATTGTTCATCGTTTGGATCCTCGTAGTAAGTTAGTGGCAATGATTTTATTGATTATGATCGTTTTTTGGGCCAATAATCCAATAACTAATGTGATCCTTTTCGTTGTAACAGGTATATTTGTAGCCTTATCTGAGGTTTCCTTATCCTTTTTCATAAAAGGTTTGCGGTCTATGTTTTTTCTGATTGCTTTTACAACCCTTTTTCAACTTTTCTTTATCTCTGGTGGAGATGTCTTGTTCGAGATGGGGTTTATTAAAATCACGAGTCATGGCATTGAGCAGGCGGGAATCATTTTTTGCCGCTTTGTGTTGATTATCTTTTTCTCAACTTTGCTTACCTTGACAACCATGCCATTAAGCTTGGCTACAGCAGTTGAGTCCTTGCTTGGACCCTTGAAAAGATTTAAGGTTCCTGTTCATGAAATCGGGCTCATGTTGTCTATGAGTCTACGTTTTGTACCAACCTTAATGGATGATACGATTCGAATTATGAACGCTCAAAAGGCGCGTGGTGTTGATTTTGGAGAAGGGAATATAATCCAAAAAGTTAAGGCTATGATTCCTATTTTGATTCCTTTATTCGCTACTAGTTTGAAACGAGCGGATTCTCTTGCTACAGCCATGGAGGCTAGAGGATATCAAGGTGGGAACGGACGCAGTCAGTACCGGCAGTTGAATTGGATGAATAAAGATAGTGTGGCCTTACTCCTGGTATGTGTGTTGGGTTTGATTCTATTTTTGTTGAAATCCTAAAGTGAAGTATAGAATGAGATAGGGTAGAGGTATGAACCGTTTTAAAAAATCAAAATATATCATTGTTCTATTTGTCGTTGTGTTAGTAGTTTCTGTTCTTTTAGTAATGACGAAATCAAGTACAGTTGTGACAAAAGCTGGAGATGGCATTTCTCTGATAGATAGAATTGTGCAAAAACCATTTCAATGGTTAGAATCTACAAAGTCAGATTTAGGAAATTTGACGAGAGCTTACAATGAGAATGAAACTCTCAAAAAAGAATTCTATCAAATGGAAAAGGAAAAGAATGAAGCAGATCGCTTAAAAGAAGAAAATGAACAACTGCGTCAATTACTAGATATGAAGTCAAAATTGAATGCGACTAAGCTAATTGCTGCGGATGTTATCATGAGAACTCCGGCGACTTGGAAACAAGAATTAACAGTTAATGTTGGTTCGCAACAAGGTGTAACAACTAGTATGCTTGTTGTTTCTGGTGGAGGATTGGTTGGAAGCGTTGAAAACGCAGAAGACAACTCAACTGTGGTCAATTTATTAACAAATGCTGAAAATACAGAGAAAATTTCTGTTAAAATTCAGCATGGATCTAGTAGTATTTATGGTATTATCGTTGGCTATGACAAGGAAAAAGAACTACTGAAAATTAGTCAGCTAAATAATAGTGGAGATATTAGTCAAGGTGATAAAGTGGTAACTGGAGGTTTGGGGAACTTCAATGTCACAGACATTCCTGTAGGAGAAGTCGTATCTGTGACCCCTACCAATGATTATCTGACAAGAGAAGTTATGGTCAAAATGCATGCTGATCCAATGAATCTTAAAGTCGTAGAGTTAGTGGGGAATCCATCATGAGACTTTTTAAGCAAATAGGGATGTTTTTGCTCTTGCCCGTAATCATTTTAATAGATAGCCACTTAGGACAATTTGTAAATAGCTTTTTTCCACATCTTCAAATTGTAAGCCACTTTATCTTCATCTTCTTATTATTCGAGACAATAGAAGTATCAGAATATTTGTTTTTGGCCTATTGCTTGGTTCTAGGACTTATATACGATATCTATTTCTTCCATCTGATAGGGATAGCCAGTCTTCTTTTTGTGATTATTGGAGCAATCGTATATAAAAGCAACTCTGTTATTTTGTTAAATAGATGGACAAGATTATTAGCTATTTTAATGATGGTTTTTACATTTGAATTTGGTAGCTTTATCCTAGCACACGTGGTAGGATTGACTGCAGAAAATCTACCTGTTTTTATAGTTTATAGTCTGGGCCCTACTATGATATTGAATTTTATATGGATGATAGTTTTCCAATATATTTTTGAAAAAATATATCTATAAGAAAGAAACAAAACTGTAATAAAGGCGTAATATTTATTAGGCCTTTTTTTGATATACTAGTATTGTCTTTTTAAAGAAGGAGTATTTACACTTATGAAGAAAAAAATTCTAGCATCACTTTTGTTAAGTACAGTATTGGTTTCACAAGGAGCTGTTCTTTCAAGTGTTAAAGCTAACACAACAGATGAAAAAATTGCAGCTCAAGATAGCAAAATTAGTGAGTTGACAACGCAACAAAAAGAAGCTCAAAAACAAGTTGATGAGATTCAAACTCAAGTTACAGCTATTCAAACAGAACAAGAAAAGTTGCAAACTGAGAATGAAAATCTTCAAGAAGAATCTAAAAAACTTGAAGGTGAAATCACAGAGCTTTCAAAAAATATCGTAGCTCGTAATGAATCGCTTGAAAACCAAGCGCGTAGTGCACAAACTAACGGAACTGCAACAAGCTACATTAATACAATTATTAACTCTAACTCAATCACAGAAGCTATTTCTCGTGTAGCAGCTATGAGTGAAATTGTGTCAGCTAACAACAAAATGTTGCAACAACAAAAAGAAGATAAAAAAGCTATTGCTGAGAAACAAGTTGCTAACAATGAAGCAATCAACACAGTTATTGCCAACCAACAAACACTTGCAGATGACGCCCAAGCTTTGACAACAAAACAAGCTGAATTGAAAGTGGCTGAGTTGAATCTTGCAGCAGAAAAAGCTACTGCAGAAGGTGAAAAAGCTACCTTGCTAGAGCAAAAGGCGGCAGCTGAGGCAGAAGCGAAAGCAGCAGCAGCAGCAGAAGCAGCTTACAAAGCTCAACAAACAAGTCAACAACAAACAGTTGCAGCTTCAGCAAACACAACATTTGCAGCACAAGTACAAGCAACTTCAAGTTCTTCATCTTCATCAGATGATGACTCAAGTTACACACCTGCACCAACTCCTGTAAGCCAACGTCCTACATATAGTACAAACGCTTCAAGTTATCCAACAGGTGAATGTACATGGGGAGCTAAAACATTGGCACCTTGGGCTGGAGATTACTGGGGTAACGGAGCGCAGTGGGCAACAAGTGCAGCAGCAGCAGGTTTCCGTACTGGTTCTCAACCACAAGTTGGTGCGATTGCATGTTGGAATGATGGTGGCTATGGACACGTAGCGGTTGTTACAGCTGTTTCATCATCATCAAGTATCCAAGTATCAGAATCTAACTACGGTGGAGATCGTACAATCGGTAACAAACGTGGATGGTTCAACCCAACTACAACTTCTGAAGGTTATGTTACTTACATCTATCCAAACTAATGAAAAAATTGAGACTCTTTCTGAGTCTCTTTTCTTGTCTTTAAATTGAGAAGTTCTGCTAAAAAACCATCAAAATAGCTTGATAATATTGAGAAATTGTGGTAAAATGAACTTTGTCGTGTGAACGATAATACTCATTCTTGATGAATTGTGAAACTGTTGCCTTTGGGTTGTTTTGCAAGCTGAAATCGAGAAGAGGAAAAAACAAAAAAGGAGAAATACTCATGGCAGTAATTTCAATGAAACAACTTCTTGAGGCTGGTGTACACTTTGGTCACCAAACTCGTCGCTGGAACCCTAAGATGGCTAAGTACATCTTCACTGAGCGTAACGGAATCCACGTTATCGACTTGCAACAAACTGTAAAGTACGCTGACCAAGCATACGACTTTATGCGTGATGCAGCAGCTAACGATGCAGTTGTATTGTTTGTTGGTACTAAGAAACAAGCTGCTGACGCTGTTAAAGAAGAAGCAGAACGTTCAGGTCAATACTACATCAACCACCGTTGGTTGGGTGGCACCCTTACTAACTGGGGAACAATCCAAAAACGTATCGCTCGTTTGAAAGAAATCAAACGCATGGAAGAAGAAGGAATCTTCGACGTTCTTCCTAAGAAAGAAGTTGCACTTCTTAACAAACAACGCGCTCGTCTTGAAAAATTCTTGGGTGGTATCGAAGACATGCCTCGCATCCCAGATGTAATGTACGTAGTTGACCCACATAAAGAGCAAATCGCTGTTAAAGAAGCTAAAAAATTGGGTATCCCAGTTGTAGCGATGGTTGACACAAACACTGATCCAGATGATATCGATGTAATCATCCCAGCTAACGATGACGCTATCCGCGCAGTTAAGTTGATCACAGCTAAATTGGCAGACGCTATCATCGAAGGTCGCCAAGGTGAAGATGCTGTAGCAGCAGTTGAAGCAGAATTTGCAGCTTCAGAAGCTCAAGCAGACTCAATCGAAGAAATCGTTGAAGTTGTAGAAGGCGACAACGCTTAATTCAAATAAGTAATCATTACCTAGGAGGGCGGGGCTTAGCCCGGCTCTCCTATTTTTAAAAAATATAGGAGAATCAAAATGGCAGAAATTACAGCTAAACTTGTTAAAGAGTTGCGTGAAAAATCTGGTGCTGGTGTCATGGACGCTAAGAAAGCATTGGTCGAAGTTGAAGGTGATATCGAAAAAGCGATTGAATTGCTTCGCGAAAAAGGTATGGCTAAGGCAGCTAAAAAAGCTGACCGTGTTGCTGCAGAAGGTTTGACTGGTGTATTTGTTAACGGTAACGTCGCAGCAGTAGTTGAAGTAAATGCTGAAACTGACTTCGTTGCGAAAAATGCTCAATTCGTTGAATTGGTAAATGCTACAGCTAAAGTAATCGCTGAAGGTAAACCAGCTAACAACGAAGAAGCTCTTGCTTTAACAATGCCTTCAGGTGAAACTCTTGAAGCAGCTTATGTGTCTGCAACAGCAACTATCGGAGAAAAAATCTCATTCCGTCGCTTTGCTTTGATTGAAAAAACAGATGCACAACACTTCGGTGCTTACCAACACAACGGCGGACGTATCGGTGTTATCTCTGTAATCGAAGGTGGAGACGAAGCACTTGCTAAACAAATCTCAATGCATATTGCTGCGATGAAACCAACAGTTCTTTCATACAAAGAATTGGATGAGCAATTTGTTAAAGATGAGTTGGCACAATTAAACCACGTAATCGACCAAGATAACGAAAGCCGTGCAATGGTTAACAAACCAGCTCTTCCACACTTGAAGTATGGATCAAAAGCTCAATTGACTGATGAAGTAATCGCTCAAGCTGAAGAAGCTATTAAAGCTGAATTGGCTGCAGAAGGTAAACCAGAAAAAATCTGGGATAAAATCATTCCAGGTAAAATGGATCGCTTCATGCTTGACAACACTAAAGTTGACCAAGCATACACACTTCTTGCACAAGTCTACATCATGGATGACAGCAAGACAGTTGAAGCATACCTTGAATCAGTTAACGCTTCAGTAGTTGAGTTCGCTCGCTTTGAAGTTGGTGAAGGTATCGAAAAAGCTGCAAATGACTTTGAAGCTGAAGTTGCAGCTACAATGGCAGCAGCTTTGAATAACTAATAATAAAAAGAGGAAGCAGCTTTGCTTCCTTTTTCATATAGAAAAACTTTATAAAAAAAAATTAAAAAGCCCTTGTTAAAGGGCTTTGTGTATTTAGGAGACTATACTTCGAACTCATAGAGCGCTGTAGATAGGTAACGTTCTCCGTTATCTGGTGCAAGCGCAAGGACTTTTTTACCTGCCCCAAGTTTTTTAGCAACTTCGATTGCTGCATAGATAGCTGCGGCAGAAGAAATACCTACCAAGAAGCCTTCTTTTCCACCAATTTCGCGACCAAGTGCAAGAGCATTGTCTGATGTCACGCGAACGATACCATCATAAGCTTCTGTATCAAGTGTTTCTGGTATGAATCCTGCAGAGATACCTTGAATTTTGTGAGGTCCTGGTTTTTCACCTGACAAGATAGCTGACTCGTCTGCCTCAACTGCAAAAACTTGAATGTTTGAGTTAGCAGTTTTAAGAGCATGAGAAACACCTGAAATAGTTCCTCCAGTACCTACACCAGCAACAAAGGCATCTAAACCATCAGCTCCGAAATCAGCTAGAATTTCAGCTCCTGTTGTTCTTTCGTGAACTTCTGGGTTAGCTTGGTTATCAAACTGTAATGGTAGGAAACCATCGCGTTCAGCAGCAATTTCTTGCGCTTTTGCAATCGCACCTTTCATTCCTTCACTACCGGGAGTGAGGACTAGTTCAGCACCATAAGCTTGGATGATCTTACGGCGTTCAACACTCATTGTTTCAGGCATAACGATGACAACTTTATAACCTTTAGCAGCGCCAACCCATGAAAGACCGATACCAGTGTTCCCACTTGTTGCTTCTACAATAGTAGAGCCTGGTTTCAGTTTACCCTCTTGCTCTGCTTTTTCAATCATACTAAGAGCGATGCGGTCTTTAACGGATGAACCTGGGTTAAAAGCTTCTAGTTTTACGTAAACGTCTGCTGCACCTTCTGGTACAATGTTATTCAATTTAACAATCGGTGTTTTTCCGATAAGTTCTGTGATATTGTTATAAATAGCCATGTTAGCACCTCTTTATATAAGATGCTTCTAGTATAACGCTAACTTTGACTTTTGTAAAATATAGAAATCCTATCGAAGCGATAGGATTTTTTTATAACAATCAGAAAAATAGTTAGTGTAAATATAAAAATTGAGGGAAGATATTTAAAAGTACTTTACACAAGGTTTACAGGGACTTCAACTTCTCGTAAGCCTTGATCTGTTAGAATAACTTTCCCATTAAAAAATTCTATGAGGGCAGCTTTGGTATCCTCTTTAACTTCTTTATCGACAAAGATAATTGTGTCAACTTGATCTGTAAAGTTGGTTTCGAGTTCCACAAGATTATGTTCTTTAAGAAAATTCCCATACTCTTGATATTGAGCATAGCTCATTTGAATTTGAACCCCTGCTTGTTCTTTAATTTCAACAATTCCAATTTCTTTGACAGCTAAGGCAACACTACCTGCATAAGCGCGAATAAGACCTCCTGCTCCCAGTTTGATACCACCAAAATATCTGGTAACAACTACACAAACATTGGTCAAATTGTGATTTTCTAGAACTCCTAGCATAGGTACACTAGCAGTTCCACTTGGCTCCCCATCATCACTGGTTCGCTTGATTTCACTGCGCTCACCGATAATAAAAGCAGAGCAGTTGTGCGTAGCCTTATAGTGTTCTTTTTTGATAGCAGTGATAAAGGCACGAGCTTCTTCTTCACTATAGACACGTTTTGCATGACAAATAAATCGTGATTTTTTGATTTCTTCTTGGATTTGTCCGTCCTCTTTTATCGTTCTAAATTCCATATTTTTATTGTACTAAAAAATAGTCTAAAGTTCTAGATTTTAAGAATAAAGAAGTATGAAAATAAATCCAAATTATCTTGGTCGACTTTTTACAGAACAAGAATTAAGCCCTGAAGAACGACAACTGGCGGAGAAGCTGCCAAGCATGAGAAAAGAGAAGGGGAAACTCTTCTGCCAACGATGTGATAGTATGATTCAAGATGAATGGTCTCTACCTATTAATGCTCATTACTGCCGAGAATGTTTGTTGATGAAGCGAGTTAGGAGTGATCAGGCCTTATATTATTTCCCTCAAGAAGATTTTCCTAAACAAGATGTTCTTAAATGGAAGGGACAATTGACTCCATTTCAAGAGAAAGTATCAGAAGGCTTACTTCAAGCAGTAGAGAACCAGCAACCGACTTTAGTTCATGCAGTGACTGGCGCTGGGAAGACAGAAATGATTTATAAAGTTGTTGCGAAAGTTATTAATGATGGTGGTGCAGTTTGTCTAGCAAGTCCACGGATAGATGTTTGTTTGGAATTGTATAAGCGATTGCAGAATGACTTTGCTTGCGAAATAGCTTTACTGCATGGTGAGTCTGAACCATACTTTCGGACACCACTAGTTGTTGCAACAACTCATCAATTATTAAAGTTTTATCACGCTTTTGATTTACTAATAGTAGATGAAGTAGATGCTTTTCCCTATGTTGACAACAAGATGCTTTACAAAGCTGTAAAGAATTGTGTAAAGGAAAATGGACTCAGAATTTTTCTCACTGCAACTTCTACAGATGAGTTGGATAAGAAGGTTCGCTTAGGGGAGCTAAAACGACTAAGCCTGCCAAGGCGGTTCCATGGAAATCCTTTAATTATTCCAAAACCCGTTTGGCTATCTGATCTGAATAAATGTTTGGATAAGTTTCGCCTACCACCAAAGCTAAAAAGATATGTTGAAAACCAGAGAAGAACTGGCTACCCCTTACTAATATTTGCATCAGAAATTACAAAGGGAGAGAAGTTGAAGGAAATCTTACAAGAGAAATTTCCAAATGAGAAAATTGGTTTCGTATCCTCAGTTACTGAAGATAGATTAGAGCAAGTTCAAGCTTTTAGGGATAGGGAATTGACCATATTGATAAGCACAACAATATTGGAGCGCGGAGTTACCTTCCCTTGTGTTGATGTCTGTGTCGTAGAAGCAAACCATCGTCTTTTTACAAAATCAAGCCTCATTCAAATTGGAGGACGTGTCGGTCGTAGCATGGATAGACCTACGGGAGATCTAATTTTCTTTCATAATGGATTAAATTGTTCGATTAAGAATGCTATAAAGGAAATTAAACTGATGAACAAGGAGGCAGGCCTATGATTTGTTTACTATGTGCTCAACATTTGAAGAAAAATCTAACCTTTGGAGAACTTCTTTTTTTGAAAAAGGAGGAGGGCTCACTTTGTTTAGCTTGTTACTCAAGTTTTGAAATGATTGGGGAAGAACATTGCCCAAATTGTCATAAAAAAGGAGTGTCAAGTTCGTGTCAAGATTGTCAACTTTGGTGTAAAGAAGGGATTGAAGTAAGCCATGAAGCGATTTTTAGTTATAATCAAGCCATGAAAGACTTCTTTAATCGTTATAAATTTGATGGTGATTATATGCTCCGAAAAGTTTTCGCAACGATTTTAAGTGAGAATTTAAAAAAGTACAAGGGCTACGATTTTGTTTTAATACCGTTAAGTCCTGAGAGATACGCAAAAAGAGGTTTTAATCAGGTTGCAGGCCTAATAGAGGCTGCAGGACTTTCCCATCTGGATATATTAGGGAAAAGAGAAGAAAAAGCAAGTTCTTCTAAAAATCGTTCGGAGCGTTTGGCCACGGAACTTCCGTTTTTTATTAAAGAAGACAGTAGGATTCCAAAAAAGATTCTATTGATTGATGATATTTATACGACAGGAGCGACTGTTAACCGTGTCAAGAGTATGCTAGAGAATGCAGGAGCAGAAGAGGTTAGAACATTTTCCCTCGTAAGATGAGGAAAAAGATTGCAAAAAAATTATGAAAGCGTTATAATAAATATAGAAAAACAAATATGTTTAGAAAGAAGGTACTTATATGATTAAATATAGTATCCGTGGTGAAAACCTAGAAGTAACAGAAGCAATTCGTGATTATGTAGTTTCTAAACTCGAAAAGATCGAAAAATACTTCCAAGCAGATCAAGAATTAGATGCGCGTGTCAATTTGAAAGTGTATCGTGAAAAGACTGCTAAGGTAGAAGTAACAATTCCACTTGGGTCTATTACTCTTCGCGCAGAAGACGTTTCTCAAGATATGTATGGATCTATTGATTTGGTGACAGATAAGATTGAACGTCAAATCCGTAAAAATAAAACTAAAATTGAACGTAAGAACAGAAATAAAGTTTCTACTAGCCAACTATTTACTGATGCCTTGGTAGGAGAGACAGATGCTGCTCAACCTAAAGTTGTTCGTTCAAAACAAATTGATTTAAAACCAATGGACCTTGAAGAAGCACTTCTTCAGATGGACTTATTGGGCCATGATTTCTTCATTTATATCGATGTTGAAGATGAAACAACAAATGTCATTTATCGACGCGAAGATGGAGATATTGGTCTTCTTGAAGTGAAAGAATCATAATACTTAATATGCTTAGATTAAAAAGGTGGTTTACACTAGTGTAAACCACCTTTTGTGTTCATGAATACTACATTTGAGCACAAGTGCTATTCCTTCTTTAAAGGTCGCTTTTTCAGTGCAAATATGGTATAATATTGCGCAAGAGGTTTGTAATGAAAAAAAATGAAATGAATCCCTTTTTTATATACTTATTTGTTGGGATTGCCTTTATAATCATGACTGTATTGGTTATTTTTCTTCAAAATAACCTAGTCACAATAGCATGCTTATTTTTCTTGATGGTGGCATTTCTTTTGCTATTTTATTTTCAGAAGAAATCTTATCAAAAAACAGAAATTGAACAAATTCAGTACGTAAACCATCAGGCGGAAGATAGCTTAAGTTCACTCTTAGAACAGATGCCGGTTGGAGTTGTCAAACTAAACATGGAAAGCAGTGAGATTGAGTGGTTCAATCCCTACGCAGAGTTAATGCTGACAACGGAAGATGGAGAAATTGACCTTCCTCAAGTTCAAGAAATTATAAAAACATCCATATCTTCTCCTGGGATTTATGCAAATGTGGGAGAAAAACGTTATGCGGTACATCTAGATAGAAATTCTGGTGTGCTCTACTTTTTTGACGTTTCTGGAGAGTACGAAGCCACAGTAGAATTGGTTACAAGTCGCCCTGTTATTGGTATTATTTCGGTAGATAATTACGATGATTTAGAGAACGAAACATCTGAATCAGACATCAGTCATATTAATAGTTTTGTCGCAAATTTTGTATCAGAATTTACTGGAAAATATCAGATGTTTTCTCGTAGAGTGACCATGGATCGTTTTTACTTATTTACCGACTATACGGTATTAGAGCAATTGATGCAGGATAAATTTTCTGTAATTGATACCTTCCGTGAAGAAGCTAAGCAGAGAGATTTAGCCTTAACCATGAGTATGGGCTTGTCATACGGTGATGGCGATCATGAGGGTATTGGTAAAGTTGCTTTATCAAATCTCAACCTTGCAGAAGTTCGAGGTGGAGACCAGGTCGTTGTAAAAGAAAATGACGAGACGAAAAATCCAATTTATTTTGGTGGTGGCTCTGCAGCTTCTATTAAGCGAACAAGAACACGTACAAGAGCAATGATGACGGCAATCTCTGAAAAGTTGAGAAGTGTTGACCATGTCTTCGTAGTTGGTCATAAAAACTTAGACATGGATGCTTTAGGCTCTGCTGTTGGTATGCAATTGTTCTCGAGTAACGTCTTGGATGAAAGTTATGTGGTCTATGATGCAGAACAAATGTCTCCGGACATTCATCGTGCCATTCAATTCTTAGAGAATGAGGGAGTAACAAAACTCATCCCTCTAACTCAAGCTATGGGAATGGTCACTAATCGTTCCTTGCTAGTGATGGTCGACCATTCTAAGACAGCTTTAACCTTGTCAAAAGAGTTTTATGATTTGTTTACACAAACCATCATTATTGACCACCATAGACGAGACCAGGATTTCCCGGAAAATGCTGTTATCACCTATATCGAGAGTGGAGCAAGTAGCGCGAGCGAGCTTGTAACAGAGTTAATTCAATTCCAAAACTCTAAGAAAGCACGCTTAAGTCGTATCCAAGCTAGTGTTCTTATGGGCGGTATGATGCTGGATACTAAGAATTTCACCTCTCGTGTAACTAGCCGAACCTTTGACGTGGCAAGTTATCTAAGAACACGTGGTAGTGATAGTATTGTAATTCAAGAACTTGCGGCGACTGACTTTGAAGAGTATCGATTGGTTAATGAGCTAATCTTGCAAGGACAGGCCGTACAACCTTCTATTCTTGTAGCTCAGGCCAAGGATGATAAGGAGTATGATATTGTAGTGATTAGTAAAGCAGCTGATACTATGTTGGCTATGTCAGGTATTGAAGCTAGCTTTGTCATTGCTAAAAACAGCCAAGGAGATATTTCCATTTCTGCACGAAGTCGAAGTAAGATCAATGTGCAACGGATTATGGAAGAATTGGGAGGTGGAGGCCACTTCAACTTGGCAGCTGCCCGACTGACAGATATGACTCTGCAAGAAGCAGGTGAAAAACTAAAAACCGTTATTTCTAATGAAATTAGAGAAAAGGAGACAGAAGAATGAAAGTAATCTTTTTAGCAGATGTAAAAGGCAAAGGAAAAAAAGGCGAAATCAAGGAAGTGCCAACAGGTTATGCGCAAAACTTTTTGATTAAGAAAAACCTTGCTAAAGAAGCGACTTCTCAAGCAATTGGGGAGTTGCGCGGGAAGCAAAAATCTGAAGAAAAAGCACATGCTCAACTTCTTGCAGAAGCACAAGAAATTAAGGCGAAACTTGAAGCAGAAGAAACAATTGTTGAGTTTGTTGAAAAAGTTGGTCCAGATGGAAGAACTTTTGGTTCAATTACTAGCAAGAAAATTGCGGAAGAACTCCAAAAACAATTTGGAATTAAAATTGATAAACGTCATATTCAAGTTCAATCTCCAATTCGAGCAGTTGGCTTGATTGATGTTCCGGTAAAAATTTATCAGGATGTAACTAGCGTCATCAATCTTCGTGTAAAAGAAGGCTAAGCTAGATTTGAGTAATGATTTTGTAAAAGGAAGGAAAGTCTGATGGCAGAAGTAGAGGAACTACGAGTTCAGCCCCAGGATATTTTGGCAGAACAATCGGTATTGGGAGCTATATTTATCGATGAGAGTAAACTCGTATTTGTTCGAGAATATATTGACTCTCGAGACTTCTTTAAGTATGCTCACCGTTTGATTTTTCAGGCCATGGTTGATTTGTCAGATCGAGGCGAAGCCATTGATGCAACGACTGTTCGTACGATATTAGATGATCAAGGTGATTTGCAAAATATTGGTGGCTTGTCCTACCTTGTTGAGATTATCAACTCTGTACCAACCTCTGCAAACGCTGAATACTATGCAAAAATTGTAGCAGAGAAAGCCACGCTTCGTCGTTTGATTGCCAAGTTGACAGAGTCTGTAAACCAAGCTTACGAAGCCTCTAGTCCAGCAGATGAAATCATTGCACGAGCAGAAAAAGGTTTGATTGATGTTAGTGAGAATGCAAATCGTAGTGGTTTTAGAAACATTCGTGACATTTTAAATCTTAATTTTGGGAATCTGGAAGTTCGATCACAACAAACGTCGGATATTACGGGGATTGCTACTGGTTATCAAGATTTGGATCATATGACAACTGGTTTGCACGAGGAGGAGTTAATCATTCTTGCTGCTCGTCCTGCGGTTGGTAAGACTGCTTTTGCCTTGAATATTGCTCAAAATATTGGAACCAAGCTAGACAAGACCGTTGCAATTTTCTCACTCGAGATGGGTGCTGAGAGTTTGGTCGACCGTATGTTGGCTGCCGAAGGACTAGTAGAGTCTCACTCTATCCGTACAGGGCAATTGACTGAGGAAGAGTGGCGTAAGTACACCATTGCTCAAGGTAATCTTGCAAAAGCAAGTATCTATATTGACGATACCCCTGGAATTCGAATTACGGAGATTCGTTCACGCGCCAGAAAATTGTCTCAGGAAACAGGCAATCTTGGATTGATCTTGATTGACTACCTGCAGTTAATTACAGGGACTGGTCGTGAGAACCGTCAACAAGAGGTTTCAGAGATTTCACGTCAGTTGAAAATTCTGGCCAAGGAACTGAAGGTGCCTGTTATCGCGCTAAGTCAGCTGTCACGTAGTGTTGAGCAACGTCAAGATAAAAGGCCAGTATTATCAGATATTCGTGAGTCTGGATCTATCGAGCAGGATGCGGATATCGTAGCCTTTCTCTATCGTGATGACTATTATGAGCGTGGTGGCGAAGAAGAGGAAGGTCTTCCGAATAACAAGGTAGAAGTTATTATTGAGAAGAACCGTAGCGGGGCACGTGGAACGGTAGAATTGATTTTTCAAAAAGAGTATAACAAGTTTTCTAGTATATCGAAGAGAGAGGAACAAAGATGACAGATGCATTTACAGATGTAGCCAAGATGAAAAAAATTAAAGAAGAAATCAAGGCGCATGAAGGACAAGTCGTGGAAATGACCTTAGAAAATGGTCGTAAACGCCAAAAGAATCGCTTAGGAAGACTTATTGAAGTCTATCCATCGCTCTTTATCGTTGAATTTGGGGATGTTGAAGGGGACAAACAGGCCAACGTCTACGTTGAATCCTTTACCTATTCTGATATTTTAACGGAAAAGAATTTGATTCACTATTTGGATTAAGGTTGAAAGTGGGAGTTTTCTCACTTTTTTCTTTTTCTTTCGAATGATATAAATGAGGTCAACCTCAAAAATTTATCTATTCGAAGGAGAATGAATGACATATAGTAAAAAGGGAACTTTTCTTAAGAGAACGACAGTAGGGACAGCTTCCCTACTGTTAGCAGGTGCTTTTTTGTTTGGTGGAGGAGCTGTTCATGCCAATCAGGCAAACAATGGCTCACTGGCACGAGGAGATGATTATCCCTATTATTATAAAAATGGAAGTCAAGAAATTGATAAATGGCGTCTATACTCCAGACAGTGTACATCTTTCGCTGCCTTTCGTTTAAGTAGTGTCAATGGTTTTGAGTTGCCTGGTGCGTACGGGAATGCTAAGGATTGGGGTTATCGTGCTAAACGAGAAGGTTATCGTGTGGACAAGACTCCAACAATTGGTTCGATTGCTTGGGACGGAAGCGGAGAATATGGCCACGTTGCATGGGTTTCTAATGTTTTTGGTGATATGATTGAAATTGAGGAGTACAATTATGGTATTAGAGAGAAGTACAATCGTAGACTTGTGAAGGCAAGCTCTATGTCTGGTTTCATTCATTTTAAAGATGTCGGACAGTCTAGCACAGGAAATCATCAATCAACTTTAGTATCTAGTGGAACCCATGTTTTTGCAGAAAAAGCTGCTATTATGAACCAGCCATCACAAGCGGCTGCGATTATTGACTATTACTATCCTGGAGAAAGTGTTCATTACAATCAGACTCTTGAAAAAGATGGCTATAAATGGATTAGTTATCTATCCCGAACTGGAAATCGCAGATATGTCCAGTTAGCTAAAACAGCCACCTCTAAGAATGGATGGGAAAAACAGGGGATAACATGGTACTACTATGAAAATGGGAAAGTCGCTCTTGGTTGGAAAAAGATAAACGGCAGTTGGTACTATTTCCAAACTAATGGTTCAATGAGAACAGGTTGGCTAAAAGACGGTTCCAAGTGGTACTACTTGAAATCATCTGGAGAAATGCAGACAGGATGGTTGAAGGACAAAGGCATTTGGTATTATTTTGAAAACTCAGGAGCTATGAAAACAGATCAGTGGTTCCAGGTTTCAGGGAAATATTATTACGTGAACGCATCTGGAGAATTGGCAGTAGATACGACAATCGATGGTTTTCAAGTTGACAGCAATGGTGCGCGAGTAGAACAAGCGTCCCAATAAGCCTTGACCGATAATCTAACTCTTAGCAATGGTATTTTTCCCTGCTTTCCTTTATAATGGGTGTATGGACAAGAAAAAATTATTATTGATTGATGGATCTTCAGTTGCTTTCCGAGCATTTTTTGCACTTTACCAGCAACTGGATCGTTTTAAAAATGACAATGGACTACATACTAATGCAATCTACGGTTTTCACCTGATGCTAAATCACCTATTGGAACGTGTCCAGCCAAGTCATATTTTGGTTGCTTTTGATGCGGGGAAAACGACTTTCCGTACAGAGATGTATGCAGATTATAAGGGTGGTCGTGCGAAGACTCCAGATGAGTTTCGTGAGCAATTTCCCTTCATTCGTGAGTTGCTAGACCATCTTGGGATTCGCCATTATGAGTTGACTCAGTATGAGGCGGATGATATCATTGGAACTCTTGGTCGCTTGGCTGAAAAGGAATCTTTTGATGTAACAATCGTTAGCGGGGACAAGGACTTGATTCAGCTGACGGATGAACGTACGGTGGTCGAGATTTCCAAGAAAGGTGTGGCTGAGTTTGAGGCCTTTACACCAGAATACCTCATGGAAAAGATGGGACTCACACCAGCTCAGTTTATAGACCTCAAGGCCCTGATGGGGGATAAGTCTGATAATATCCCTGGGGTGACCAAGATTGGTGAAAAGACTGGGATCAAGCTCTTGTTAGAATATGGCTCGCTGGAAGGTATTTATGAAAATATCGATGGCATGAAGGCTTCCAAGATGAAGGAAAATCTTGTCAATGACAAGGAACAAGCCTTTCTGTCTAAAACACTAGCGACCATCGACACGAAAGCGCCAATCGAGATAGGTCTAGATGATTTGGTCTATAGTGGACCAAATGTGGAAAACCTTGGGATGTTCTACGATGAGATGGGCTTTAAGCAGCTCAAACAAGCCTTGAATGCTTCTCAGGCGAATCAAGCTGAGACTTTGAATTTCACCATGGTGGACAAAGTGAGTGAAGATGTGCTGAGTGCCGACTCCATCTTCCACTTTGAACTTTTTGGTGAAAATTACCATACAGATGATTTGGTTGGTTTTGCTTGGTCATGCGGAGACAAGCTCTATGCTACAGATAAGCTGGAACTTCTGCAGGATCCGATTCTTAAGGATTTTCTAGAAAAAACACCTCTGAAAGTATATGACTTTAAGAAAGCTAAAGTTCTCTTAAATCGCTTTGGTTTGGACTTGCAGGCTCCTGCTTTTGACAGTCGCTTGGCCAAATACCTTCTCTCTACTGTAGAGAATAATGAAATTTCAACCATCGCTAGTCTCTACGGCCAAACTTATTTGGTTGATGATGAAACCTTCTATGGTAAGGGTGTCAAGAAAGCTATCCCTGAGAGAGAAACCTTCTTGGAGCACTTAGCTCGTAAGGTTGCTGTGCTGGTTGAGACAGAGCCTGTATTGCTTGAAAAGTTAAGTGAAAACGGACAATTAGACCTTCTCTATGACATGGAGCAACCTCTGGCCCTTGTTCTTGCTAAGATGGAAATCGCTGGAATCAAGGTTAAAAAAGAAACTCTACTCGAGATGCAAGCTGAAAATGAGCTTGTCATTGAAAAGCTAACTCAAGAGATTTATGAATTGGCTGGTGAGGAGTTTAATATCAACTCGCCTAAGCAGTTGGGGGAACTACTTTTTGAAAAGCTAGGTCTCCCTATAGAATACACCAAGAAAACCAAGACAGGTTACTCAACAGCAGTGGATGTGTTAGAGCGCCTAGCTCCTATTGCCCCAATCGTCAAGAAAATTTTAGATTATCGTCAGATTGCTAAGATTCAATCGACTTATGTGATTGGTTTGCAGGATTGGATTTTAGCGGATGGCAAGATTCACACGCGCTATGTGCAAGATTTGACTCAGACAGGGCGTCTGTCTAGTGTGGATCCAAACTTGCAAAATATTCCTGCTCGCTTGGAACAAGGTCGCCTCATTCGTAAGGCTTTCGTGCCAGAGTGGGAGGATAGTGTCCTTCTCAGCTCGGACTATTCACAGATTGAGTTGCGCGTTTTGGCTCATATCTCTAAAGATGAGCACTTAATCAAGGCCTTCCAAGAGGGAGCTGATATCCATACCTCTACAGCCATGCGTGTCTTTGGAATTGAACGTCCTGAGGATGTGACTCCAAACGACCGTCGCAATGCCAAGGCTGTCAACTTTGGAGTAGTTTACGGAATTTCAGACTTTGGTTTATCCAATAACCTAGGTATCAGCCGTAAAGAGGCTAAGGCATACATCGACACTTACTTTGAACGCTTCCCAGGTATTAAAAACTACATGGATGAAGTCGTTCGTGAGGCGCGTGATAAGGGTTATGTAGAGACTCTCTTCAAACGTCGTCGTGAGTTGCCAGATATTAATTCGCGTAACTTTAACGTTCGTGGTTTTGCGGAACGTACAGCTATCAACTCCCCTATCCAAGGTTCGGCTGCAGATATTCTCAAAATCGCCATGATTCAGCTAGATAAGGCCTTGGTTGCAGGTGGTTATCAAACTAAGATGTTGTTACAAGTGCACGATGAAATTGTTCTTGAAGTGCCTAAGTCAGAATTAGTAGCTATTAAAAAACTTGTCAAACAAACCATGGAAGAAGCCATTCAACTCAGTGTGCCACTGATTGCTGATGAAAATGAAGGCGTAACTTGGTACGAGGCTAAGTAGAGATAGCCTATCAGACAAAAAAGAAATCCCCTTGAACATTATGGTTCAAAGGGGATTTTTCTTTCAGGAAAAGACAAAAGTGATACTATCAAGCTAATAGTAGATTTATTTGATTTGTTTCTTTTGTTCTTTTTTTGCAAGGATTGGTAGAATAACACCTAAACCAATCAGAATAATTGGGGTCAATATGTTTGTAAGAAGAGAGAATTGCCAAGCAGTTGGATTCTCAGCATAGCTAATTTTTGGAACCATACCTAGGATACAAGCAAAGGCAGTGAAGAGGAAGCACCAAGTACCGATCACAAAGCCAAGCTTAGGATTGTTCACAAACTTGTATTCGGCATTTTTGTATGTTTTCCAAGCGCGATTGAGCATCATATAGGCAAGGAATACCCAGAGATAACGCATTGGCATTACGATAGAATTGAGGTTGGTCATCCATTTTACAAGTCCATCAATTTCTTGGATACCAAAAATTGGAAGGATGATGATAAGGCTAACGAGGACGCCTGTAAGGAGGTAGCCGTTAATGAGGACACCTTTTTCAGTACGTTTACGAAGCCAGCTTGGGATGTAGTTTTCGTCAGCGTTATTGAGTAGGATTTGTAATGGTGCGTCAATAGAGAAGGCAAGTGCCGCGATTTGTCCGACCATATTTGTAAGAGCGTAAATCACAACGAAAAGATTTCCAACTCCCCAAGAATTTCCTAACATTTGGAAGGCTTGATAAGCACCATTACGCATGAGGTCTTCAGGGATGTTATTACCATCAAATAGCATTCCCATGGCAACTGAACCAAGGATAGCAGAGAGTCCTACCATGATGGCCATGACAATCATACCTTTTGGAAATTCTTTTGCAGGATTGCGAGTTTGATTCACATAAGGGGAAATTTTTTCACAACCACCAACTGCAAAGACCAGTAATGAGATGGTTGTAAAATAAGAAAAATCAAAGTTTGGAATGTAGGTGCTCAGTTGATCCATGTGTGGTGTCGCAAACTGAATGTCTGGCTTAATGAAAGGCAGACCGACAGCCAAAAGCACAAAGAGTAAAGACATAATCAACATGGCACTTCCTGCCAAGCTACCGATGACTTTCAGTGTTGTCAATCCTTTTGTAGAAAGGTAGAGGAAAAGTCCAAAGATTAGCAAGCAGAGAATAACAATCCAGTGGATGTCGATTTGTTTTAGAAATTGTCCGTTACCCTGCAAGGCCCATCCAAGCGGAATCAGGATTCCTTGAGGTTTTTGTGCAAGATAAGGGATATGCACAACCCAGTAGGTCCAAGCGGCAAAGTAGGCGAGGCGTTTGGTTGATGTTTTTTCAACCCAGTCACTAACACCACTTCCGCTTTCCTTGAAGGTAGAACCTAGTTGTCCGACGATGAGTGAATATGGGATAAAGTAGAGTGCGAGGATTAAAACCCAAGATACGACTACTGAAATCCCCTGTTGAGAATAGTTGTTGACAACGTTTCCAAGCCCCCAAACCATGTTGAAAGCAATCAGAGAAACCATCAGCCAATTAAGTTGGTGTTGATCTTTTTTCATAATGTCTCCTTTTCTGATAATTTTAGTATATCATGATTTTTTGAAAGCGCCTAACAAAATTTGAAATTTACTATAAAAAAAGTAGAGGACAGCTAACAAATAGGGAATAGGACTTGTTGGTTTAGAAAAGGATTATCCACAGCCTGTGGATAACTAAAGGTATCAACAACAACTGTCTCTTTATAATTTTAATAGGAAAAAGAGAGACGAAATTTATAGAATAGGAAACAAATCAATCTTTTATAAACCTTGTTAGGACAAGGTTTATAGACGTTATTCTTCTGTACATCCTATGAACTTGGATTGGAAAGATATTTTGGAAAAGCTTGAAAATCTTTTCCGCAGAAAGGTTGAAGGTTATTCACAGCATGTGGATAACTTTATATGGATAAGAAAACCCCTTTGTGCATGACAAAGGGATTTGACCTATTAATGCTTTGGTAACCAGCTGAGGGTAAAGTCAAGAGTCTTAGCATTGAGCAATTCCTGATGGTTGATGCTTTGTTTCTCTTTTCCGTCCAGTTGACAGTCTTGGACAAAGTGGAAGTGTTCATAATTTTGTTGAGTACGAACATCCAACCACTGATTTTTTTCTGCCAGATGGACACGAAGGTGATTAAAGAGCGGAATTCCAAGATCATAGCTTGCTTTCCCTGGGCAAGTCGGGTAAAGTCCGAGAGCAGACCAGACATACCAAGCCGAAAGACTACCATTATCCTCATCGCCCGGATAAGCATCCCAGCTAACTCGGAAGGCTTTTTGACGGAGGGTCTTGATTAAGAGACTAGTATATTGTGGATAATTACTGTAGCGGAACAGATAAGGGATGTGGAAGCTTGGTTGGTTTGAAATGGCTAGTTGACCAAATGGCGCTGTTGCCATCTCGCTCATCTCATGAATTTCATATCCATAGCCCGTCGTTTCAAAAAGTGGGAGACTTTGACAAGCTTTCAAAAGATAGTTGCTAAAGGCTTCTTTTCCACCCATTAGTTGGCTAAGTCCAGAAATGTCGTGTAAGACACCGAGACTGGCTTGAATAGCTGAACACTCAGCGTAGTCACGACCCCAACTATAGGGAGAAAAGTCAGGACGGAAGTTGCCATCTACATCACGCGCCCTCATGTAACCCGTCTCAGAGTCAAATAGATTCTGATAGTTTTTAGAATATTGAGCATAGGTTTGTGCTAGCTCTTCTTGACATAATTTTGTTGCACATGTAGAGATACAAAAGTCACTGTAAGCATAGTCTAGTGTGTGACTGACACTTTCATGATAATCTGTGGATAAATAGCCCAGTTCTTGGTATTGGCTTAGGCCGTGTCGCCCGTTGATAGCTTTTGGATCTGCCTTAGTAGCAGTTTCAATCATGGCTTTGAGAAATTCTTCTTCAAACTCAGGTGCCATATCCTTGCAGGCACTATCTGCAAGAAGGCCATCAATCAAAGTCCCAGGCATCATTCCTCTTTCGTCAGGAGCCAGCCACTTAGGGAGATACCCGGTATCTCTATAGCTATTGAGGAAACCTTCAAGAAACTGACGATAGTGCTCTGGAATAATTAAGGCAAAGAGTGGGAATGAAGTGCGGAAGGTATCCCAAAAACCATTGTTGGTATAGAGTAGACCAGGTTTGATCGTTCCTGAAGCAAGGTCTATATGAATAGTCTCGCCTTGCTCATTTACCTCATAGAAGGTTTGTGGGAAAAGAAAGAGTCTATAAAGACAGTGATCAAAAAATGTTCGGTCTACAGAGCCAGTTTCCACGACATCAAAACGGCCTAGAAGGTCTTCCCAATTTGCTTTAGCCTCTGACTTCGTTTCTTCAAAGTCTTTTCTAGGCAGATTAAAGAGGGCCTGTTCTTTAGAAATAAAAGAAGTAGCCAGTTGAACTTGAGCTTCTGCTCCAGCCAAGTCGATACGCCAGTCTTGCCCCACTTGATAGATAGATAGAATATCCGTAGAGAATACGAGAGCAGTAAACATAACGAGAGGACTCATATTGGTTTCGGTTAATCCGCTTTGACCAAGGCTGACAGTACGCTCATCTACTTGCTCTAATGATAAATCATCAGCTGCATGCAGATAGAGTGAGATCTTCTTGCCTTGTATCTGTCTTAGTTGGATAGAAGCCCCATAGCAAGTAGGTGTGAGTTGGGTTTCAATCTGATAACGCTCAGAAAAAATTCTGAGATAATGGGGATTGAAAATAGCACGATCAAGGTTATAAGAAGACTGACGATGGAAGAGGGTGTCGCCACTGATTTCTCCTGTAACAGGAGTCAGTAGCAACCAAGAATAATCACCAATCCAAGGGCTAGGCTGATGGGTTAGTCGAATACCCTGAAAGATAGGAAGATGGGGATCAAAAAACCAAGACCCTTCCTGGTCACTAGTTTGTGGAACAAAGTAATTCATCCCAAAAGGCACTCCAGCGTAAGGTAGGGTATTTCCCCGAGAAAAGGCATGCTTGCTCGCGGTGCCAAAACGCGTATCAATGGTTTCAAGTATAGGCTTCATAGCGATTTCCTTCTGTAGTTTTCTACATTATATCAGAAAAAGGATACTTTTAGAAAATGACTTCAAAATATAACAATTTTGTAGAATAATGACTAACATTTGTGTATATATTTTCTGGGCTAAAAGCTATATACTGAAAATGAAAATCTGTTTGAAAGAGGCAAAATAGTTTATGGTTTATTCTAAAGAAATCGTCAGAGAGTGGCTAGATGAGGTAGCGGAGAGAGCCAAGGAACATCCTGAATGGGTGGATGTCTTTGAGCGTTGCTATACAGACACTTTAGACAATACAGTTGAAATCTTAGAAGACGGCTCAACTTTTGTACTAACTGGGGATATCCCAGCTATGTGGCTTCGTGATTCAACTGCTCAGCTTAGACCATACCTTCATGTGGCAAAAAGAGATCCTCGTTTGCGCCAGACCATTGCTGGTTTGGTTAAACGCCAGATGACTTTGATTCTCAAGGACCCCTATGCCAACTCTTTCAATATTGAGGAGAACTGGAAGGGTCATCACGAGACAGACCATACAGACCTCAATGGCTGGATTTGGGAACGTAAGTATGAAGTAGATTCGCTTTGCTATCCCTTGCAATTGGCTTACCTTCTCTGGAAGGAAACTGGTGAGACTAGCCAGTTTGATGAAACTTTTGTTACGGCGACCAAGGAGATTCTTCATCTTTGGACGGTGGAGCAAGATCACAATAACTCACCATACCGTTTCGTCCGTGATACCGATCGTAAGGAAGACACTTTGGTTAATGATGGTTTTGGACCTGATTTTGCGGTGACAGGGATGACCTGGTCAGCCTTCCGTCCAAGCGATGACTGCTGTCAGTATAGCTACTTGATTCCATCAAATATGTTTGCAGTCGTTGTCTTAGGTTATGTCCAAGAAATCTTTGCAGAATTGAATCTGGCTGATAGCGAGAGTATCATTGCAGATGCAAAACGCCTGCAAGCTGAAATCCAAGAAGGGATCGAAAATTATGCCTACACCACCAACAGTAAGGGTGAGAAGATCTATGCCTTTGAAGTAGACGGTCTAGGAAATGCTAGCATCATGGATGACCCTAATGTACCAAGTTTGTTAGCTGCTCCATATCTTGGTTACTGCGATGTGAACGATGAAGTCTATCAAGCAACTCGTCGCACCATTCTCAGTCCGGAAAATCCTTACTTCTACCAAGGAGAATACGCTAGCGGTCTCGGAAGCTCTCATACCTTCTATCGTTATATCTGGCCGATTGCCCTATCAATTCAAGGCTTAACAGCTACAGATAAAGCTGAGAAAAAATTCTTGCTAGACCAACTAGTTGCTTGTGATGGAGGTACGGGGGTTATGCACGAAAGCTTCCACGTAGATGATCCGACTCTCTACTCTCGTGAATGGTTCTCATGGGCCAACATGATGTTCTGCGAATTGGTCTTGGATTACCTAGATATTCGCTAATGAGCCTTAGTTCAATAGGTTCTTGCAAAGAATCACAAATCTATTTTTAAATTTAAGTTAGAATGAGGTTTTACTCATGGAAAATGTTGTTGTACATATCATCTCTCACAGTCACTGGGATCGTGAGTGGTATCTACCTTTTGAAAGTCACCGTATGCAGTTGGTGGAACTTTTTGACAATCTGTTTGATCTTTTTGAAAATGATCCTGAGTTCAAGAGCTTCCACTTGGATGGACAAACCATTGTCCTCGATGACTATTTAGAAATTCGCCCTGAAAACCGTGACAAGGTGCAGCGTTATATCGACGAAGGCAAGCTCAAGATTGGGCCTTTCTATATCTTGCAGGATGATTACTTGATTTCCAGTGAAGCTAACGTCCGCAATACCTTGATTGGACAAGCGGAATGTGCTAAATGGGGCAAATCTACTCAAATCGGTTATTTCCCAGATACTTTTGGAAATATGGGGCAGGCTCCTCAAATCCTTCAAAAATCAGGTATTCACGTAGCAGCCTTTGGTCGCGGTGTCAAGCCAATCGGATTTGACAATCAAGTCCTTGAAGATGAACAGTTTACCTCTCAATTTTCTGAGATGTACTGGCAAGGTGCTGATGGTAGCCGTGTACTCGGCATTCTTTTTGCTAACTGGTACAGTAACGGGAATGAAATTCCAGTGGATAAAGACGAAGCATTGGTTTTCTGGAAGCAAAAATTAGCAGATGTCCGTGACTATGCATCGACCAACCAATGGTTGATGATGAACGGCTGTGACCACCAGCCTGTACAGAGAAATATTAGCGAAGCCATTCGTGTGGCAAACGAACTCTTCCCTGATGTGACCTTTATTCACAGTTCTTTTGATGAATATGTCCAAGCAGTGGAAAGTGCCCTTCCTGAACAATTATCAACGGTCACAGGTGAGTTGACTAGCCAGGAAACGGATGGCTGGTACACTCTGGCTAACACCTCTTCATCACGTGTTTACCTCAAACAAGCCTTCCAAGAAAATAGCAACTTGTTAGAGCAGGTCGTGGAACCATTAACCATTATCACTGGAGGACACAACCACAAGGATCAATTGACCTATGCTTGGAAAGTACTTCTGCAAAATGCACCGCACGATAGTATCTGTGGCTGTAGTATTGACGAAGTTCACCGTGAAATGGAAACTCGTTTTGCAAAGGTTAATCAAGTCGGGAATTTTGTTAAGAGTAATCTTCTTAACGAGTGGAAACATAAAATAGCAACTCAGGAAGCGCAAAGCGACCACCTCTTTACCGTTGTCAACACAGCTTTACATGACAAGGTTGATACAGTTAGTGTTGTAGTGGATGTTGTGACTTGTGATTTTAAAGAATTGCATCCGACTGAAGGTTACAAGAAGATGGCAGCCGTGACCTTGCCAGATTACCATGTTGAAGATTTGGATGGCCATATCCTTGAAGCTAAGGTTGAAGACTTGGGAGCAAGTTTTGGCTATACTTTGCCTAAGGATAAATTCCGCCAACCATATATTGCACGCCAAGTGCGCGTGACAATCCCAGTCCACCTTGCTCCGCTTTCTTGGGCAAGCTTCCAATTAGTTGAAGGCCAAGTAGAATACAGAGATGGTATTTACCAAAATGGAGTCATTGATACCCCATTCGTAACTGTCAGTGTAGATGAAGGAATCACAGTCTATGACAAGACTACAGACGAAGCTTACGAAGATTTCATCCAATTCGAGGACCGTGGAGATATTGGTAACGAGTACATTTACTTCCAGCCAAAAGGAACTGATCCAATCTATGCTCAATTGAAGGGATACGATGTCTTAGAAAACAATGCTCGCTATGCCAAAATCTTGCTCAAACATGACTTGACTATTCCAGTTAGCGCAGATGAAAAATTGGATGCAGAACAAAGAGGTATCATCGAGTTCATGAAACGAGATGCAGGTCGTTCAGAAGAGTTGACAACCATTCCTCTTGAAACTGAGATGACCGTCTTTGTGGACAATCCACAGATTCGCTTCAAGACTCGCTTTACCAACACAGCCAAGGATCACCGCATCCGTCTCTTGGTGAAAACTCATAACAATCGTCCAAGCAATGATTCTGAAAGCATCTATGAAGTTGTAACAAGACCAAATAAACCAGCAGCTTCTTGGGAAAATCCTGAAAATCCACAACACCAACAAGCCTTTGTCAGCTTGTATGATGACGTAAAAGGAGTAACCGTATCCAATAAAGGATTGCACGAGTATGAAATTCTTGGAGATGACACCATGGCTGTAACCCTTCTTCGTGCTTCAGGCGAACTCGGTGACTGGGGCTACTTCCCAACGCCGGAAGCTCAGTGCTTGCGCGATATCGAAGTTGAATTTGCAGTAGAATGTCACCAAGCAGGGGAACGCTTCTCAGCTTTCCGTCGTGCCAAAGCCTTCCAGGTGCCATTTACAGCTCTTCAAGTTGCAAAACAAGAGGGTAGCGTTGCAGCAACGGGTAGCCTCTTTAACCATCCGGCACTCAGTTTGCCACAAGTCTGCCCAACAGCCTTTAAGGTGGCTGAGAATGAAGAAGGTTATGTCCTTCGTTACTATAACATGAGTCAAGAAAATATCCGTGTGTCTGAAAAACAACAAACTATTCTTGACTTGTTGGAACGCCCATATCCAGTCCATTCAGGACTATTGGCACCACAGGAAATTCGTACAGAATTGATCGAAAAAGAAGAAATTTAATTTCAAAAAGTAAACATAAACAGAAAGGAGGAGCGAAAAAGTAAGAACCAACTGCTGATTCGCTCCTTTTGCAGGTGAAAGCAATGACCATTGCAACGATTGATATCGGAGGGACTGGCATTAAGTTTGCTAGTCTAACTCCTGATGGAAAGATTTTAGATAAGACCAGCACCCCAACTCCAGAAACTCTAGAAGATTTATTGGCTTGGTTGGACCAACGCTTGTCAGAACAGGACTATCGTGGGATTGCTATGAGTGTTCCAGGAGCGGTCAATCAAGAAACAGGTGTGATTGAGGGGATTAGTGCCATTACTTATATCCATGGTTTTTCATGGTACCAGACCCTTGCTCATCACCAACTCCCTGTCCATCTAGAAAATGATGCCAACTGTGTTGGACTTAGTGAACTGCTAGCTCATCCTGAGATTGAAAATGCAGCCTGTGTCGTTATTGGTACAGGGATCGGTGGAGCCATGATTATCAATGGGAAAATTCACCGTGGTCGTCATGGCTTGGGTGGAGAGTTTGGTTACATGACAACTATCGAACCAGCAGAAAAACTCAACAACTGGTCACAACTAGCTTCTACAGGAAACATGGTTCGTTATGTGATTGAAAAATCAGGTCAGTCAGACTGGGATGGCCGTAAGGTTTATAAAGAGGCTGCAGCAGGCAATGCCCTTTGCCAAGAAGCCATTGAGCGGATGAATCGTAATCTTGCTCAAGGCTTGCTCAATATCCAGTATCTAATCGACCCAGATGTCATTAGCCTAGGTGGCTCTATCAGTCAGAACCCAGATTTTATCAAAGGGGTGCAAAAAGCGGTAGACGTCTTTGTGGAAAGATATGAAGAGTATACAATTGCGCCAGTGATCCAAGCTTGCACCTATCAGGCAGATGCCAATCTCTACGGTGCCCTTGTCAACTGGTTACAGGAGGAAAACCAATGGTAAATTTTACCGGAATTAGCAGTAAACAACAGCAAGCTATAGACTTACTTCAAAAGCACATTTCTCTACCAGATGTAGAAGTGGCTGTCGCTCAGTCTGACCAAGCTTCTATCTCTATCAAGGGTGAGGGCGGAGAATATCAATTGACTTATCGCAAACCTCACCAACTCTATCGCGCCTTGTCTGTTCTCGCAACAGCTTTAGAAGAAGGTGATAAGGTGGAGATTGAGGAGCAAGCGGCTTATGAAGATTTAGCCTACATGGCGGATTGTTCCCGTAATGCGGTTCTAAATGTTGCATCTGCCAAGCAGATGATTGAAGTCTTAGCTCTGATGGGTTATTCAACCTTTGAGCTCTACATGGAAGACACCTATCAGATTGAGGGACAACCTTACTTTGGCTATTTCCGTGGGGCTTATTCAGCTGAAGAATTACAGGAAATCGAAGCCTATGCCCAGCAGTTTGACATGACTTTTGTTCCTTGTATCCAGACCTTGGCCCACTTATCAGCCTTTGTCAAATGGGGTGTCAAAGAAGTCCAGCAACTTCGTGATGTAGAGGACATTCTCCTCATCGGCGAAGAAAAAGTTTACGACCTAATCGACGGCATGTTTGCTACTTTGTCTAAACTGCAGACACGCAAGGTTAATATCGGCATGGACGAAGCCCACTTGGTTGGTTTGGGTCGCTATTTGATTCTCAATGGTGTTGTGGATCGTAGTCTCCTCATGTGCCAACACTTGGAGCGCGTGCTGGATATTGCAGACAAGTATGGTTTCCACTGCCAGATGTGGAGCGATATGTTCTTCAAACTCATGTCAGCAGATGGCCAGTACGACCGTGATGTGGAAATTCCAGAGGAAACACGAGTTTTTCTTGACCGCCTTAAAGACCGTGTGACCTTGGTTTACTGGGATTATTATCAGGATAGCGAAGAAAAATACAACCGTAACTTCGGTAACCACCACAAGATTAGCCAGGATATTGCCTTTGCAGGTGGTGCTTGGAAGTGGATTGGTTTCACACCACACAACCAATTTAGCCGCTTAGTAGCTATTGAAGCCAATAAAGCCTGCCGTGCCAATCAGATCAAGGAAGTCATTGTGACTGGTTGGGGAGACAATGGTGGTGAAACAGCCCAATTCTCTATCTTACCGAGCTTGCAAATTTGGGCAGAACTCTGCTACCGCAATGATCTAGACCGTTTGTCTGCACATTTCAAAACCAATACAGGTCTATCCGTTGAGGACTTTATGCAGCTTGACCTTGCCAACCTCTTACCAGACCTGCCAGGTAATATACATGGTATCAACCCTAACCGCTATACCTTTTATCAGGATGTTCTCTGCCCAATTCTTGACAAGCACATGACACCTGAACAGGACAAACCACACTTTGCCCAAGCAGCTGAGACTCTTGCTGCTATTAAAGAAAAAGCTGGCATCTATGCTTATCTCTTTGAGACTCAGGCCCAGTTGAATGCTATTTTAAGTAGCAAGGTGGATGTGGGACGACGCATTCGTCAAGCCTATCATGCAGATGATAAAGAAAGCTTGCAACAAATTGCTAGGGAAGAATTACCAAAATTAAGAAGCCAGGTTGAAACCTTCCACAAGCTCTTTAGCCACCAATGGTTGAAAGAAAACAAGGTCTTTGGTTTGGATACAGTAGATATCCGTATGGGTGGGCTCTTGCAGCGGATCAAGCGAGCAGAAAGCCGTATCGAGGCTTATTTGGCTGGTCAAATTGACCGCATCGAAGAATTAGAAGTCGAAATTCTTCCATTTACTGACTTCTACGCAGATAAGGACTTCGCAGCAACGACAGCCAACCAATGGCATACTATTGCGACAGCATCGACTATTTATACGACCTAGAAATTTATCACAAATAGTTAAACATCTCCTTTTAAATACATGGAGATGTTTTTTGATTTGGAGATAGGGAAGGAGTATAATGAAGGTATAAGGATAGTTTGGAGGTGCGATCATGAAAAAGCTACTACTAGTCCTAGGTGCGAGTGTGCTAGTTTTATCTGCTTGCCACAAGGCGACAAAAGATAGCGTAACTAGTCAGTCAACATCAAGGGAGCAACAAACCAAGGAAGTAACCAACTATTTTCACTACCTAGCGGATTCCTATCAAAAGGCTCTTGCACACGAAAAAGAAGTCAAGGATACAACTGTTCAATCCCCCATGTCTGCCACCCTTGTAGCTATGGAAGAACTCCAGTTATCTAATCCGACTGACCAAGCTTTGATTATGAAGAACTACTCGGATTTTCAGAAGCTAATCCAATACAATACCGAAAAGTGGCAGGAAGAGTTTATAAGCTGGGCTTCTTCTATGGGGCAGTCCTATCATAGACTGGAGCATAGAAACTTTGACGAAAAAAATGAATTCATCAAACAATTAGAAACAACAACTGTCTCTCAGAAAAGAGTCCGATGGAATATTTTCGGGGTGTCCAGTGACAATGCCTATGATTATTTGGTTTTGGATGCCTACTATGACAAGCAAGACAAACATTTCTACTTATTTACACTGAAAGATGGGCAAGCAAAGGTCTTGCATGCCGATAAGACGCTAGAAACCATCAGTACTGCGAATTTTGAAGAGACTGAAAACACAGATTTAGCGCAAGGTTTTAAGGAATTTCTATTAAAAACAAGCGTAGTTACAGAGAATGAGTCAGATACAGACTATAGTGCTCTAACAGACAAGATAAAAATAGCCATGGAATCCTATTCAGATAGTAAAGGTGAAAGATTTAAGTCGACTAGCCTAGCAACATATGGTCGTTATTATGGGCTCGCAGTCCCGGATCAGATGATGCAATTTGGGCAAGTCGATGGAGTTAAATATACTTTTAAATGGTTCGACCATATTGCTGGTGTTGGTGAAAAACGGTTTGAAATCTTGGCCTGCTATGTGAATGAAGCAGGGACAGAGGTGATTCTCTTTGGATACAAGGATGGTCGCCCTACTATTTTACATACTGAGGGGCAACCGGAGATTGAGAAAAACGAAGCAGGTACCATTATAAATGCCCAAGTTCATTTTGTTGATTTTCACCAACCGATATTGGAAGGAGTTTTCAATTAGTAGAGATGGGGAACACCACTTGCAGGCAGAGTGTTTCCCGTGAAACCTATTCTTATATAAAAAAGTTCTCCACATAAAATAATTTGTGGAGTTTTTTCTATAATTTGTAGTTTAAACTGTCCTAAAAATAAGAGTATACTATTTTTGTAAACGTTATCAAGACTAAAAATGTGAGATTATGAAGTTTTAGAAAAATAAAAGGGGAGGAAATTATGAAGAAGTTTTCAAAAACTTTAAGAGATAATTGGATTTTTCTCTTAATGGTTTTACCAGGAACAATTTGGTTGATTTTATTCTTCTACATTCCAGTTTTTGGGAATGTGGTTGCCTTCAAAGACTACCATATGACTGGTGAAGGATTCGTCCACAGTATTATAAATAGTAGATGGGTCGGACTAGATAACTTTAAATTCTTGTTTAGTTCTAAGGATGCCTTTGTCATCACTCGAAACACTGTCCTTTACAACCTTGGATTTATCTTTATCGGTTTAATTGTATCAGTTGGTATCGCCATTATCCTTAGTGAACTTCGCTCTAAGCAAATGGTTAAAATCTACCAAACATCTATGTTGTTCCCTTACTTCCTATCTTGGGTTATCATCAGTTTCTTTACAGATGCTTTCCTAAACATCGATAAAGGGCTTATCAACCACACCTTAGAAGCCCTTGGAATGAAGGGTATTAACTTCTACGCTGATGTCAGTATCTGGCCTTACCTTCTCCTTTTCCTAGGTATCTGGAAAGGTTTTGGATACAGTAGTGTGATGTACTACGCAACTATCATGGGTATTGACCCAACTTACTACGAAGCAGCGACAGTGGACGGTGCTAGCAAATGGCAACGTATCCGTAACGTAACCATCCCTCAGTTGACACCACTTGTGACAGTATTGACCATCCTTGCAGTCGGAAACATCTTCCGTGCAGACTTCGGTCTCTTCTACCAAATCCCTCACAACGCAGGTCAGCTCTATAGTGTAACAAACGTATTGGACGTCTATGTCTTTAACGGATTGACTCAGACAGCAGATATCGGTATGGCTTCAGCAGCCGGTCTCTACCAGTCAGTCGTCGGTTTGATTCTCGTTATCCTATCAAACTTACTTGCAAGACGTGTTGATCCTAACTCAGCACTATTCTAGAAAGGAGGAGCATATGGCAAAAAAAATTCAAAAAGAAAAAATTGATAATGTTGGCATACACTCCTTCAGCAAAAAGGCAGATATCTTCTTTAGTATCATATCTGGTTTGCTAGCCTTCTCTTGTATCTTGCCTTTCATCTTCGTAATCATTATTTCAGTTACAGACGAAAAAAGTATTGTTCAATATGGATATAGTTTCTTCCCTTCCAAGTTTGGTGTAGATGGATTCCAATTCTTGGCTCAGTTTAAAGACAAAATTTTACAAGCGCTCTTTATCTCAGCCTTTGTGACAGTTGTCGGTACATTGACAAACGTCTTCATCACTACAACTTACGCCTATGCCATCTCACGTTCAACATTTAAGTATCGTAAATTCTTTACAATCTTCGCTCTTCTTAGTATGTTGTTCAACGCTGGTTTGGTACCAGGCTATATCGTGGTGACACAATTGCTTCACCTTGGTGATACCATTTGGGCCTTGATTGTTCCAATGCTTCTATCACCATTCAACATCATGTTGATGCGGTCTTTCTTCAAGAAAACCATTCCAGAAGCAATCCTCGAATCAGCTCGTATCGATGGTGCTAGCGAGGCGCGGATCTTCTTCCAAATCTGTTTACCACTCTCTCTTCCAGGGATTGCGACTATCACACTTTTGACAGCACTTGGATTCTGGAACGACTGGTTCAATGCTCTTCTTTACATCAAGAGTGACAACTTGTATCCATTGCAATATTTGCTCATGCAAATTCAAAACAACATGGATTACATTGCTAAGTCAGTTGGGATGTCAGGACAACTTGCAGTTGCCCTACCAAAAGAAACAGGTCGTATGGCCATGGTCGTAGTTGCGACTGTTCCGATTGCGATTCTCTATCCATTCTTCCAACGCTACTTTGTAAAAGGTTTAACTATCGGTGGTGTTAAAGAATAAGAGACACTGAGAAACAAGCTTTCTCTACCCTATCTAACTTTTCTTTGTTGAAAAGTAGATCACTAAAATTGTTTTAAATTTAAAAATAAAAAAAGGAGTTTTTATCATGAAAAACTGGAAAAAATATGCTTTTGCATCTGCTAGCCTTGTAGCTTTAGCTGCTAGCCTCGCTGCTTGTGGAAACCTTAAAGGTAACAACCAAAAAGCTGCTGACTCAGCTTCAGGTGACAAAACTGTTATCAAAATGTACCAAATCGGTGACAAACCAGATAACTTGGATGAATTGCTAGAAAATGCAAACAAAATCATCGGAGAAAAAGTTGGTGCTAAATTAGACATCCAATACCTTGGATGGGGTGACTACGGTAAGAAAATGTCAGTTATCACTTCATCAGGTGAAAACTATGATATCGCATTTGCAGATAACTACGTTGTAAACGCTCAAAAAGGTGCTTATGCTGACTTGACAGAATTGTACAAGAAAGAAGGAGCTGAGCTTTACAAAGCGCTTGACCCAGCTTACATCAAAGGTAACACTGTAAACGGTAAGATTTATTCTGTTCCAGTTGCAGCTAACGTTGCATCTTCACAAAACTTTGCTTTCAACGGCCCACTTCTTGAAAAATATGGAATCGATATCTCAGGTGTAACTTCATACGAAACACTTGAACCAGTATTGAAACAAATCAAAGAAAAAGCTCCAGACGTAATGCCATTCGCTGTTGGTAAAAACTTTATCCCATCAGAAAACTTTGACTACCCAGTTGCAAATGGTCTTCCATTCGTTATCGACCTTGAAGGTGATACTACTAAGATCGTAAACCGTTACGAAGTTCCTCGTTTCGTAGAACACTTGAAGACTCTTCACAAATACTATGAAGCAGGATACATTCCAAAAGACGTAGCAACAAGTGAAACTTCATATGACCTTACTCAAGATACTTGGCTTGTTCGTGAAGAAACAGTAGGACCAGCTGACTACGGTAGCAGCTTGCTTTCTCGTGTTGCTAACAGAGACATCCAAATCAAACCATTTACTAACTTCATCAAGAAAAACCAAACAACTCAAGTTGCAAACTTTGTAATCTCAAACAACTCTAAGAACAAAGAAAAAGCAATGGAAGTGTTGAACCTCTTGAACACTAACCCAGAACTCTTGAACGGACTTGTTTATGGACCAGAAGGCAAGAACTGGGAAAAAGTAGCAGGTAAAGAAAACCGTGTTAAAGTCCTTGATGGATACAAAGGAAACACTCACATGTCAGGATGGAACACTGGTAACAACTGGATCCTTTACATCAACGAAAACGTTACAGATGAACAAATTGCACAATCTAAGAAAGACTTGGAAACTGCAAAAGAATCTCCAGCGCTTGGATTCATCTTCAACACTGACAACGTGAAATCTGAAATCTCAGCTATCACTAACACTATGCAACAATTCGATACAGCTATCAACACTGGTACTGTAGACCCAGAAAAAGCTATTCCAGAATTGATGGAAAAACTTAAATCTGAAGGTGCTTACCAAAAAGTATTGGATGAAATGCAAAAACAATACGACGAATTCTTGAAAAACAAAAAATCTTAAGATAGATTGATTTCGTGTATTCATTCCTAAAAGATGCGATCACTGCCTTGTCTGGAGTTTTCCAGACGGGGTGGTGATTCTTTTTTGGTATCATGATAGGTATTTTAGTCAAGACAGGCCATGGATATCTTTTTGTTAACTTTTCTACATCGAATATTTAATTAAAACAAGATCTGAAAATGGGTCTTGTTTTTCATTTTTCGGTCAAATAAATTGCATTCGCTTTCTTGGGGGAGTATACTGGTATAGTTGAATGAAAATTTCTGATAATTTAATCTTAGAAAAGAGAAGCACATGTCAAAAGATATTCGAGTTTTACTTTACTATAAATATGTTCCCATCGAAAACGCAGAACAATTTGCTGCAGACCACTTGGCTTTCTGTAAGTCTATTGGCCTCAAGGGCCGTATTCTAGTGGCTGACGAAGGGATCAACGGAACCGTTTCTGGTGACTACGAAACAACGCAAAAATACATGGACTACGTTCACAGCCTTCCAGGTATGGAAGACCTCTGGTTCAAGATTGACGAAGAAAGTGAGCAAGCGTTCAAGAAGATGTTTGTTCGCTACAAAAAGGAAATCGTTCACCTTGGTTTAGAGGATGATAACTTTGATAACGACATCGATCCTCTTGAAACAACAGGTGCTTACTTGTCACCAAAAGAATTTAAAGAAGCCCTCCTAGATGAAGATACAGTGGTCCTTGATACTCGTAATGACTATGAGTACGACCTTGGACACTTCCGTGGGGCTATCCGTCCTGACATCCGCAACTTCCGTGAATTACCACAATGGGTTCGTGATAACAAGGAAAAATTCATGGATAAACGTGTCGTAGTTTACTGTACAGGTGGAGTCCGCTGTGAGAAATTCTCAGGTTGGATGGTACGTGAAGGCTATAAAGATGTCGGTCAATTGCATGGAGGAATTGCGACTTACGGGAAAGATCCAGAAGTTCAAGGGGAACTTTGGGATGGGAAAATGTATGTCTTTGACGAACGTATCGCAGTCGATGTCAACCATGTCAATCCAACTATCGTAGGGAAAGACTGGTTTGATGGAACACCATGTGAACGTTATGTCAACTGCGGAAATCCATTCTGTAACCGCCGCATCTTGGCATCAGAAGAGAACGAAGACAAATATCTTCGTGGTTGCTCACACGAGTGTCGTGTTCACCCACGTAATCGCTATGTTTTAGAACATGAATTGACACAAGATCAAGTCATCGAGCGTCTAGCAGCAATTGGTGAGAGCCTAGACCATTCTGAAGTTGTATAATAAATATTAACAGTCCTAAAGGGCTGTTTTTCTATGCTTTTGACTAAAAAATCTTAAATTTGTTTCTGCATCTTTCAGGAAAATGGTGTATACTATATGTAAACGATTTCAAAGGAGACCATTATGGTGAAGACATTTTTTATTCCAAATAAACAAAGTATTTTAGGACAACAGGAGATTCTTACAGCTAAATCAATTTTAGGCTTAGTAGAAGGCCTAGAGTCGCATAGTTATGATGCTATTTACCTCCGTCAACCTCTCAATCGCCTTGAGTATATCGAGTGTGCTGTTGTGGGAAAATCTCAGTTTCTCTTTAAAGTTCGCTACCTTGACTCTCAAAACGGCTATCAAGTAATTATTCCTGACTTGATTACAAGAGCTGACTGGGAGATAGTAGAAGAGCTCTTGCGAGCTTTGTCTAGCAAGGTTGGTGAAGCAGTTGAAGGCTTGGCAGACTTTGATTTGGAAAACTATTTCCAAGAAACGGTTAAGAGCTATCTAGCGGATAAGGCTGCTCGTTTAGGTTTCTGCCAGGGTATTCTATCACCTGTCTACTTTGATAAGAAGGATTTGGAAAGTTTCTTGGAAGAAGATGGCTTGGCACGTTTTGAAGAGCTAGTTAAGAGGGTTCAAGGGTCAGATGCCTATCCATCCAGTGCTAAATTCTATCCAGATGGAGAGGGTAAGGTTCATGGGGTCTATCACCTAGCTCAGGGAGTAAAAACCATTTTGCCAAAAGAACCGGTGATTCCTGCTCCTTACGTTGAGCAATTGGTAGGCAAGGAACTTGTTTGGGAGATTGATTTGGTAAAAATCTCTGGAGATGGTTCAAAACCAGAAGACTATGAAGCAGTAGCTAGACTGGATTATCAAGCCTTTTTAGGAGCTTTGCCAAAAGAACTTTATCAGGACTTGGATGCTAACCAAGTAGAAGTAGGCCCTGTTTCAGGGGAAGATTTTGATAACTTAGTAAAAGGTAACTAGAGGCATAAATGAAAGATATTAGTTTTAAATAATGTGAAAAGGCAGATCGTTTGATCTGCTTTTTGTGTACACAAAAAAATCCTGTCAGAGTGACAGGATTTTATCTTACATAAAAGCAAGGATTCGGAGATAGTCAAAAACAAGAGCCATTTCTGCTAGGAAAAAGAGAAATAGAACACCACCGTTGACTAGGAAAGCTAAGAGAAGGCGATAGAAGGGATCGGTTTGACTATCCTTGCTAGGTCTTGAGATGAAGTAGAGATTGGCCAAGAGAGTCAGACCAATGCTAATCAAGCAAAGCAATGCTGCAAATCGTAGACCATTAAAAAGAGCGAAGAAACTAGCAATACCTGTCAAGAGAACTGGGATAGCCAAGAGTCTGCTATGTGCTTGAAAGGCTCTTTCTAATGTCCAATCACTGTCCTGGTCGACAAAACGTTTGACTACAAATCCACCCATGAGAATTGAAAAGAAGAAGAGACTTGTCGCTACTAGGATGGAGAAGACCGAGAAGAGATTGAGAGACGGGAATTGTTCCATGAAGTGAGCATCGATGCTTGCCATACGACCATAGTAGCCTTGTTTGGCGTGATAAACTATAAAGAGAAAACTTGTAGCAGAAAAGATAGTTAGTAGTGCAAAGGCGTTATAACTATGTTTTTTATCTGAACCAATGCTTGCTGTTGGCTCTTTGAGAGCACCTTGTAACCAGACCCAAAAATCAGCCAATTCTTCTTTGAAGATTGTAGTTTTTGTCGGGACAGGATCTGGGACAAATGGACTTTCCAAAGATTTGCTAGGCTGAGGTGCTTCCTTAACTGGTTTTTCTGCTTGGTCTGTCTTTGTTGCCAGTTCTTCTGGTTCTTCTGACTTGTCTATCTTTTCTGTATTTTCCACGATTTCTTCGTGTTCGTCACTCTCTACTTTCTCTAGGTCAGCTTCTTGTTCTTCAGGATTGGCTTGAGGGTTTTCCTCAACCACTGGCAACTCTTCTTTTTCTTTTAGTTCTTCCTCGGGAATGACTGGATCAGATGGACTTTCTTTTTTCTCATTGTTGGCTGTTTTCTCGAAATCAGCACTTTCGAACCATTCTTGAGTCATGATGGGACCTCCTTTTTGATTAGTAACTTTTTATTCATGATGTCTATAAGAAGGCGAGCGAACATCATCTTTGGGTAGATTGATGTCTTGACCAGCTTTTGCGACAAGTAAATCTTGTGTATCTTTTTTCTCTGATTTGTAAGGATTAGAGAACTCTTCATCTTCCTTGTTTTCCTCGTTTGGATTATATCCTTCCCGACTACGATGATAGATGGAACCATGGTCAGAAGAAAGTTCTACATTAATTCTCTCAAGTTCTTTTTTAGCTAGTTTGATGACCATATCTTTTTTTGACTCTAGCTCTACCTTACCATGTACTTGAATATCCTCAGCAGAGATATGTTCATGGTCTGCTTGGATGCGGCTATCTGTTAGACTGGTTTCAAATACATTGACAATTCCAGTTGTGATCAGTTGGCTATTTTTGATCTCGCTATCAGTGATACGAAGAAGATAGCCATTTGACAGAATCTTGGCATTGCTGAGTTTTGCATTGGCAATTGAAAGGATACGATGGTTTACCTGGGCAGTTAGATTTTTTAAGTCTTTTCCTCTTGGTAATGAGAGAACAACTTCATCATTGCGGCTAGAAATTCCGCTTGCGATAAAGAGGATACCTTCGATACTAGAGCCTATAGAGCGACGTGTAGTTGATTTGGTATCAGTTATTTCAAGACTTTTCTCTTTGATAGAGTGTTGAAGATTTTCTTTTTCAGAGATGGTTGGGTGATACTGGATGTGAATCTTGTCATCGTTTGACTCCGTAATGACGAGCGAATGTTCTGTTAGTGAAATGTTTAGATTTTCAATATCTTGGTCAAAAACGAGCTCTTCCATTCGGCTCTCAAAGACTGGATTTTGAGACATTGCAAGGAGGCTTCTGACACCATCTGTTTGGATGCCGATGATCATCATGGCAAAACCGATGATACTAGTAACAACACCAAAGATAAGAAATCCTTTTGTTAATTTACGCATGACTTTCACCTCTCTTTCCTCTATTAAGAATCCACTGAATAAGTCGAAGGATTAGTATTCCAAAGAAACGAGTCACATAGGACGTTGCTAGCAGAACTAAAGATGAAGCTCCAATAGCTAGCAAACCTCCACCAAAAATCAGCATAAAAGCAGATGTCGATTCAGCCAGAACGTAGAAGCTTTCAAATAGGAGAACGCCTCCTAGGATTAGTCCAGCTGCTGATATAGCAAAGAAGGCTAAAAGTACACTAACCGCAGCGATAAAAATCCCGATGATAGCCATGAGAAGACCAATCCCGACTGGAATCCCAATAGGTGCAGCCAGAAGTGCGAGGATTGCGATTTGTAAAACCTGACGGTTGTTCTTATTGGAATTTTCTTCGTTGATTTTTTTATCAAGAAGTGTAGTCAGGATGTCATGGGCAGCCTCTTTTGGACTACCGAGACTAGCTATGAGTTCTTCCTCACCTTCTGGACCAGCATCATCAAAGAGTTCTTTGAAGTAGTCCATGGCTTCGATGCGATCAGATTGAGGAAGCTTCATCAGATAGGCTTCAAGCTGATTCAAATATTCAGTTCTTGTCATGGCGAATGCTCCCTTCTATGATGCCATTGATAGTGTCAGTGTAGAGTGTCCACTCTTCTCTGAGTACAAATAGTTGCTCCTCCCCAATCTCTGTTAAGGAGTAGTATTTCCGCATCCGACCTTGGTATTCGCGAGAGTATGTAGTCAGATAGCGGTTGGTATCCAGTTTTTTCAAGATGGGGTAGAGGGTAGATTCCTTGATTTTGGCAATGAGTTTAATGGTTTGACTAATTTCATAACCATAGGAATCCCCTTGTTCTAGAATGGCCAAGATGAGAAATTCAATCAAAGCCGCTGATGTCGGAAAATACATGGGGCACCTCCTTTTTAGTATATAAAAATTTTATATATAATTATTCTACACATACATCATACAACTAAATGTAAGCCCTGTCAAGTAATATGTGTAAAATTTTTATATATAAAAAAATCTTCTAGCAAAAACTAGAAGATTAGAGGATTTTATCTGCTCGATCTACCATAAAGAGGGAGATTGTCATGATGATATCAATAGCTAGAAGAGCCAGTACAGCTGGAATCCAGGAATGGAACATGTCAAAGCTGTAACCAAAGAGAGTTGGACCGACAGCTGCCAAAATGTAGCCTCCGGTCTGGGCAAGTCCAGACAATTGGGCTGTCTTTTCAGGCGAGCTAGTTTTGATGGAGAAGCAAACCATGAGATAAGGGAAAAGAGCGCTACAGGCAGTACCAATCAAGAGATGCGCTACTAACCAGTAGAGGAAGCTGTTGCTCGGGTATAAGAGCATGGCAATTCCAAGCAATCCGGCGATAGAGATGACTGTCAGCATGATTTGACGGTGACGATTGGACAAACGAGTCGTTAAACTTGGAATAGTCATCGAGAAGGGGATACTAGTCAGAGAAAAGATCGAAGCTAAAAGACCGGCATCTGTGTGAGATAAGCCAGCACTGATTGCCATGGTAGGTAACCAGGTCATACTGGTATAGAAGAGTAAGGACTGAAGTCCACCGAATACAATAATAGCCCAAACTTCCTTGTTTTTTAAGATATTCTCTTTTTTTTGTTTTTTCTCACTTCCTTTTAGAAAATGATTGTGACGATGATTGGGGAACCAGACAACTAAAGTTAGTAAGCAGACCAAGGATAAACAGAGAATCAAGCCTTTCCAGGATGTTGCCTGAGTAATGGGGACTGAGAGATAGGAAGCAAGAGCCGTTGTAATCCCCATAGAGGTCACATAGATGGTTGTCAGAAAGCCAATTTTTTGTGGGTGATTGGCCTGAATGGCGCTAGGAAGGAGCACGTTAAAGATTGCAATACTTGCTCCGATGAGTAAAGTCCCTAGATAGAGTAGAGGAAGATTAAAGATACGAATCACTGAACCGATGGTCAATACGATAAGACTATAGGTGAAAAGGTGCTCGAGTCCAATTTTTTGAGCCAAACGAGTCGCAAAAGAGGAGAAGAGGGCAAACATCAAGAGAGGGAGACTGGTCAAAACACCAAGTGAACTAACTTCCACGCCTAAACCTTGGGCAATATCTCCCAAAATAGTTGGTAAAGCTGTGAAAGGAGCTCTTAAGATCGCTCCAATTAAGATAATTCCTAGAATAAAAAAGAGTGCTCGTTTTTTCATGTGAACCTCAGTAAGCTGATTTTGATAACAGCTTATTTTAATTTTTTTTCCTAAAGATGTCAAGTTGACCTGACGTGATTCGCTACGTAGCCGATAGAAATCATAGAAAATAAGGACAATATATTTACTAGTTTTTTTCTGGGATTCAAATAAAAATAGGAAAGTCTGGAAATTTGTGATAAAATAGTGAAAGAAAATCTATATATTGGAGAACTACTGTGTCTGAAAATCGTAAATTTAGCGTCCTGATGTCAGTCTATGTTAAAGAAAATCCAGTCTTTCTAGAAGAGGCGATAGAGAGTATCATACATCAAACGCTCAAACCTAGCGAAGTGGTCATCGTCGAAGATGGTCCGCTGACACCTGAACTGTATCAAGTTTTGGAGAAATTGGAAGCACAGTCAAGTATTCCAATCAAACGTTGCCCTCTTGAGCAAAATCGCGGCTTAGGTTTAGCGCTTCAGTACGGTGTCTTACAGTGCCAATATGACGTCATTGCTCGTATGGATACAGATGATATTGCTGTTGAAGACCGTTTCGAACAACAGTTCGAATTGATGGAAAAAGAAAACTTGGACCTGCTAGGTGGTCATATCGCAGAGTTTATCGACCAACCTGACGAGATTGTGTCTTACCGTCGTGTACCGACTAAGCATGAGGATATCATTGCCTACCAACGTATGAGAAGTGCCTTTAATCATATGACTGTTATGTTCAAAAAAGAAATGGTTCTCAAAGCTGGTAACTACGAGGATGGCCTTTATATGGAAGATGATCTTCTCTGGCTCAATATGATTAGTGCAGGAGCTCGAACTGGAAATGTGGATCAAATTCTATGTAAGGTGCGCGTGGGAGCAGGGATGTTTGAACGCCGTGGAGGTCTTCGCTATCTTAAACTCTATCGCCAAGCACGAAAGAGAATGCACGCTCGCGGACAGATTTCTTATGGCGAATATCTGAAAAGTGTTTTAATCCAAGTTGTCGTTGCCCTATGTCCAGGATTTGTGCGACAGTTTATATTTTTGAAACTTCTAAGAAAAAGCAAGTAATGTCTAGCTGATAGGATTTTAAAACTATATCTTATCACTGCTAGTAAATGTGATTCTGTGTAGGAGGATACCATTCACATGAATAAAAAAATAACAGATTACGTAATTGATCTGGTTGAAGTATTAAATAAACAACAGAAACAAATATTTTGGGGATTTTTTGATATTGCCAGTATGGTCTTATCAATTATTGTTTCCTATATTCTATTTTATGGCTTGATTAATCCAGCCCCGGTAGACTATGTCATTTACACAGGTCTAACCTTCCTTTTCTACCAACTGATAATTGGATTCTGGGGGCTCAATGCTAGTATTAGTCGATATAGCAAAATAACAGATTTCATGAAGATTTTCTTCGGAGTAACTATCAGTAGTATCTTATCTTATGTGATCTGTTATGCTTTCTTGCCACTCTTTTCTATCCGCTTTATCGTACTCTTTATCCTATTAACTACCTTCTTGATTCTACTTCCTCGTATCACTTGGCAGTTGATTTACTCAAGACGTAAAAAGGGAAACGGAGATGGAGAACACCGTCGTACCTTCTTGATTGGTGCTGGTGATGGTGGCGCGCTCTTTATGAACAGCTATCAACATCCTACTAGTGACCTTGAACTAGTTGGGATTTTGGATAATGATGAAAAGAAAAAAGGACAAAAGCTTGGGAAAATCCCAGTCTTGGGTTCTTATGATGATCTACCAGAATTGGCTAAACGCTACAGAGTTGAAAAAGTTATCGTTGCGATTCCGTCTCTAGATCCATCTGAATATGAACGAATCCTGCAAATGTGTAACAGTATCGGTGTAAAATGCTTTAAGATGCCGATGATTGAATCAGTTGTGCAAGGTATCCAGCCTCAAGCAGGTGGTTTCCAGAAAATTGATATCACGGACCTGTTGGGACGTAAAGAGATTCAGCTTGATGAATCACGTCTGGGTTCTGAAATCACTAATAAAACGATTTTGGTAACTGGTGCCGGAGGTTCGATTGGTTCAGAAATTTGCCGTCAAGTCAGTCGCTTCAATCCGGAACGTGTCGTTTTGCTCGGTCATGGAGAAAACTCTATTTATCTGATTTACCATGAATTGATTCGTAAATTCCAGGGAATTGACTTTGTTCCTGTCATTGCCGATATTCAAGATTACGATCGTTTGCTTCAAGTTTTTGAACAGTACGAACCAGCGATTGTTTACCATGCTGCAGCCCATAAACATGTTCCGATGATGGAGCGTAATCCAAAAGAAGCCTTCAAGAATAACATCCTCGGAACTTATAATGTTGCTAAGGCAGTTGACGCTGCTCGAGTTCCAAAAATGGTCATGATTTCGACAGATAAGGCCGTTAATCCACCAAACGTAATGGGAGCAACTAAACGTGTGGCTGAGTTGATTGTCACTGGATTTAATCAACGTAGCCAATCTACCTACTGTGCGGTTCGTTTTGGTAATGTACTCGGTAGCCGTGGTAGTGTAATTCCTGTCTTTGAACGTCAGATTGCTGAAGGTGGGCCTGTAACGGTGACAGACTTCCGAATGACTCGTTACTTTATGACCATTCCAGAAGCTAGTCGCTTGGTGATTCATGCGGGCGCTTATGCAAAGGATGGAGAAGTCTTTATCCTTGATATGGGCAAACCAGTACGCATTTACGATTTGGCTAAGAAAATGGTTCTACTCAGTGGTCATACTGAAAACGAAATTCCAATCGTAGAAGTAGGTATTCGCCCAGGTGAAAAACTATACGAAGAGTTGCTTGTATCAACCGAACTAGTTGACAATCAAGTAATGGACAAAATCTTTGTTGGGAAAGTAAATGTAATGCCTCTTGAGATGATCAATCAGAAGATTGAAGAGTTCCGTACCTTGCAAGGTTCTGAATTGAAGAGAGCAATCATAGCTTTTGCTAATGAAACAACACATGCTGACTAAAAATAGATAAGATACTATCTGCAACTTCTGTTTATGAGAAAGAGCGGATAGTATCTTTTTCTAGATTTCGAGAGACTTTCAGAGTTTTTTGAACAAACTTGTTATTATTGAACAGATATGGTAAACTATAGTAAATAAAAAATTAGGGAGTAACTTATGATTAACGCAATTAAAAATTTCTTTAAAGGTTATGTAGATTTTTCAGGACGTTCAAGTCGCGCAGATTACTGGTGGATTTGGTTGGCAAACATTATCCTTTCTATTCCTTTCTACATGGTATACGGTGCTGCAATGGCAAATCCGGATAGCGAAGCTGCTGTTATGACTTTGGGTCTTTTCGTATTTATTTATCTCATTTTTAGTCTAGCAGTTTTATTGCCTGGACTAGCACTGACAGTTCGTCGCCTACGTGACGCTGGTTTCCATTGGGCGCTCATCTTCGTTGCCTTTATTCCAATGGTTGGAGGTATCGTACTTTTGGTGCTCCTAGCTATGCCAACAAAGGAAACACTATAAGATTAACTATCTGAAGAATGCTACAAGGACGAAGATTTTTCAGTCTTGTCGAATAATTGGCTAACACTCCCAGGTCTTTTACTAGATTTGGGAGTGTTCTATAACTGTACAGTATCTACTAGTAAAACAAAAAATGGGAGTATCATATGATTAACGCGTATAAGAATTTTTTTAAGAATTATGCAGAGTTCACCGGTCGTTCGACGCGTCCAGATTTCTGGTGGGTTTGGTTAGGGAACTTCATTCTTTCTATTCCTTTCTGGATTATCTATTTCTACACTGTATTTCTTAGTGCCGTGATGGATTCAGTGAGCGATTCAGCCAGCGAAGCTACTTTTATGGTTTTGGGTTTAGTTGTCATTATTTATGCAATTTTCTACCTAGCAATCTTAGTACCGACTTTAGCTTTATCAGTTCGCCGTTTGCGTGATGCTGGTTTTCACTGGGCCTTTATCTTCCTTCGCTTTGTTCCAATGGGAGGGATAGCTCTTTTGATTCTTTTCGCTATGCCGACAAAAGAAACTGAAGTGGTAAACTATAGTGAATCTCAAGCAGTCAAAAATGAAGAAGCCATCGAAGATACACCGTTCGAAGAATCAGATAAGAACTAAGAGATTCTTGTTTTACGGTTGAATCTTGTCTGGTAGTTCTCATGCCGGTTTAACATATAATTAGGAGTATCTTATGATTGAAGCCTATAAAAATTTCTTTAAAGGATTTGCAGACTTTTCAGGACGTTCAACACGTCCAGATTTTTGGTGGGTTTGGATAATGAACACTATTTTGTCCATTCCTCTTTATATTACCTATTTTCAGGCTGTCTTCACTGAAGAAGAAGTAGCAGACCCTATCGCAAGTGTGGGAATTCTGAGTTTTTATATCATTTTTTATCTAGTGATATTCCTACCGAGTATCGCTCTAAGAGTTCGTCGTTTACGTGACGCAGGCTTTCACTGGGCCTTCATTTTTCTCGCTTTCGCTCCAATGGGAGGATTTATTCTTTTAGTCCTGCTGGCAATGCCAACCAAGGAAGTAACTAGCTAATAAATGCCAGATCAAAGCAAGAACAAATTAAAAACACTTCAATTTAATTGGAGTGTTTTTTTGTTTAGGATTTCAATTATAATTGACGTAAAATGTCTGCTGGTTGATGAGCGACCCAGTCAGGTCGATAGGTCATGAGGTCCTTCTCGTCACCAAATCCCCAAGTAACCGCTAGTTTTTTAATGCCAGTTTCTTGGGCGCCAATCATATCAAACTTAGTATCTCCGATAAGGACCACTTTTTCTGGGTCCAAGTTATGAGTTGCCAAAGCTTGACGAATGACGTCTGCCTTGTGAACTGCTTGAGGACTTGAACCATAGATGCCGTCAAAGAAATGATCGATTTCAAAATTAGCTGTCATATGGACTGCTGTCGGAGTATTTTTTGTTGTCGTGATATAGAGAGGATATTGTTGGGCTAGTTCAGTGAGTAGTTCCTTGATTTGTGGAAATAGTTGGGCTTCGTAAACTCCTTTTTCCTTATAGTAGGAACGATAAAGCTGGATAGCTGGCTCAATCTGCTTAGTTGGTAAGCAACTAGCGAAACTAGTTTCCAATGGAGGACCCATAAAACCACGGATAGTTTTTGCATCTGGACTAGGGACTCCCAGTTGTTCAAAAGTATAGGTGAAGCCATTGTGAATTCCGATAGAGCTGTCCACAAGGGTTCCATCTAAGTCGAAAAAGATGGCTGATAGGGATGACATTGATTCTCCTAGTAATCTTGAGATTATTCGCCGAAGATTTCTTTTTGAAGGCGACGACCTGTCGGTGTGGCTGCGAGGCCACCTTCGGCAGTTTCACGAAAGGCAGTTGGGAGGCTAGAGCCTACTTGGTACATGGCATCAATGACTTCGTCAACTGGGATTTTTGATTCAATACCAGCTAAAGCCATATCAGCTGCGATGAAGGCGAAGCTTGCTCCCATGGCATTACGCTTAACACATGGAACCTCAACCAAACCTGCAACTGGATCGCAGATAAGACCGAGCATGTTTTTGATAACGAAGGCGATAGCCTGACTCGCTTGATAAGGAGTTCCACCTGCAGCTAGAGTTAGGGCAGCAGCGCTCATGGCAGAGGCAGATCCAACTTCGGCTTGACAGCCTCCTTCAGCTCCCGAGATAGAAGCGTTATTAGCAATGACGAGCCCAAAAGCACCAGCAGCAAAGAGAAAATCTAGTTGTTGTTCATGCGTTAAATCTAACTTTTGAATAGCAGATGTGAGAACTGCAGGAAGACAACCTGCGCTACCTGCGGTTGGTGTCGCACACACAAGGCCCATCTTGGCATTGTGCTCGTTAACGGCAATGGCGTTACGGGCGGCAGACAAGACAGTGAAGTCTGATAAGGTCTTTCCTTTTTTGATGTAGTGGTCGAGCTTGGCAGCATCACCACCAGTCAAACCGCTACGAGATTTCTTTTCGCTTAGACCAAGCTCGACGGAAGCTTTCATGACTTCGAGGTTACGTTCCATGAGGAGGAGAACTTCTTCTCGCTCACGACCAGTTAGCTCAAACTCAGTCCTAATCATGAGCTCAGCAACATTTCCTTGGAAATCAAGTTCGGCTTGTTCGACTAATTCTTTGATAGAGTAAAACATATTTTCTCCTATTGAAAGAAATTGACATTGTGCAAATGAGGAATTTTCCGAATTTCTTCGATAGATTCTTCACAGTTGCGACTATCAACTTCAATAATCATGATTGCTTTCTCGCCAGCTTTTTCTCGAGTTACATTCATTTGGGCGATGTTGATGCCAAAGCGAGAAAGAGCTTCTGTCACGTGAGCAATCATACCTGGAACATCCTGATGAACGATGATGATGGTAGGGGTGTTCATGTTGAGAGATACGGCAAAACCATTTAATTCTGTCACCTGGATATTTCCACCGCCGATTGAAATTCCTGTTACGCTGATAGTCTTACGATCGTTCTTAACAGTGATTTTCGTAGTATTTGGGTGGGGAGCATTACTGTCCTTTTGGATGGTCCACACGATTTTAATGCCACGCTTGTGGGCAATTTCTAAACTATTTGGAATTTCAGGATCATCCGTATCCATTCCCAAAATACCAGCTACAAGGGCAAGGTCTGTCCCGTGTCCACGATAGGTTTTTGCAAAAGAGTTAAAAAGCTGGAATTCAACCTCCGTTGGAGTATCATCAAAGATAGATGAAACGATTTTACCGATACGAACAGCTCCTGCAGTGTGACTACTAGATGGCCCAATCATGACTGGTCCAATGATATCAAAGACAGATTGAAAACGAAGTGATTGCATCTGTTTCCCCTTAAAAAGATTCTTACTTCTATTATAGCAAAGATTAGATGTAAGTGCTTAATTACTTTCTGAAATATATAAAAAGATTAAAAAGCTTTTATAACAAGGGTTTTGTAACAAAAAGTGGCTTTTTTAAGTAAATAAATCACAGTTTTGTAACATTTCTACACAAATTCGTTAACAAATAGTAACATTAGAAAGGTATCATGGTAGTATAAGAAAGAAGGAGAACTTTTTTAAATGAAATTAAACATTAAGACTAAACTTGCAGGATTTGCAGTTGTACTTGCTTTCCTTGCACCATCATTTACTTTTGCACAAGAAACAAAAACTTATACAGTTAAACCTGGAGATACTCTTTCAGAAATTGCTGAGACATACAACACAACAGTTGAAAAATTAGCTAAATTGAACAACATTAAAAATGTTGACCTTATCTTTATTGACCAAGTATTGGTTATCGATGGGACAGCTCCAGTTGCTGAAACTACAACAACAGAAGCACCTGTAGCAGAAGTTGAAGAAACTCCAGCAGTTGCTGAAACTGTTGTAGAAGAAACTACATATGAAGAAACTTACGAAGCTCCAGCTTCAGCACCTGCAGCAGCAGAAAGCTACTCAGCTCCAGCTGCAACTGTAAGTGGATCTGAAGCAGAAGCGAAAGAATGGATCGCTCAAAAAGAATCAGGTGGTAGCTACACAGCGACAAACGGACGTTACATCGGACGTTACCAATTGACAGATTCTTACTTGAACGGCGACTACTCAGCTGAAAACCAAGAACGTGTAGCAGACGCTTATGTTGCAGGACGTTACGGTTCATGGACAGCTGCTAAGAACTTCTGGCTTAACAACGGTTGGTATTAAGAAGATATAGAAAAGGAAGTCTCAATGACTTTCTTTTTTGTTTACAAAGATATCAACTTCTCGCTCTAGTTCTGTTAGTAAGTGTTCATCTTCTACTAGCTTAGCTAAGGAGAGTCCATTTTGTATCAACTGAGCATCATTAGTACAAATGCCTATACGAATATAGGAAAATGCAAGTGTGTCATACTGTCTGCTTATTTTTGCTTCCTCCAAGAGAGTGTAGCAAAGCTGTTTGCAAAGTAACTTATCACCATTGTAAAGATAAAGAGTTGAGAGATTCAGCAGCAACATCATATTTTGCCATTTTTATTATATCTAAGCATGTCTACTAATCCAATAATTGGACTAGTGATTGGACATACTGAAATAAATCCAATAAATTCTATTATTATAGCTCTTAGTACGATATGGGCATTAATTTTTGATATTATCAAGGGTGTATAGAAAATATTTTTATAGAGACGAAGATGACTAAAGTTTTTATCAATAATTGGCTCCATAATATCTATATCTATAGGGAATTTACCAATTACAAATATCATAGAGCCCTAAAAAAGAGCCATTTAAGGCTCTTTTTGTGTGTTTACATTTGATGAGAGACCATTATAAACATTGGTGTTGAGGGCTTACAAGTTTATGGGATTTCGCCATCTAGATTATTAGTTAGACGAACTGGTTGTAACGCTATTAGACTCTGATTGAGAACCTGAAGAATCAGCAGTTTGACCTCCTGTATTAGCGCTATTATCTCCTCCACTACTAGTACTACCAGATGAAGACTGCTCAGCTGCAGGTGCTTGGGAATTAGATATGCTTCCATTTGTTTCTGGATAGCTTTGAATATAGCTACTATCTTCTGAACGGCTGGCTTCTATTCCGGCATCTCTAGTAGTCGTTTCTGTTTGGGTAGTTTTTTCTTCTTCTTTTTTGGTCAAGACTTCAACTTGTTTTTGGAATTTAGAGATTAGTTCTTGAATTGGTTTTATCTTTTCTTCAAGAGCAACTTGGTCGCTGGCAGAATTAATGTTTTTAATGATGTCTATTATTTTTTGCAAGGAAGTGATGGCTGTCTCAAGTGTTTGTTTATCTTGAAACTGGCTATCAGAATCCTTTATATCTAATTTCAAAGCTTTTTCACTATAATGATTTGTGACTTTATCGGCAGTAGAAGCGAGAAAGTCTGCTAATGTCTTTTTGCCTTCATCAGTAGTTGGTTTTAATTCTTGAATTTTTTTCCAATCTTCTATAATGGTTTCAGAATCAATATTGAAGTCTTTAATGGCGTTTTTTACTTGTTCGACATCTTGTTGATTTTTTTGTTGTTTGATGAGAGCAACATTCCCTCTCTCTGCTTGGATTTTTTCTTGATGGAGGACTAAGCCTGTCAAAAGTCCAATACCTGCAATAAGTGTAATAATAAAAATAGTATTTTTTGATTTTAGAATATCTTTGTAGTTGTTCACATTAGTCCTACGCACATGGATGATGGTGTATATATGGAATCATGTGCGCATTCCTCCTTATTAAAGTATATCATTTTTAGTTGATTTTAAAAATAAGTTTTTAAAGAGAATAGAGATTTAGAAATGAATTAATTTCTTTTGTATCCTATCTTCATGTATTGACAGAAGAGGTTGATAGTTTGTCAGCATCTTCCTTGTCTTCTCTATCTAAGCATGTTATAATGAAAACTGCTCAAACGACCTTCAATCGTGATAGCAAACACGACCTTCAATCGTGAATAAACGAATAGATGGGAGAACTACCATGAGTGATAACTCTAAAACACGTGTTGTCGTGGGGATGAGTGGTGGTGTTGATTCGTCGGTGACGGCTCTCTTACTCAAAGAACAGGGCTACGATGTGATCGGTATCTTCATGAAGAACTGGGACGACACAGATGAAAACGGCGTCTGTACGGCGACCGAAGATTACAAGGATGTGGCTGCAGTGGCAGACCAACTTGGCATTCCTTACTACTCTGTCAATTTTGAAAAAGAGTACTGGGACCGCGTTTTTGAGTATTTCCTAGCGGAATACAGAGCAGGACGCACGCCAAATCCAGATGTTATGTGTAACAAGGAAATCAAGTTTAAGGCCTTTTTGGACTATGCTATGACCTTGGGAGCAGACTATGTAGCAACTGGGCACTATGCTCGAGTGGCGCGTGATGAGGATGGCATCGTTCACATGCTTCGTGGCGTGGACAATGGCAAAGACCAGACCTATTTCCTCAGCCAACTTTCACAAGAACAATTACAAAAGACTATGTTCCCATTGGGACATTTGGAAAAGCCTGAAGTTCGAAGACTAGCAGAAGAAGCAGACCTTGCGACTGCTAAGAAGAAAGATTCAACAGGGATTTGCTTTATCGGAGAAAAGAACTTTAAAGAATTTCTCAGTAACTACTTACCAGCCCAACCTGGTCGAATGATGACTGTGGATGGTCGCGATATGGGTGAGCATGCTGGTCTGATGTACTATACGATCGGTCAGCGTGGCGGACTCGGTATCGGTGGGCAACACGGTGGGGACAATGCCCCTTGGTTTGTTGTTGGAAAAGACCTGAGCAAAAATATCCTCTATGTAGGCCAAGGATTCTACCATGATTCGCTTATGTCAACTAGCTTAGAGGCTAGTCAAGTCCACTTTACTCGTGAGATGCCAGAGGAATTTACGCTCGAATGTACGGCTAAATTCCGCTATCGTCAGCCTGATTCTAAAGTGACTGTACATGTCAAAGGGGATAAGGCAGAGGTCATCTTTGCGGAACCACAACGTGCGATTACACCGGGACAGGCAGTTGTTTTTTATGACGGCGAAGAGTGTCTCGGTGGTGGTTTGATTGACAATGCCTACCGTGATGGCAAGGTTTGTCAGTACATTTAGATTGACAAATGTTCTCAATTTGCTACAATAATAACAGCAATAGAAATGATGGTCAAAGCTCATGGATGTTGCAGGTCTTTTTGTCCTGCACTTCTTACGAGTTTTGACTGTTTTTGTGTCGTTTAAAGGGAAAGGACAAAATGACTCAACAAGACTTTCGGACAAAAGTGGGGAATACGGTTTTTGGTGTTCGGGCGACAGCTTTGATTCTTCAAAATCGCAAACTTCTAGTCACCCAAGACAAGGGCAAGTATTATACTATTGGCGGTGCGATCCAAGTAAATGAAAGCACGGAAGACGCGGTAGTCCGCGAAGTGAGGGAAGAACTGGGTGTTAAAGCTCAGGCTGGTCAGCTAGCTTTCGTGGTTGAAAATCGTTTTGAACAGGACGGTGTTTCCTATCACAATATCGAGTTTCATTATCTGGTAGACTTACTTGGGGATGCCCCATTGACCATGCAGGAAGATGAGAAAAGGCAACCTTGTGAGTGGATTGACTTGGACAAGCTTGAGGATATCCAGCTAGTTCCAGCCTTTTTAAAAACAGCCCTGCCAGATTGGGACGGCCAACTAAGACACATTCATCTTGAAGAATAGGAGAGAAAATGACTTATAATTTTACGGAAGAATACGATATTATTGTAATCGGTGCGGGACATGCTGGGGTCGAAGCTTCCCTAGCTGCGAGCCGTATGGGTTGCAAGGTCTTGCTTGCGACTATTAACATTGAAATGTTGGCTTTCATGCCATGTAATCCGTCTATTGGTGGTTCTGCCAAGGGGATTGTCGTGCGTGAGGTAGATGCCCTTGGTGGCGAGATGGCTAAGACCATTGACAAGAGTTACATCCAGATGAAGATGCTCAACACTGGGAAGGGACCAGCTGTCCGTGCCCTTCGTGCGCAGGCTGATAAGGAACTTTACTCTAAAGAGATGCGCAAAACCGTTGAAAACCAAGAGAATCTTACCCTTCGTCAAACCATGATTGATGAGATTTTGGTGGAAGATGATAAGGTTGTCGGTGTTCGTACTGCTACTCATCAGGAATATGCTGCCAAGTCTGTTATCGTGACCACAGGGACAGCCCTTCGTGGGGAAATTATCATCGGAGATCTCAAGTACTCATCAGGGCCAAACCACAGCCTAGCTTCTATTAACCTAGCTGATAATCTCAAGGAACTTGGACTTGAAATCGGTCGTTTCAAGACAGGAACACCTCCACGTGTCAAGGCTTCCTCTATCAACTATGATGTGACAGAGATTCAGCCAGGAGATGAAACGCCAAATCACTTCTCTTACACTTCACGTGATGAAGATTATGTTAAAGACCAAGTGCCGTGCTGGTTGACCTATACCAATGGTACCAGTCATGAGATTATCCAAAACAACCTCCATCGTGCGCCTATGTTTACAGGTGTGGTTAAGGGAGTGGGACCTCGTTACTGTCCGTCGATTGAGGACAAGATTGTGCGTTTTGCGGACAAGGAACGCCACCAGCTTTTCCTTGAGCCAGAAGGACGAAACACAGAAGAAGTTTATGTCCAAGGACTTTCAACCAGTCTTCCTGAGGATGTCCAACGTGACTTGGTTCATTCCATCAAAGGTTTGGAAAATGCAGAGATGATGCGAACTGGTTATGCTATCGAGTACGACATGGTCTTGCCTCATCAATTGCGTGCGACTCTGGAAACCAAGAAAATCTCAGGACTTTTCACTGCTGGCCAGACAAATGGAACGTCTGGATATGAAGAAGCTGCTGGTCAAGGGATTATCGCGGGTATCAACGCAGCGCTGAAAATCCAAGGTAAGCCGGAGTTAATTCTAAAACGAAGCGACGGTTATATCGGAGTGATGATTGATGACTTGGTAACCAAGGGGACCATTGAACCTTACCGTCTCTTGACCAGTCGTGCAGAATACCGACTCATCCTCCGTCATGACAATGCCGATATGCGTTTGACTGAGATGGGGCGCGAGATTGGGCTTGTTGACGATGAACGTTGGGCTCGTTTTGAAATCAAGAAAAATCAATTTGAAAATGAAATGAAGCGTTTAGACAGCATCAAACTCAAGCCAGTCAAGGAAACAAATGCTAAAGTTGAGGAGATGGGCTTCAAGCCATTGACAGATGCAGTGACAGCCAAGGAATTCCTTCGTCGCCCAGAAGTCTCTTACCAAGATGTGGTGGCTTTCATCGGACCTGCTGCTGAAGAGTTAGATGACAAGATTATCGAATTGATTGAAACAGAAATCAAGTACGAAGGCTATATCTCAAAAGCCATGGATCAGGTTGCCAAGATGAAACGCATGGAAGAAAAACGGATTCCAGCGAATATTGACTGGGATGATATTGACTCTATCGCGACTGAAGCTCGCCAGAAGTTCAAGCTCATCAATCCAGAAACCATCGGCCAAGCTAGCCGTATTTCAGGTGTAAACCCAGCAGATATTTCCATTCTTATGGTGTATTTAGAAGGTAAAAATCGAAGCATTTCTAAAAACTTAGAAAAGAAAGCTGACTAAAAATAAAAAGCTGAATTCTCTATTGAGGGATTCAGCTTTTTTAGTTTTTTCTTCATTTTTCGAATTAAGAGAAAAGGAGAAATGACTATGCTGACAGTAGAAGAAAAAAATTTTTTAGACCGCTATAAAAGAGTTTCATATCATCGTTTTTATGAGATTGAACGCTTTGTTACCTTGTCTGAAAAGTTGAGCGAACGTCCGCCAAAGGCTGACAAGAACTAGACTTTTTGATATACTAGAACAAATTAAAATATAGGAGAGAGCGAATGAACGTATATGGCAGATTAGAAGACGAACCAACTCCAACTTGGATGGGAAGTCAGTATGCTCCAGTAGAAAATGAGGAGCAACTCGAGGTTGAAACTCGTCAGCCTGCCCGCTTACCATTTTTGAATATCCTCTTTTTGAGTACTCTAGTGGTCCTTGTGTCCGTAATTTTACCCTTCTTCTTAGGGTTAATAAGTCCGGAGCAGTCTCAGGATTTTTATATTGGATGGGCTATGCATCAGAGCGGAGATATTTACACAGATTATTTTGGAACTAGTGGTCTCCTCTATTACTTTTTACAGTATTTAACCAAGGGCAGTATTTTGTTTGCTGTTTTTAATTGGTTGGCCTTAGTAGGCGCGGGATTCTTTCTTTTCCGTTCGGCTTACAATCTGACAGAACAAAACAAGCAATCGCAACAAGTGTTGACGGTCTTTTATGTCCTGGCTAGTGCTCTTAGTTTTGGTGGGGGATATGCAACTATTCTAGCCCTCCCATTCTTGTTCTATGCCTTGAGTTTAGTAACAACTTATTTGTCAGAACCAAGTCATGACAAAGGATTTATCCGGATTGGAGCTAGCTTGGCTCTAGCATTTTTCTTTGCACCCTTGGTCACAGCTTTGTATGGATTTGTTTTGTTTTTTGCTCTAACAGCTTTTAATGTCGGTCGCAATAAGTTGAATCATGGTCTCTATCAATTTTTTGCAGCGGGCCTTGGTTTTTCAATCTTCTTTTATCCAATTGGATACTACACAGCTTATAAAGGCAGTTTCGGAAATGCCATTAGTCAAATCCTTTATCCATTAGATAGTTTAAACTTTACGTCTAACTCGGGATTACTCGACAATATCCTCTTTTATGGATTGTTAGCAATTGCTCTTGGAGCATTGACGCTAGCATTTACAGGTCTCTTCCAATCTAAACCGTTGAAACAGTCGGTCTTATCAATCTCTGCTTCAATAGCTGTCATTTTGGTATTGATTTTAGAGATTTTTTCTACAGATCTTATCAATGGTAGTCGTATGATTGAGTTCCTTCCTTTCTTATCGCTTCTTTTGCTGACACGAATTCCAACAGAGAAAGCGGAAGGAGAGAATCGCCGTAGACGATCTAGAGAAGAAACTTCGGTATGGGGAGCTTTTGTAAAAGGAAATGTCTATCTACCAATCTTAGCTCTTGCTTACCTATTCTTAGCACCTGTAGTATCACGATATTTACTTCATGCAGAACAATACCAAGAACGTACAGCCATCGAAACTAAGGTCAAAGGGGAAACGCAAGCTACAGATCGTATCTATGTTTGGGATAATCTGACAAGTAGTTATAAGGCTAGTGAACGTTTAGCTGCGAGTCAGTTGCTTTCGCCTAGATTGCATACAGGACTTGGTGAAAATCGTACCAAACTTGTTAATGATCTGAGAGATAATCAACCAAAGATGATTGTAGTGAATACAAAAACAAGTCTATGGACAGAAGTTGAGCAGCTCTTAGCTGAAAATTATCAAGCGGTTCAAAGTGAATTCAAAGATTTTAAACTCTATAAATTAAAATAAAAACTATCAATATCTTGTGTAATTTTAAAAAAATTTTATTTTTTGACACAAGATATTGATTTTTATTTTTTTAGTGATATAATACTTTTTAGAATCAATATTATATTTAAGAAAAGGGTATGGATATGATTGTATTGGAAGAGAAGGCTGTCCCTGATCCGACTTTATTTGTCGAAAAACGCGACGGCAGACGTGTAATTTTTGATGTAGACAAGATTGACAAAGCGCTTCATAAGGCTGCTGAAAAGGTTATGGATGTAACTCCTTTGGTTGAAAAACGACTTAGTACCCTAGTTGAACGTATCGTCGAAGAGATTCATAGCCGTTTCCCACAAGGTGTAAAAATCTATGAAATCCAAAACATCGTAGAGCACGAATTGTTGGAAGCTAAAGAATACGCCTTGGCCGAGGAGTACATCACCTATCGAACTCAAAGGGATTTTGAGCGCTCAAAAGCGACAGATATCAACTTTAGTATTCATAAACTTCTCAATAAAGATCAGGCGGTTGTCAATGAAAATGCCAATAAGGATAGTGATGTTTTTAATACCCAGCGTGATTTGACGGCAGGGATTGTTGGGAAATCCATCGGACTTCAAATGCTTCCTAAACATGTGGCTAATGCCCATCAAAAAGGGGATATCCACTATCATGATTTGGACTACAGTCCCTATACCCCTATGACCAACTGCTGTTTGATTGATTTCAAGGGCATGTTGGAAAATGGTTTTAAGATTGGGAATGCTGAGGTAGAGAGTCCCAAGTCTATCCAAACTGCGACAGCGCAGATTTCACAAATCATCGCAAACGTCGCATCTAGCCAGTATGGGGGCTGTTCAGCAGACCGTATTGATGAAGTCTTGGCTCCTTATGCAGAGAAAAATTATCAAAAACACCTTAAAGATGCAGAGGAATGGGTCCTACCTGACAAGCGCCAAGAATACGCCTGGAAGAAAACTCAAAAAGACATCTACGATGCCATGCAATCTCTAGAGTACGAGATCAACACCCTCTTTACCTCAAACGGGCAAACGCCATTTACTTCCCTTGGTTTTGGTCTAGGAACCAGTCGTTTTGAACGTGAAATTCAAAAGGCAATCCTGAACATTCGTATCAAGGGGCTTGGTTCAGAACACCGTACAGCCATCTTTCCTAAACTCATCTTTACTCTTAAAAGAGGTCTTAACTTAGAGGAAGGCTCTCCTAACTACGACATCAAGCAGTTGGCTCTTGAGTGTGCAACTAAGCGCATGTACCCGGATGTCTTGTCTTATGATAAGATTGTCGAGTTGACTGGTTCTTTCAAAGTTCCGATGGGATGCCGTTCATTCCTTCAAGGATGGAAGGATGAAAATGGAGTAGAAGTCAATTCGGGTCGTATGAACCTAGGGGTCGTGACAGTCAATCTTCCTCGTATTGCTCTTGAGTCCGAAGGCGACCTGAACAAGTTTTGGGAAATCTTCAATGAGCGCATGAATATCGCGGAAGATGCTTTGGTTTACCGTGTGGAAAGAACCAAGGAAGCCACTCCAGCTAATGCACCAATTCTTTATCAGTATGGAGCCTTCGGACGTCGTCTTGGAAAAGAAGAAAGTGTTGATCAACTCTTTAAGAATCGTCGTGCAACTATTTCTCTGGGCTATATTGGCTTGTACGAGGTAGCGACAGTCTTCTTTGGTAATCATTGGGAAAATAATCCAGAAGCCAAAGAGTTCACCCTTGATATTATTCGCGATATGAAACGTCGAGTAGAAGAATGGTCTGACCAATATGGTTACCATTTCTCTATCTATTCAACGCCGTCTGAAAGTTTGACAGACCGTTTCTGTCGCTTGGATACGGAGAAATTCGGCTCTATTCCAGACATTACTGATAAAGAATACTACACAAATTCCTTCCATTATGATGTCCGCAAAAATCCAACACCTTTTGAAAAATTGGACTTTGAGAAAGTCTACCCAGAAGCGGGTGCATCTGGTGGCTTTATCCACTACTGCGAGTACCCAGTTCTCCAACAAAATCCAAAGGCTTTGGAAGCTGTTTGGGATTATGCTTATGACCGTGTAGGTTATCTCGGAACCAATACTCCGATTGACCGTTGCTACAAGTGTGATTTTGAAGGAGATTTTGAACCGACAGAGAGAGGATTTGCTTGTCCTAACTGTGGAAATAATGATCCTAAAACAGTAGATGTGGTTAAACGAACTTGTGGTTATTTAGGGAATCCTCAAGCACGTCCGATGGTTAATGGACGCCACAAGGAAATTGCTGCGCGTGTCAAACACATGAACGGTTCTACTATTAAAATAGCAGGACATGAAGTAAGAAATTAGAAAGAAATAGCATGGGAAAATATCAATTAGATGATAAAGGCAAGGCCTTGGTTCAACGATTCCACGAGAAACATTCAAAGGGTGGAGTCAATAAAAAAGACAGAGTAGCTAGCCTTAGAGAACAGTTTTTAAACAAAAATAAGAAAAAGTGAGAGTTGCCTCTCGCTTTTCTTATAGCGGGGAGGGGAATATGGAACTACGCAGACCAAGATTAGCAGATAAAGAAACAGTTTTAGAGATGATGGCAGAGTTTGAAAAAAGCCAATCAGCCCACGATGGCGGATTCTGGGATGCTGAGAATTTTGTTTATGAAGAGTGGTTAGAAAGTAATCAGGATCAGGAAATGGGGATTGATCTGCCTGAAGGGTGGGTGCCTGCTATTCAATTAGTCGCTTTTGCAAAAGATGGACAAGCCGTAGGGTTCCTCAATCTGAGATTGCGTCTTAGTGACTATTTGCTGGAGGTAGGTGGCCACATTGGCTACTCCATTCGTCCATCTGAAAGAGGCAAGGGCTACGCCAAAGAGGCCCTCCGACAAGGTCTACAAGTTGCTAAGGGAAAGAATATCAAACGAGCTTTAGTGACTTGTAGCACAGAAAATCCTGCCAGCCGAGCTGTTATCTTAGCTAATGGTGGGAAGTTGGAGGATGTTCGAAACGGAACGGAGCGCTATTGGATAGACTTGGAGTAGAAAGCATGACATGGAATACACCAAAACCAGGCGAGTGGAAAAGTGAAGAACTCAGTCAGGGGCGCATCATTGACTATAAGGCTTTTAACTTTGTCGATGGAGAGGGAGTACGCAACTCCCTTTACGTAGCAGGTTGTATGTTTCACTGTGAGGGCTGTTATAATGTTGCGACCTGGTCTTTCAATGCTGGTATCCCATATACGCCAGAGTTAGAAGAACAAATCATGGCAGATCTGGTCCAACCCTATGTTCAAGGATTGACTTTATTAGGAGGAGAGCCTTTCCTCAATACAGGTATTCTCTTACCTCTCGTGAAACGTATACGGAAAGAATTGCCAGAAAAAGATATCTGGTCTTGGACGGGATACACATGGGAAGAGATGATGTTGGAGACACCTGATAAACTCGAACTTTTATCTATGATTGATATTCTTGTCGATGGGCGATATGACCGGAATAAAAGGAATCTCATGCTCCAGTTTCGAGGTTCGTCCAATCAACGAATTATCGATGTACAAAAATCTCTGCAAAGTGGAAAAGTAGTTATTTGGGACAAGCTTAATGATGGGAAGCAAAGCTATGAACAGGTGAAGAGAGAATGAAGAAAAAAGAGTTAATAGAAAGACTGGTATCAGAAATAGAGTCTGGAAAAGTAAAAACTCTAGGTATTTACGGACATGGAGCTTCAGGGAAATCAACTTTTGCTCAGGAATTATATCAAGCCCTAGATTCTACTACAGTAAATTTGCTAGAAACAGATCCCTATATCACCTCAGAACGTTACCTGGTAGTACCAAAGCAAGCACCTGATCAAAAGGTGACAGCCTGTCTGCCAGTGGCGCATGAACTGGCAAGTTTGCAGAGAGACATCCTAGCCTTACAGGCGGGTATGGATGTCTTGACAATCGAAGAACCTTGGAAGGCTAGCGAGATCTTATCGGGAGTAAAACCAATTCTGATAGTCGAAGGGATGTCTGTGGGTTTCCTACCAGAGGAACTCTTCGATAAAACTGTTTGTTTCTACACGGATGAGGAGACCGAATTAAAGAGGCGTTTAGCTCGAGATACGACTATGAGAAATCGCGATGCATCTTTTGTATTAGCTAGCCATCAGACGAGACGGGAGCAGTATCTGCGGTACTATAGAGAAACCGAGTCTAAAGCGGATATCTTGATAAATCAATCAAATGATAAATTTCAGATCAAAACGAATATTATATAGAAGAAAAAATATAAATTTGCTCTTCATTTATGCTTTTTTGAGATAAGGAGCGATAAGAAAACAGTTTCATTCGAAAAATTAAAAAAATCCTGTCAAATCCCTTGCAATCGCAGGGGCTTTGTGTTATTCTATTATGGTGCTGTAAATTACAGCCTTAGCTTTGATGCAAGAGGTTGCGACACGCTCGGTTGCATTGCCACGCAACGCGCGTCGGTTTTCTTGTGGAGCTAGCCTATTATCTTAAATAGACGAAAAGGAGAAAAAGATGGCAAACAAAAAAATCCGTATCCGTTTGAAAGCTTACGAACACCGTACGCTTGACACAGCGGCTGCTAAAATCGTAGAATCAGCTACTCGTACAGGTGCAGAAGTTGCAGGTCCAATCCCGCTTCCAACTGAACGTAGCCTCTACACAATTATTCGTGCGACTCACAAATATAAAGACTCTCGCGAACAATTCGAAATGCGTACACACAAACGTTTGATCGATATCATCAACCCAACTCAAAAAACAGTTGACGCTTTGATGAAATTGGATCTTCCAAGTGGTGTAAACGTAGAAATCAAACTTTAATCTAAAGTTTGAAACCTTGAGCATAAAAAACGCTCGTTAAAAACTTTTTGAATAAAAAATATAGAAAAGGAACTATTTTCTCATGACAAAAGGAATCTTAGGGAAAAAAGTGGGAATGACTCAAATCTTCACTGAAGCTGGCGAATTGATCCCTGTAACAGTTATCGAAGCAACTCCAAACGTTGTTCTTCAAGTTAAAACTGTTGAAACAGATGGTTACAACGCTATCCAAGTTGGTTTCGATGACAAACGCGAAGTATTGAGCAACAAACCTGCTAAAGGACATGTAGCAAAAGCTAACACGGCTCCTAAGCGCTTCATTCGTGAATTCAAAAACGTTGAAGGCTTGGAAGTTGGTGCTGAAATCACAGTTGAAACTTTCGCAGCTGGAGACATTGTTGATGTAACTGGTACTTCTAAAGGTAAAGGTTTCCAAGGTGTTATCAAACGCCACGGACAATCACGTGGACCTATGGCTCACGGTTCTCGTTACCACCGTCGTCCAGGTTCTATGGGACCTGTTGCACCTAACCGCGTATTCAAAGGTAAAAACCTTGCAGGACGTATGGGTGGCGACCGTGTAACAATTCAAAACCTTGAAGTTGTACAAGTTGTTCCAGAAAAGAACGTTATCCTTATCAAAGGTAACGTACCAGGTGCTAAGAAATCTCTTATCACTATCAAGTCAGCAGTTAAAGCTGGTAAATAATAAGGAAAGGGGAATACAGTCAAAATGGCAAATGTAACATTATTCGACCAAACTGGTAAACAAGCGGGCGAAGTTGTTCTTAGCGATGCAATCTTTGGTATCGAACCAAACCAATCTGTTGTGTTTGATGTGATCATCAGCCAACGTGCTAGCCTTCGTCAAGGAACTCACGCAGTTAAAAACCGCTCAGCTGTTTCAGGTGGCGGACGCAAACCATGGCGTCAAAAAGGAACTGGACGTGCTCGTCAAGGTTCTATCCGCTCTCCACAATGGCGTGGTGGTGGAATCGTCTTCGGACCAACTCCACGTAGCTATGCGTACAAACTTCCTCAAAAAGTTCGTCGCCTTGCGCTTAAATCTGTTTACTCAGAGAAAGTTGCTGAAAACAAATTTGTAGCCGTTGATTCTCTTGAATTTACAGCTCCAAAAACTGCTGAATTTGCAAAAGTTCTTGCAGCTTTGAGCATCGATTCTAAAGTCCTTGTTATTCTTGAAGAAGGAAACGAATTCGCAGCTCTCTCAGCTCGTAACCTTCCAAACGTGAAAGTTGCGACTGCTACAACTGCAAGTGTTCTTGACATCGCAAATAGTGACAAACTTCTTGTTACTCAAGCAGCTATCTCTAAAATCGAGGAGGTTCTTGCATAATGAATTTGTATGATGTTATCAAAAAACCTGTTATCACTGAAAGCTCAATGGCTCAACTTGAAGCAGGGAAATATGTATTTGAAGTTGACACTCGTGCACACAAACTTTTGATCAAGCAAGCTGTTGAAGCTGCTTTCGAAGGTGTTAAAGTTGCAAATGTTAACACAATCAACGTAAAACCTAAAGCTAAACGTGTTGGACGTTACACTGGTTTTACTAACAAAACTAAAAAAGCTATCATCACTCTTACAGCTGATTCAAAAGCAATCGAGTTGTTTGCAGCTGAAGCTGAATAATCTAAGGAGGAAATATCGTGGGAATTCGTGTTTATAAACCAACAACAAACGGTCGCCGTAATATGACTTCTTTGGATTTCGCTGAAATCACAACAAGCACTCCTGAAAAATCATTGCTTGTTGCATTGAAGAGCAAGGCTGGTCGTAACAACAACGGTCGTATCACAGTTCGTCACCAAGGTGGTGGACACAAACGTTTCTACCGTTTGGTTGACTTTAAACGTAACAAAGACAACGTTGAAGCAGTTGTTAAAACTATCGAGTACGATCCAAACCGTTCTGCAAACATCGCTCTTGTACACTACACTGACGGTGTGAAAGCATACATCATCGCTCCAAAAGGTCTTGAAGTAGGTCAACGTATCGTTTCAGGTCCAGAAGCAGATATCAAAGTCGGAAACGCTCTTCCACTTGCTAACATCCCAGTTGGTACTTTGATCCACAACATCGAATTAAAACCAGGTCGTGGTGGAGAATTGGTACGTGCTGCTGGAGCTTCTGCTCAAGTATTGGGTCAAGAAGGTAAATACGTTCTTGTTCGTCTTCAATCTGGTGAAGTTCGTATGATTCTTGGAACTTGTCGTGCTACAGTTGGTGTTGTCGGAAACGAACAACATGGACTTGTAAACCTAGGTAAAGCAGGACGTAGCCGTTGGAAAGGTATCCGCCCAACAGTTCGTGGTTCTGTAATGAACCCTAACGATCACCCACACGGTGGTGGTGAAGGTAAAGCACCAGTTGGTCGTAAAGCACCATCAACTCCATGGGGCAAACCTGCTCTTGGTCTTAAAACTCGTAACAAGAAAGCGAAATCTGACAAACTTATCGTTCGTCGTCGCAACGAGAAATAATTTAAAACTAGTCGCTTAAGCGCTAAATAATCCGCCAGCTCGGTAGCGCTCGTTGAGAGCGCAAGCCGCTGTGGTACTATATTTAAAGGAGAAAATATAAAAATGGGACGCAGTCTTAAAAAAGGACCTTTCGTCGATGAGCATTTGATGAAAAAAGTTGAAGCTCAAGCTAACGACGAAAAGAAAAAAGTTATCAAAACTTGGTCACGTCGTTCAACGATCTTCCCAAGTTTCATTGGTTACACTATCGCAGTTTATGATGGACGTAAACACGTACCTGTTTACATCCAAGAAGACATGGTAGGTCACAAGCTTGGTGAATTTGCACCAACTCGTACTTACAAAGGTCACGCCGCAGACGACAAGAAGACACGTAGAAAATAAGGAGAACATAAATGGCAGAAATTACTTCAGCTAAAGCAATGGCTCGCACAGTACGTGTTTCACCTCGTAAATCACGTCTTGTTCTTGACAACATCCGTGGTAAAAGCGTAGCCGATGCAATCGCAATTTTGACATTCACTCCAAACAAAGCTGCTGAAATCATCTTGAAAGTTTTGAACTCAGCTGTAGCTAACGCTGAAAACAACTTTGGTTTGGATAAAGCTAACTTGGTAGTATCTGAAGCATTCGCAAACGAAGGACCAACTATGAAACGTTTCCGTCCACGTGCGAAAGGTTCAGCTTCACCAATCAACAAACGTACAGCTCACATCACTGTAGCTGTTGCAGAAAAATAAGGAGGTAAAATCGTGGGTCAAAAAGTACATCCAATTGGTATGCGTGTCGGCATCATCCGTGATTGGGATGCCAAATGGTATGCTGAAAAAGAATACGCGGATTACCTTCATGAAGATCTTGCAATCCGTAAATTCGTTCAAAAAGAACTTGCTGACGCAGCAGTTTCAACTATTGAAATCGAACGCGCAGTAAACAAAGTTAACGTTTCACTTCACACTGCTAAACCAGGTATGGTTATCGGTAAAGGTGGTGCTAACGTTGATGCACTCCGTGCAAAACTTAACAAATTGACTGGTAAACAAGTACACATCAACATCATCGAAATCAAACAACCTGATTTGGATGCTCACCTTGTTGGTGAAGGAATTGCTCGTCAATTGGAGCAACGTGTTGCTTTCCGTCGTGCACAAAAACAAGCAATCCAACGTGCTATGCGTGCTGGAGCTAAAGGAATTAAAACTCAAGTATCAGGTCGTTTGAACGGTGCAGATATCGCCCGTGCTGAAGGATACTCTGAAGGAACTGTTCCACTTCACACACTTCGTGCAGATATCGATTACGCTTGGGAAGAAGCAGACACTACATACGGTAAACTTGGTGTTAAAGTATGGATCTACCGTGGTGAAGTTCTTCCAGCTCGTAAAAACACTAAAGGAGGTAAATAACCAATGTTAGTACCTAAACGTGTTAAACACCGTCGTGAATTCCGTGGTAAAATGCGCGGTGAAGCTAAAGGTGGGAAAGAAGTAGCATTCGGTGAATACGGTCTTCAAGCTACAACTAGCCACTGGATTACTAACCGCCAAATCGAAGCTGCTCGTATCGCCATGACTCGTTACATGAAACGTGGTGGTAAAGTTTGGATTAAAATCTTCCCACACAAATCTTACACAGCTAAAGCTATCGGGGTTCGTATGGGATCTGGTAAAGGGGCACCTGAAGGTTGGGTAGCACCAGTTAAACGTGGTAAAGTAATGTTTGAAGTTGCTGGTGTATCTGAAGAAGTTGCTCGCGAAGCGCTTCGTCTTGCAAGCCACAAATTGCCAGTTAAATGTAAATTCGTAAAACGTGAAGCAGAATAAGGAGAAGGCATGAAACTTAATGAAGTAAAAGAATTTGTTAAAGAACTTCGTGGTCTTTCTCAAGAAGAACTCGCGAAGCGCGAAAACGAATTGAAAAAAGAATTGTTCGAACTTCGTTTCCAAGCTGCTACTGGTCAATTAGAACAAACAGCTCGCTTGAAAGAAGTTAAAAAACAAATCGCTCGTATTAAAACAGTTCAATCTGAAGCGAAATAATAGACTAGGGAAGGAGAAATTTCAATGGAACGCAATAATCGTAAAGTTCTTGTTGGACGTGTTGTATCTGACAAAATGGACAAGACAATCACAGTTGTAGTTGAAACAAAACGTAACCACCCAGTCTATGGTAAACGTATTAACTACTCTAAAAAATACAAAGCACATGATGAAAACAATGTTGCCAAAGAAGGCGATATCGTACGTATCATGGAAACTCGCCCGCTTTCAGCTACAAAACGTTTCCGTCTTGTAGAAGTTGTTGAAGAAGCGGTAATCATCTAATCAAACCTGAAAGGAGAAAACTGAAATGATTCAAACAGAAACTCGTTTGAAAGTCGCAGACAACAGCGGTGCTCGCGAAATCTTGACTATCAAAGTTCTTGGTGGTTCAGGACGTAAATTTGCAAACATCGGTGATGTTATTGTGGCATCTGTAAAACAAGCTACTCCTGGTGGTGCGGTTAAAAAAGGTGACGTTGTTAAAGCAGTTATCGTTCGTACTAAATCAGGTGCTCGTCGTGCTGATGGTTCATACATCAAATTTGACGAAAACGCAGCAGTTATCATCCGTGACGACAAAACTCCTCGCGGAACACGTATCTTTGGCCCAGTTGCACGTGAATTGCGTGAAGGTGGCTTCATGAAGATCGTGTCACTTGCTCCAGAAGTACTTTAATCAATAAAAACAAACACAGTCCCCTGGCCTAGCCAGGGTGCCCATTGGGCGTAAGAATAAAAGGAGAAAAAAATGTTTGTAAAAAAAGGCGACAAAGTTCGCGTAATCGCTGGTAAAGATAAGGGAACAGAAGCTGTTGTCCTTACTGCCCTTCCAAAAGTAAACAAAGTTATCGTTGAAGGTGTTAACATTGTTAAGAAACACCAACGTCCAACTAACGAACTTCCTCAAGGTGGTATCATCGAGAAGGAAGCAGCTATCCACGTATCAAACGTTCAAGTTTTGGACAAAAATGGTGTAGCTGGTCGTGTTGGTTACAAATTTGTAGACGGTAAAAAAGTTCGCTACAACAAAAAATCAGGCGAATTGCTTGATTAATCACGAAGGAAAGGAGAAGTATAATGGCAAATCGTTTAAAAGAAAAATATCTTAATGAAGTAGTTCCTGCATTGACAGAACAATTTAACTACTCATCAGTGATGGCTGTTCCTAAAGTGGATAAGATCGTTTTGAACATGGGTGTTGGTGAAGCAGTATCAAACGCTAAAAGCCTTGAAAAAGCTGCTGAAGAATTAGCGCTTATCTCAGGTCAAAAACCACTTATCACTAAAGCTAAAAAATCTATCGCCGGCTTCCGTCTTCGTGAAGGTGTTGCGATCGGTGCAAAAGTTACCCTTCGTGGTGAACGTATGTACGAATTCTTGGATAAATTGGTTTCAGTATCACTTCCACGTGTACGTGACTTCCACGGTGTTCCAACAAAATCATTTGACGGACGCGGAAACTACACACTTGGTGTGAAAGAGCAATTGATTTTCCCAGAAATCAACTTTGATGACGTTGACAAAACTCGCGGTCTTGACATCGTTATCGTAACTACTGCTAACACTGACGAAGAGTCACGTGCATTGCTTACAGGCCTTGGAATGCCTTTTGCAAAATAATATAGGAGGTATAACTAATGGCTAAAAAATCTATGATTGCTAAGAACAAACGCCCAGCGAAGTTCTCTACTCAAGCATACACTCGCTGTGAACGTTGTGGACGTCCACACTCAGTTTACCGCAAGTTTAAACTTTGCCGTGTTTGCTTCCGTGAATTGGCATATAAAGGTCAAATCCCTGGTGTAACAAAAGCATCTTGGTAATTTAAGATATCAAGGGCGTCAAAACTCCAAGTGAAAATAGGAAACTTGGCGAAGAAACTTTAGTTTCTAGAAAAGTTTATCTTTTTCACACAGAGTTTAGCCCGGGTTCAGTTGGGCTAGCCAATTTGAACACGAGCTACAGCCTTGGCAAAAAAGATCAATTTACTTTGGAGCATGGCTCCTGCATTAAATTGTCTATTTTTGCTTGTGCTGTTACGCTCTCTGTATCATGTATTAACTAGCAAGTGCAACTTGCAAACTACTAGTAAGAGGAGAAAAATAAAATGGTTATGACTGACCCAATCGCAGACTTCCTAACTCGTATTCGTAACGCTAACCAAGCAAAACACGAAGTACTTGAAGTACCTGCATCAAACATCAAAAAAGGGATTGCTGAAATCCTTAAACGCGAAGGTTTTGTTAAGAACGTAGAAATCATCGAAGATGACAAACAAGGCATCATCCGTGTATTCCTTAAATACGGAGCAAACGGTGAACGAGTTATCACTAACTTGAAACGCGTTTCTAAACCAGGACTTCGTGTCTACAAAAAACGTGAAGATCTTCCAAAAGTACTTAACGGTCTTGGAATTGCTATCCTTTCAACTTCAGAAGGTTTGCTTACTGATAAAGAAGCTCGCCAAAAGAATGTTGGTGGTGAGGTTATCGCTTACGTTTGGTAATATTTAGCTCCCAATTTCTTTGTGACTCTTCGTTATCGTCTCTAGCCTAACCAAAAGTTATGCCTGCGAGACGATGCCTAGATTCACTTTGAAATTGAAATCTAAATATTCCTTTAAATCGAGAAATCGATTTAACCCCGTGAAAACTGGCCTTTATGGCCTGACAATTTAACAGGAGAAAAAACATGTCACGTATTGGTAATAAAGTTATCGTGTTGCCTGCTGGTGTTGAACTCACTAACAATGACAACGTTGTAACTGTAAAAGGACCTAAAGGAGAACTTACTCGTGAGTTCTCAAAAGATATTGAAATCCGTGTGGAAGGTACTGAAGTAACTCTTCACCGTCCAAACGATTCAAAAGAAATGAAAACTATCCACGGAACTACTCGTGCACTTTTGAACAACATGGTTATTGGTGTTTCAGAAGGATTCAAGAAAGAACTTGAAATGCGTGGGGTTGGTTACCGTGCACAACTTCAAGGAAACAAACTTGTTTTGGCTGTTGGTAAATCACATCCAGACGAAGTTGAAGCTCCAGCAGGAATTACTTTTGAACTTCCAAACCCAACGACTATCGTTATCAGCGGAATTTCAAAAGAAAAAGTTGGTCAAACAGCTGCTTACGTACGTAGCCTTCGTTCACCAGAACCATACAAAGGTAAAGGTATCCGTTACGTTGGCGAATATGTTCGTCTTAAAGAAGGTAAAACTGGTAAATAATGTTGAGTGGTTGATTTTCAACCACCAACCTCATTACCAACTTTGTGCATAGCACACGATTTAAAATTAAAGAGGTGAAAACTGTGATTTCTAAACCAGATAAAAACAAACTCCGCCAAAAACGCCACCGTCGCGTTCGCGGAAAACTCTCTGGAACTGCTGATCGCCCACGTTTGAACGTATTCCGTTCTAATACAGGCATCTACGCTCAAGTGATTGATGACGTAGCGGGTGTAACGCTCGCAAGTGCTTCAACTCTTGACAAAGAAGTTTCAAAAGGAACTAAAACTGAACAAGCCGTTGCTGTCGGTAAACTCGTTGCAGAACGTGCAAGTGCTAAAGGTATTTCAGAAGTGGTGTTCGACCGCGGTGGATATCTATATCACGGACGTGTGAAAGCTTTGGCTGATGCAGCTCGTGAAAACGGATTGAAATTCTAATAGGAGGACACTAGAAAATGGCATTTAAAGACAATGCAGTAGAACTTGAAGAACGCGTAGTTGCTGTTAACCGTGTTACAAAAGTTGTTAAAGGTGGACGTCGTCTTCGTTTCGCAGCTCTTGTAGTTGTTGGTGACCGCAATGGTCGTGTAGGATTTGGTACTGGTAAAGCTCAAGAAGTTCCAGAAGCAATCCGCAAAGCAGTAGAAGATGCTAAGAAAAACTTGATCGAAGTTCCTATGGTTGGAACAACAATCCCACATGAAGTTCTTTCAGAATTTGGTGGAGCTAAAGTATTGTTGAAACCAGCTGTAGAAGGTTCTGGAGTTGCCGCAGGTGGTGCAGTTCGTGCCGTTGTGGAATTGGCAGGTGTGGCAGATATTACATCTAAATCACTTGGCTCTAACACTCCAATCAACATTGTTCGTGCAACTGTTGAAGGTTTGAAACAATTGAAACGCGCTGAAGAAGTTGCTGCCCTTCGTGGTATTTCAGTTTCTGATTTGGCATAAGAAAGGGGATAAAATGGCTCAAATTAAAATTACTTTGACTAAGTCTCCAATCGGACGCATTCCATCACAACGTAAAACTGTTGTAGCACTTGGACTTGGCAAATTGAACAGCTCTGTTATTAAAGAAGATAACGCTGCTATCCGTGGTATGATCACTGCAGTATCTCACTTGGTAACAGTTGAAGAAGTAAACTAATAAAATTTTAGGGGATGTGCATAAGACCATCCCCTAAAACTAGATATAGTCATCTTAGATGACTCAGTATAGGCGAGTTGATAGGAGAGACAACCTTTTCTCTCTTATCGGCGCTAGCATTTTACAAAAGAGGAGAAAATATATAATGAAACTTCATGAATTGAAACCTGCAGAAGGTTCTCGTAAAACTCGTAACCGTGTTGGTCGTGGTACTTCATCAGGTAACGGTAAAACATCTGGTCGTGGTCAAAAAGGTCAAAAAGCTCGTAGCGGTGGCGGAGTACGCCTTGGTTTTGAAGGTGGACAAACTCCATTGTTCCGTCGTCTTCCAAAACGTGGATTTACTAACATCAACGCTAAAGAGTATGCGATTGTTAACCTTGACCAATTGAACGCCTTTGATGACGGTGCTGAAGTAACTCCAGTGGTACTTGTAGAATCAGGAATTGTTAAATCTGAAAAATCAGGTATCAAGATTCTTGGTAACGGTGAGTTGACTAAGAAGTTGACTGTTAAAGCTGCTAAATTCTCTAAATCAGCTGAAGAAGCTATCACTGCTAAAGGTGGTTCAGTTGAAGTCATCTAAGTGAGGTGACCTATGTTTTTTAAATTATTGAGAGAAGCACTCAAAGTTAAGCAGGTTCGATCAAAGATTTTATTTACAATTTTTATCGTATTTGTTTTTCGTATCGGTACTAGTATTACTGTACCGTGGGTAAATGCAAATAGCTTGAACGCTTTGAGTGGACTATCCTTCTTGAATATGTTGAGCTTGGTGTCAGGGAATGCCATGAAAAACTTTTCAGTTTTTGCTCTTGGAGTTAGCCCTTACATTACAGCATCAATCGTCGTCCAACTCTTGCAAATGGATTTATTACCAAAGTTTGTGGAGTGGGGCAAACAAGGGGAAGTTGGTCGTAGAAAGTTAAACCAAGCGACTCGATACATTGCACTAGTGCTTGCATTTGTTCAATCAGTCGGTATTACTGCTGGTTTTAACGCTCTGTCTGGAGCTAAACTTTTGACTGTACCACTTACACCACAAGTTTTCCTTGTGATTGGAGGAATCTTAACAGCAGGTAGCATGATTGTAACCTGGTTGGGAGAGCAAATCACAGATAAGGGATATGGTAATGGTGTTTCAATGATTATCTTTGCAGGGATTGTTGCTTCAATTCCTGACATGGTTAAGGGCATCTACGTGGACTACTTTGTCAATGTACCAAGTAGTCGATTGACATCGTCTCTCATTTTCGTTGCCATCTTAATCATTGCTGTTTTGTTAATTGTATACTTTACAACTTACGTTGAACAAGCTAAATACAAGATTCCAATTCAGTATACAAAGGTAGCTCAAGGTGCGCCGTCAAGCTCCTATCTTCCATTGAAGATTAACCCTGCTGGGGTTATCCCAGTTATCTTTGCTAGCTCTATTACAGCAGCACCGGCAGCAATTTTACAATTTGTAAGTGCGTCTGGCCTTAATTGGGAATGGGTAAAAACAGCTCAAGAGTTGGTATCTACTTCAACCCCAACAGGTGTTGCGTTGTATGCTCTGTTGATTATTCTCTTTACATTCTTCTATACATTTGTACAGATCAATCCAGAGAAAGCAGCAGAAAATTTACAAAAGAGTGGAGCTTATATCCATGGTGTCCGTCCTGGTAAAGGGACAGAAGAATATATGTCAAAACTTCTTCGTCGTCTCGCAACAGTCGGATCAATCTTCCTAGGTGTGATTTCTATCCTACCTATTGTAGCTAAAGATTTATTTGGTCTTTCAGAAGTTGTCGCTTTTGGGGGAACAAGTTTGCTAATCATTATCTCTACAGGTATCGAAGGAATTAAACAATTGGAAGGTTATCTATTGAAACGTAAGTATGTTGGTTTCTTAGATACAACAGAATAATTGTAATAGAAAATAAAATTCACTATTGCTCAGAGAGTGGAGTGTAAAAATCAAAGACATTGTCAGATTTTTATCTCCTCTCTTCTATTTTGTTTTTAAATAGGAGTTGAAATGAATTTTTGCTTCTATTTAAATACAAAAAAGGAGTTTGAATCATGAATCTTTTGATTATGGGTTTACCTGGTGCAGGTAAAGGGACACAAGCAGCGAAAATTGTTGAACAGTTTCACGTTGCCCACATCTCAACAGGTGACATGTTCCGTGCAGCAATGGCTAACCAAACTGAAATGGGTGTGCTAGCTAAGTCTTATATCGATAAAGGTGAATTAGTTCCAGATGAAGTTACAAATGGAATTGTTAAAGAACGTCTTTCTCAAGATGATATTAAAGAAACTGGTTTCTTGTTGGATGGATACCCACGTACAATTGAGCAAGCTCATGCCTTAGATAAAACATTGGCTAAACTTGGAATTAAACTTGAAGGTGTTATCAACATCGAAGTAGATCCATCTTGCCTACTTGAACGTTTGAGTGGTCGTATCATTCACCGTGAAACTGGCGAAACTTTCCATAAAGTATTCAACCCACCAGTTGATTACAAAGAGGAAGATTACTACCAACGTGAAGATGATAAACCTGAGACAGTAAAACGTCGTTTGGATGTCAATATTGCTCAAGGTGAACCAATCATTGCTCACTATCGTGCTAAAGGTCTAGTACATGATATCGAAGGCAACCAAGATATCAATGATGTCTTTAAGGATATCGAAAAGGTATTGACAAATTTGAAATAAAAGCGTTTTTCAGGCTTGCAAAATGTCTTGACAAATGTTATACTGAGTTAGTCTGACTTATAATTGTTGTCTCTGTGTCTAGAGGCATCAAATCGAAATTTAGGGAGGTACTTTTGCGTGGCAAAAGACGATGTGATTGAGGTTGAAGGCAAAGTAGTCGATACGATGCCGAATGCAATGTTTACGGTTGAACTTGAAAATGGACATCAGATTTTAGCAACAGTTTCTGGTAAAATTCGTAAAAACTATATTCGTATTTTAGCGGGAGATCGTGTTACTGTTGAAATGAGTCCATATGACTTGACACGTGGACGTATCACTTACCGCTTTAAATAATCGAAAAACTTGGAGGGATAAGAAATGAAAGTAAGACCATCGGTCAAACCAATTTGCGAATACTGTAAAGTAATTCGTCGTAATGGTCGTGTTATGGTAATTTGCCCAGCAAATCCAAAACACAAACAACGTCAAGGATAAGATAGAAAGGAGAAAACATGGCTCGTATTGCTGGAGTTGATATTCCAAATGACAAACGCGTAGTTATCTCATTGACTTATGTCTATGGTATCGGACTTGCAACATCTCAAAAGATTTTGGCAGCTGCTGGAGTTTCAGAAGATATTCGTGTTCGTGACCTTACATCAGATCAAGAAGATGCTATCCGTCGTGAAGTGGATGCAATTAAAGTTGAAGGTGACCTTCGTCGTGAAGTGAACTTGAACATCAAACGTTTGATGGAAATCGGTTCATACCGTGGTATCCGTCACCGTCGTGGACTTCCTGTCCGTGGACAAAACACTAAAAACAACGCTCGCACTCGTAAAGGTAAAGCTGTTGCGATTGCTGGTAAGAAAAAATAATATAGGAGGTAAAAGTCTTGGCTAAACCAACACGTAAACGTCGTGTGAAAAAGAATATCGAATCTGGTATTGCTCATATTCACGCTACATTTAATAACACTATTGTTATGATTACTGATGTGCATGGTAATGCAATCGCTTGGTCATCAGCTGGTGCTCTTGGTTTCAAAGGTTCTCGTAAATCTACACCATTTGCTGCTCAAATGGCTTCAGAAGCTGCTGCTAAATCTGCACAAGAACACGGTCTTAAATCAGTTGAAGTTACTGTAAAAGGTCCAGGTTCTGGTCGTGAGTCAGCTATTCGTGCTCTTGCTGCCGCTGGTCTTGAAGTAACAGCAATTCGTGATGTGACTCCAGTGCCACACAATGGTGCTCGTCCTCCAAAACGTCGCCGTGTATAATCATTACCTTTACACTGCTTTTCGTTTAAGAGGGAGTAACTAAATGATCGAGTTTGAAAAACCAAATATAACAAAAATTGATGAAAATAAAGATTATGGCAAGTTTGTAATCGAACCACTAGAACGTGGATACGGTACAACACTTGGTAACTCTCTTCGTCGTGTACTTCTTGCTTCTCTTCCAGGAGCAGCTGTTACATCTATCGATATCGATGGAGTATTACATGAATTTGATACAATTCCTGGTGTTCGCGAAGACGTGATGCAAATCATTCTGAACATTAAAGGTATTGCAGTTAAATCATATGTAAAAGACGAAAAGACTATTGAACTTGATGTTGAAGGTCCTGCTGAAGTGACAGCCGGAGATATTTTAACTGATAGTGATATTGAAATCGTAAATCCAGATCATTATCTTTTCACAATCGGAGAAGGTGCTTCATTTAAAGCAACTATGACTGTAAACACTGGTCGTGGTTATGTACCTGCAGATGAAAATAAAAAAGATAATGCCCCAGTTGGAACACTTGCTGTAGATTCTATTTATACACCAGTTACAAAAGTTAACTATCAAGTTGAACCTGCTCGTGTAGGAAGCAATGATGGTTTCGACAAATTAACCCTTGAAATCTTGACAAATGGAACTATTATTCCAGAAGATGCTTTAGGGCTTTCAGCACGTATTTTGACAGAACATCTTGATTTGTTTACAAATCTTACAGAGATTGCTAAATCTGCAGAAGTGATGAAAGAAGCTGATACTGAATCGGACGACCGTATTTTGGAACGTACGATTGAGGAACTTGACTTGTCTGTACGCTCATATAACTGTTTGAAACGTGCTGGTATCAATACTGTGCATGATTTGACAGAAAAATCTGAAGCAGAGATGATGAAAGTAAGAAATCTTGGACGCAAGAGTTTGGAAGAAGTGAAACTCAAACTCATTGATTTGGGTCTTGGATTAAAAGATAAATAAAGGAGGAATACATGGCTTACCGTAAACTAGGACGCACTAGCTCACAACGTAAAGCAATGCTTCGCGATTTGACAACTGACCTTTTGATCAATGAATCAATCGTGACAACTGAAGCTCGTGCTAAAGAAATCCGTAAAACTGTTGAAAAAATGATTACTCTAGGTAAACGTGGTGATTTACATGCACGTCGTCAAGCTGCTGCTTTCGTACGTAATGAAATCGCATCTGAAAACTATGATGAAGCAACTGATAAGTACACTTCTACTACAGCACTTCAAAAATTGTTCTCAGAAATCGCACCTCGTTACGCAGAACGTAACGGTGGATACACTCGTATCCTTAAAACTGAACCACGTCGTGGTGATGCAGCGCCAATGGCGATCATCGAATTAGTATAAAATCATCAATTTTGTTGAGTGTTATGATGATGGAGCCCTGTGCTCTTAGTCTAGCTCTGGTCTACCGCTAGGACTTTTGTCCTAGCGGGAACACTCATCATAAGATGGTAGGGTAGACGCTTGTTTACGAAATTGTTTTTCTTTTAAGAACAATTTCGTAAGCAGGCGTTTTTTAGTTTTTTTGAAATAAATGTGCTATACTGAGAAAAAAGAAAAATATAGATATGGTTATTTTTCTAGATCTCAAAGATGGAGGACCAATATGAAAGCTATTATAACTGTTGTTGGAAAAGATAAGGGTGGTATTGTTGCAGGTGTTGCGACTAAGATTGCTGAATTAGGATTAAATATTGATGATATTTCACAAACTGTCTTAGATGAGTTCTTTACCATGATGGCTGTAGTATCCAGTGATGAAAAACATGATTTTACTCAACTAAGAAATGAGTTTGAAACCTTTGGCCAGACATTGAATGTCAAAATCAATATTCAGAGCGCGGCTATTTTCGATGCTATGTACAATATCTAGGAGGTGCTTATGGATATTAGACAAGTTACCGAAACTATTGCAATGATTGAAGAGCAGAATTTTGATATTCGTACCATTACCATGGGAATTTCTCTTCTTGATTGTATTGATCCAGATATTGATAGGGCTGCAGATAAAATATATGAAAAAGTTACGACTAAGGCGGCGAATTTAGTGGCTGTCGGTGATGAAATCGCCGCTGAGTTGGGTATACCTATTGTCAATAAACGTGTATCAGTAACACCGATTTCTCTAATTGGTGCTGCTACAAATGCAAGGGACTATGTACCGTTAGCCAAAGCTTTAGATAGAGCAGCAAAAGAAATTGGTGTCGATTTTATTGGTGGCTTTTCTGCCTTAGTTCAAAAAGGCTACCAAAAAGGAGATGAAATACTCATCAATTCGATTCCACGTGCTTTAGCTGAAACTGATAAAGTTTGCTCTTCAGTAAATATTGGTTCAACCAAGTCAGGAATTAACATGACTGCTGTAGCTGATATGGGTCGAATTATCAAGGAGACAGCTGAGCTTTCAGATATGGGGGCTGCAAAACTTGTCGTTTTTGCCAATGCAGTTGAGGATAATCCTTTTATGGCCGGAGCCTTTCATGGTGTTGGTGAAGCTGATGTTATTATCAATGTAGGTGTTTCAGGGCCTGGTGTTGTCAAACGTGCTTTAGAAAAAGTTCGCGGCCAAAGCTTTGATGTAGTTGCTGAAACTGTTAAAAAGACAGCCTTCAAAATCACTCGGATTGGTCAATTAGTTGGCCAGATGGCTAGTGAAAGACTAGGTGTCGATTTTGGGATTGTTGATTTGAGTTTAGCACCTACTCCTGCAGTGGGGGATTCTGTAGCTCGGGTTCTGGAAGAAATGGGACTGGAAACAGTTGGGACTCATGGGACGACTGCCGCTTTAGCTCTTTTAAATGACCAAGTAAAAAAAGGCGGAGTGATGGCCTGCAATCAAGTTGGTGGACTATCAGGTGCTTTCATCCCAGTTTCAGAAGATGAGGGTATGATAGCAGCAGTGCAAAATGGTTCCCTAAATCTTGAGAAATTGGAAGCCATGACTGCTATCTGTTCAGTTGGATTGGATATGATTGCTATCCCTGAAGATACTCCGGCAGAAACGATTGCGGCTATGATTGCGGATGAGGCAGCAATTGGTGTTATTAATATGAAAACCACAGCTGTCCGTATCATTCCAAAGGGTAAAGAAGGCGATATGATTGAGTTTGGTGGCTTGCTAGGAACTCCCCCAGTTATGAAAGTCAATGGAGCTTCTTCGGCTGATTTCATTGCTCGTGGAGGACAGATTCCAGCTCCAATTCATAGTTTTAAAAATTAATAAAAAAATAAAATGATTTAAGTTCAATTTAAGGATAGGTGTGTATACTCTAATCATTAAATAAAGACCTCCTAACTTTATTTAATAGAAATCCTAAACTTTTTCATAATAATCTCCTACAAAAGTCGCTCGTAAGAGTGGCTTTTGTTTTGTATTCTTTAAAAAAACTAGTAAAATTTCATTGATTCTGGTCAAATTTTTTAAGAATGGCTACTTTTTTTGAAGTCAAACCAGCCTAAAGCCTTGCCATGATTGGCTTTTTGAAAAATTATGGTATAATAGTAGTAGTTTTATTAGATGGAGTAGAATTTTTGAGAAAAAGCTTTCGTGTAAAAAAAGAGAAAGATTTCGACGCCATATTTAAAAAGGGAGCAAGTGTAGCTAATCGAAAATTTGTTATTTATCGATTAGAAAACAATGAAACACATTTTCGAGTAGGTTTATCAGTCAGTAAAAAATTAGGAAATGCTGTGACAAGAAACCAAATCAAGAGAAGAATCCGGCATGTTCTCATTCAAAATAGTAATCAACTTATTGATAATGTCGATTTTGTTGTGATTGCTCGAAAAGGCGTTGAACTATTAGAATATGCAGAAATTGAAAAAAACTTACTTCATGTTTTGAGATTAGCAAAGATTTACCAGGAAGGAAATAAGAGTGAAGAAGAAATTACAATTGACTAGTTTGTTAGGTTTGTCCTTGTTGGTAATGACTGCTTGTGCAACTAGTGAAGTATCTGCAGATTCTGCAGACTTTTGGAGTAAACTTGTTTATTTTTTTGCTGAAATTATTCGATTTTTGTCATTTGATGTCAGCATTGGTTTAGGGATTATTCTGTTCACAGTCTTGATTAGAACAATACTGTTACCAGTCTTTCAAACACAAATGGTGGCTTCCAGAAAAATGCAAGAGGCGCAACCTCTTATCAAAGAATTGCGCGAACGTTATCCAGGTCGTGACATGGAAAGTCGTACTAAGCTAGATCAGGAAACACGTAAATTATTTAAAGAATTAGGCATTAAGCAATCCGCATCCTTCTGGCCGCTTTTGATTCAAATGCCAATTCTATTGGCTCTTTTCCAAGCTTTATCAAACGTCGATTTTTTGAAGACAGGCCACTTCTTATGGTTCAATCTAGGTGGAGCTGATACCACTTTCGTACTACCTATTTTGGCTGCCCTATTCACCTTCCTCAGTAGCTGGCTTTCAAATAAAGCTTTGCCTGAGAAAAATGGTGCAATGACAGGTATGATGTATGGGATGCCTGTTATAATCTTCTTTTTTGCAATATCTGCTCCAAGTGGTGTCGCTCTTTACTGGGCGGTTTCAAATGCTTATCAAGTATTGCAAACTTACCTTTTGAACAACCCCTTCAAAATCATTGCAGAGCGTGAAGCTGATGTGCAAGCTAAGAAGGATTTAGAAGTTAAGAAAAGAAAAGCTCTAAAGAAAGCACAGAAAAAGAAAAAGTAAGGAGAAATCTGATAATGGTATTATTTACAGGTTCAACAGTAGAAGAAGCAATCCAAAAGGGATTGAATGAATTAAATATTCCGAGAATGAAAGCTCATATCAAAGTTGTTTCGAGAGAGAAAAAGGGGTTTTTTGGACTTTTTGGTACAAAACCAGCTCAAGTTGATATCGAAGCAATCAGTGAGACAACCGTTGTAAAAGCAAATCAGCAGGCAATCAAGGGTGTTCCAAAAGAAATTAATGATCAGAATGATCCAGTTAAAACAGTCAGCGAAGCAACCGTTGATTTGGGACATGTAGTTGCAGCTATCAAGAAAATTGAAGAAGAAGGCCAAGAAATTTCTGAAGAAGTCAAGGCTGAAATTCTTAAGAATGATAAAGAAGCCAGCACGATTTTAGAAGAAACAGGCCATATTGAAGTTTTAAAAGAATTGCAACCTGAAGAAATTCAAGATGAAGTTGAGCCTGAAAAAGGCAGCGACTTAGAAAATCTTGGTTTGAAAGTCGAGCCAACATACGACACCGAAAAGGTTGTTGAAGAAGTAACCAATTATGTTCAAGCAATCATTGATGATATGGATGTTGAGGGAACTATTTCTAGCACCTCTAACCGTCGCTCTATCAACATGCAAATTGATACAAATGAGCCAGGCCGTATCATTGGTTACCATGGTAAGGTTTTGAAATCCCTTCAACTTTTGGCACAAAATTACCTCTACAATCGTTATTCAAAAACTTTCTACATTACTATCAACGTGAATGATTATGTAGAACATCGTGCAGAAGTGTTACAGAGTTATGCTCAAAAATTAGCTACACGTGTCTTGGAAGAAGGCCGTAGTCAGATGACAGATCCAATGTCAAGCAGCGAGCGTAAAATTATCCATCGTATCATCTCACGAATGGAAGGTGTTACCAGCTACTCTGAAGGAGACGAACCAAATCGTTACGTTGTAGTTGACACAGAATAAAAAATGAAAAATCAGGGGAAACCTGATTTTTTTCTAACTAAAGAAGGAATAAAATGAAAGAAATCAAGGACTATCTTGCTTATCAAGGGGAACAGTACCGGAATCCTGAAAAAGCAGGAGCTGAAAAGGATAAAATGCTAGACCTGCGTCAAAAAGGGCAGGAAGCGCGAAAGGCATTTACTCACCTAGCGGAATGTTTTCAAGCTAGGCATTCCGATTGGAATTTACACCAAACCAGTCAATGGATGAACCAAGCGCAGCGCTTGCGACCACATTTTTGGGTTTATTTACAGAGAGAGGGGCATGTAACAGAGCCCATGATGGCTCTTCGTTTATATGGAAATCAAAATAATTGGGGAATCTCTATAGAAGTTAGCTTTATAGAGAGAAAGAAAGATGAGGCTACCTTGTCAAAGCAGGCTAAAATATTGGATGTCCCAGTGGTTGATGGAATCTATTATTGGGTTCAGAAAAACGATGAAAGCTATAGAGTACAAGCTACTGAGGAGAATAGACAACTTTTAAGACAACAATTATCCAATCAGGAGATTCGTAAGGTTTTAGTAAAAGTTGATATTCCAGTAGCCGATGAAGATACTATAGATAAGGTTCTAGATAAACTTGATAGAGGCTTTGAAAAACTATCACCTTACTATCAAGTGACTAGAGATTAATATAATCGGCTGAGTCATTTTATAGTAAATTGTTTTATTGCTATTCTATCTGTTTTTTCATATAATAGTAGAATAGGATATGTGATAAACTTATCACCTTAAATAGAAAGGAAATTCTATGTCAAATCTATCTGTTAATGCTATTCGTTTCTTGGGTATTGACGCTATTAATAAAGCGAATTCAGGTCACCCAGGGGTGGTAATGGGTGCAGCACCGATGGCTTACAGCCTTTTCACTAAAGAACTTCGTATCAATCCAGCTCAACCAAACTGGATCAACCGCGACCGTTTTATTCTTTCAGCTGGTCACGGATCAATGCTTCTCTATGCCCTTCTTCACCTTTCTGGATTTGAAGATGTGAGCATAGATGAAGTGAAGAACTTCCGTCAATGGGGCTCTAAAACTCCAGGTCACCCAGAATTTGGTCATACAGCAGGGGTTGATGCAACAACAGGTCCTCTAGGACAAGGGATTGCAACTGCGACAGGTTTTGCACAAGCAGAACGTTTCCTTGCAGCCAAGTATAACCGCGAAGGTTATAACATCTTTGACCACTACACTTACGTTATCTGTGGAGATGGTGACTTGATGGAAGGTGTCTCAAGTGAGGCTGCTTCTTATGCAGGCTTGCAAAAGCTTGACAAATTGGTTGTTCTCTATGATTCAAATGATATCAACTTGGACGGCGAGACAAAAGATTCATTCACAGAGAGTGTTCGCGATCGTTACAATGCCTACGGTTGGCATACAGCCTTGGTAGAAGATGGGACAGACTTAGAAGCTATTCAAGCAGCTATTGAAGAAGCTAAGGCTTCAGGGAAACCATCTTTGATTGAAGTAAAAACTGTTATTGGTTATGGTTCGCCAAACAAACAAGGGACTAATGCCGTACACGGTGCCCCTCTTGGTGCAGACGAAACGGCTGCAACTCGTCAAGCCCTTGGTTGGGACTACGAACCATTTGAAATCCCAGCAGAAGTTTATGCTGATTTCAAAGAAAATGTTGCGGACCGAGGTGCATCAGCATATGAAGCATGGACAAAACTAGTTGCAGATTACAAAGAAGCTCATCCAGAACTTGCTGCAGAAGTGGAAGCCATCATCGAAGGACGTGATCCAGTTGAATTGACTCCAGAAGACTTCCCAGCTATAGAAAATGGCTTCTCTCAAGCAACTCGTAACTCAAGTCAGGATGCTTTGAATGTAGTAGCTGCTAAATTGCCAACCTTCCTTGGTGGATCAGCTGACCTTGCTCATTCAAATATGACTTACATCAAAACTGATGGACTTCAGGACGATGCAAATCGCTTGAACCGTAATATCCAATTTGGTGTTCGTGAATTTGCAATGGGTACAGTTTTGAACGGAATGGCTCTTCACGGTGGACTTCGAGTTTACGGTGGAACTTTCTTCGTATTCTCAGACTACCTTAAAGCAGCAGTTCGTTTGTCAGCTCTACAAGGTCTTCCTGTAACCTATGTCTTTACTCACGATTCAATCGCAGTTGGTGAAGATGGACCAACTCACGAACCAGTAGAGCACTTGGCCGGACTCCGTGCGATTCCAAACCTTAATGTTTTCCGTCCAGCAGATGCGCGTGAAACTCAAGCAGCTTGGTACCTTGCAGTGAAGAGTGAGAAAACACCAACTGCCCTTGTCTTGACTCGTCAAAACTTGACTGTTGAGGAAGGAACTGACTTTAATAAGGTTGCGAAAGGTGCTTATGTTGTCTATGAAAATGCAGCAGACTTTGACACGATTTTGATTGCAACAGGTTCAGAGGTTAATCTAGCTGTTTCAGCTGCTAAAGAATTGACAAGTCAAGGTGGAAAAGTTCGCGTAGTCAGCATGCCATCTACGGATGTCTTTGATGCACAAGATGCCGCATACAAAGAAGAAATCCTACCAAATGCAGTTCGTCGCCGTGTGGCGGTTGAAATGGGAGCGACTCAAAACTGGTACAAATACGTTGGTCTTGATGGAGCAGTTCTCGGTATTGATACTTTTGGAGCATCTGCCCCAGCTTCAAAAGTGTTGGCAGAGTATGGATTTACAGTTGAAAACTTAGTGGAAATCGTAAACAACTTGAAATAAGAAAAATCAGAGCTTTGCTCTGGTTTTTTATTGATCTAAAACTAAGGTGCAATCTTGTAAAAAATAGTGAAATTTGATATAGTAGTCCTATGTAAAATACAAAGGAGAAAATACTATGGAAAATATTAGTCCAAATTTAACATTTGTGATCATGCTTGTAGGAATGTTTGCCTTGATGTTCTTTATGCAACGTTCTCAAAAGAAACAAGCGCAAAAGCGTATGGAGAGTCTCAATAAACTTCAAAAAGGCTATGAAGTCATTACTATCGGTGGTTTATACGGTACAGTTGATGAAGTTGATACCGAAAACAGAACGATCGTACTTGATGTAGACGGAGTTTACTTGACTTTTGAACTTGGAGCTATCAAATCTGTCTTGCCACTTAAAGAGGCTGTTACATCAGAAGGTACAGTTGTCGATGGTGAAAGCGCGATTGAAGAATAAAACGGGGTGGATCTCATACCCCTTTTTCTATGAAGATGGGGAACAATAATGAAGAAAGTTGTTTTTGTATGTCTTGGTAATATTTGCCGTAGTCCTATGGCAGAATTTGTTATGAAATCTTTAACCGATGATTATGAGATTGAAAGTAGAGCAACTTCTTCTTGGGAACATGGAAATCCAATTCACAAAGGAACTCAGAAAATTTTTAAAGCTCACGAGATTCCTTATGATTCATCAAAAACATCACAGCAAATTTCTAAGGATGATTTTGAATATTTTGATTATGTCATTGGGATGGACGAGTCCAATCTTCTAGATTTGACTCGAATGTGTCCACAAGACCAACAACACAAGCTAGAGGCATTTGCTTCTGAGGGTGTTCCTGATCCATGGTATACAGGTGATTTTGATGAAACTTACGATCGAGTTTTAACTGGTTGCCAAGCTTGGCTAACACGTTTAGAAAATGAGGCAAAAAATGGATAATTTAAAGAAATTCTATGATAAGTACAGTGTCTATATAACGCGTCCTCGTTTGGAAATTGCAACAGTAGTAGTCATAGCTCTTTGTGCTATATTTGTATTTGTAGGGAATATGCCTAAGCAAGGAGTTTTAAAACTGGATGGCGATTCACTTGTATATGATGGAAGTATTGTTCGTGGAAAGATGAATGGCAAAGGTACAATGACCTTCTCAAATGGCGACACTTATACTGGTGAATTTAAAAATGGAGCATTTAACGGTAAAGGAACCTACCAAGCTAAAGAAGGCTGGGTTTATGAAGGTGACTTTGTTAATGGCCAAGCTGAAGGAAAAGGAAAACTGACTACAGAGCAAGAAGTTGTCTATGAAGGTGATTTTAAACAAGGGCTCTTCCAACAAGCACAATAACCTCCTCTTAGAGGGGGTAATATACCGAACCTATAGAAAGCGCTTACATGGAAATTAAGACGCCTTTCAATACCTTTTTACAATGAAGTTTGTGAAAAATAAAAGTTTTACGAGATTATTCACAAAGTATAAGCTAAAAAGCGTATGGGTAGGGATGTGCAAAATTATTTTCACAAGCGAATAAAAAAAGTTTGTGAAATTTCTATGAAACTGTTTACAAATCTTGAAAAAAGAGTTATAATAAGATTGTGAAAAAACTAACAAAGGACTTACAATCCTTGAAAGCTATGGAGGAAAATATGGCTGATAAAAAAACTGTAACACCAGAGGAAAAGAAACTCGCTGCTGAAAAGCATGTTGATGGTTTGGTGCAAAAAGCTTTGGTTGCCCTTGAAGAAATGCGTAAACTTGACCAAGATCAAGTCGATTATATCGTAGCAAAAGCTTCAGTTGCAGCACTTGATGCTCACGGAGAATTGGCTTTACATGCCTTTGAAGAAACAGGACGTGGAGTATTTGAAGATAAAGCAACTAAAAATCTATTTGCTTGTGAGCACGTGGTAAATAACATGCGCCACACTAAAACAGTTGGTGTTATTGAAGAAGACGATGTGACAGGTTTGACTCTTATTGCTGAACCGGTTGGTGTTGTTTGTGGTATCACTCCAACAACAAACCCTACTTCAACAGCAATCTTTAAAGCTTTGATTTCATTGAAGACTCGTAATCCTATTGTCTTTGCGTTCCACCCGTCAGCTCAAGAATCATCAGCTCACGCTGCTCAAATCGTGCGTGATGCAGCGATTAAAGCAGGAGCTCCTGAAAACTGTGTACAGTGGATTACTGAACCATCTATGGAAGCAACTAGCGCATTGATGAACCACGAAGGTATTGCAACAATCCTTGCAACAGGTGGGAATGCCATGGTTAAAGCTGCATACTCATGTGGTAAACCAGCTCTTGGGGTAGGTGCCGGAAACGTTCCAGCTTATGTTGAAAAATCAGCCAACATTCGCCAAGCTGCTCACGATATCGTAATGTCTAAATCATTTGATAATGGTATGGTCTGTGCATCTGAACAAGCGGTTATTATTGATAAAGAAATTTATGATGAATTTGTAGCAGAGTTCAAATCTTACCACACTTACTTTGTAAACAAAAAAGAAAAAGCTCTTCTTGAAGAGTTCTGCTTCGGCGTGAAAGCAAACAGCAAAAACTGTGCTGGTGCAAAATTGAACGCTGACATCGTTGGTAAACCAGCAACTTGGATCGCAGAACAAGCAGGATTTACTGTTCCAGAAGGAACAAACATTCTTGCTGCAGAATGTAAAGAAGTTGGCGAAAACGAGCCGTTGACTCGTGAAAAATTATCACCAGTTATCGCAGTTTTGAAATCTGAAAGTCGCGAAGACGGTATTGCAAAAGCTCGTCAAATGGTTGAATTTAACGGTCTTGGGCATTCAGCAGCTATCCATACAGCTGATGAAGAATTGACTAAAGAATTTGGTAAAGCTGTTAAAGCTATTCGTGTTATCTGTAACTCACCTTCTACTTTCGGTGGTATCGGGGATGTCTATAATGCCTTCTTGCCATCATTGACACTCGGATGTGGTTCTTACGGACGTAACTCAGTTGGGGATAACGTTAGCGCCATTAACCTCTTGAATATCAAAAAAGTCGGAAGACGGAGAAATAACATGCAATGGATGAAACTTCCTTCAAAAACATACTTTGAACGTGATTCAATTCAATACCTTCAAAAATGTCGTGACGTTGAGCGTGTCATGATCGTTACTGACCACGCTATGGTAGAGCTTGGCTTCCTTGATCGTATCATCGAGCAACTTGACCTTCGTCGTAATAAGGTTGTTTACCAAATCTTTGCAGATGTAGAGCCAGATCCAGATATCACTACAGTTGAACGTGGTACTGAGATTATGCGTTCCTTCAAACCAGATACAATCATTGCTCTTGGTGGTGGATCACCAATGGACGCTGCTAAAGTAATGTGGCTCTTCTATGAGCAACCAGAAGTGGACTTCCGTGACCTTGTACAAAAATTCATGGATATCCGTAAACGTGCCTTCAAATTCCCATTGCTTGGTAAGAAGACTAAATTCATCGCTATCCCAACTACATCTGGTACAGGATCTGAAGTAACTCCATTTGCCGTTATCTCTGATAAAGCAAACAACCGTAAATACCCAATCGCTGACTACTCATTGACACCAACCGTGGCAATCGTAGACCCTGCTTTGGTATTGACAGTTCCTGGATTTGTTGCCGCTGATACTGGTATGGACGTATTGACTCACGCGACTGAAGCTTACGTATCACAAATGGCTAGCGACTACACTGACGGTCTTGCTCTTCAAGCAATCAAACTCGTATTTGAAAACCTTGAAAGCTCAGTTAAGAATGCAGACTTCCACTCACGTGAGAAAATGCATAACGCTTCAACTATTGCTGGTATGGCCTTTGCTAATGCCTTCCTAGGTATTTCTCACTCAATGGCTCACAAGATTGGTGCACAATTCCACACAGTTCACGGACGTACAAATGCAATCTTGCTTCCATACGTTATCCGTTACAATGGTACACGCCCAGCTAAGACAGCTACATGGCCTAAGTACAACTACTACCGTGCAGATGAGAAATATCAAGATATCGCTCGTATGCTTGGACTTCCAGCTTCTACTCCAGAAGAAGGAGTTGCATCTTATGCTAAAGCTGTTTACGAACTCGGTGAGCGCGTAGGTATCGAAATGAACTTCAAAGCACAAGGTGTTGACGAGAAAGAATGGAAAGAACATTCACGTGAATTGGCCTTCCTGGCTTATGAAGATCAATGTTCACCTGCAAACCCACGTCTTCCAATGGTTGATCATATGCAAGAAATCATCGAAGATGCTTACTATGGTTACAAAGAAAGACCAGGACGTCTTAAATAATTGATTATCAGTCAGAGGCAGGAGTAATCCTGCCTCTTTTTATAGTTTTTCAAAATAGAAGAGGTTAAAAGTTTAACAAAAAAGTTTTGTAAATAACTATAAAGATGTATGTTGATAGACTTTTGACAAAGGGAATCTATATAAAATTGTGTATCTAGAAAGTAGAAAACTGAAGTGAAAATCAACGTCAGCGCTTGCAATAAAACTAAAATAGTTATATAATAGGTTTGTTGAAAGGTGATTTGTAGTGATTCAAGTTACTCTTTTCACAATAAAATTTTCATGATTTTCATAAGGAGGAAATCACTAATGGTAGTTAAAGTTGGTATTAACGGTTTCGGTCGTATCGGTCGTCTTGCTTTCCGTCGTATCCAAAACGTAGAAGGTGTTGAAGTTACTCGCATCAACGACCTTACAGATCCAGTTATGCTTGCACACTTGTTGAAATATGACACAACTCAAGGTCGTTTCGACGGAACTGTGGAAGTTAAAGAAGGTGGATTCGAAGTTAACGGTAAATTCGTTAAAGTTTCTGCTGAACGTGATCCAGAACAAATCGACTGGGCTAACGACGGTGTAGAAATCGTTCTTGAAGCGACTGGTTTCTTTGCTAAGAAAGAAGCTGCTGAAAAACACTTGCATGCAGGTGGCGCTAAGAAAGTTGTTATCACTGCTCCTGGTGGAAACGATGTTAAAACAGTTGTATTTAACACTAACCACGATGTTCTTGATGGAACTGAAACAGTTATCTCAGGTGCTTCATGTACTACAAACTGCTTGGCTCCAATGGCTAAAGCTCTTCAAGATAACTTCGGTGTTGTAGAAGGATTGATGACTACTATCCACGCTTACACTGGTGACCAAATGATCCTTGACGGACCACACCGTGGTGGTGACCTTCGTCGTGCTCGCGCTGGTGCTGCAAACATCGTTCCTAACTCAACTGGTGCTGCTAAAGCTATCGGTCTTGTAATTCCAGAATTGAATGGTAAACTTGACGGATCTGCACAACGCGTTCCAACTCCAACTGGATCAGTTACTGAATTGGTAGCTGTTCTTGAAAAGAACGTTACTGTTGATGAAGTGAACGCAGCTATGAAAGCAGCTTCAAACGAATCATACGGTTACACAGAAGATCCAATCGTATCTTCAGATATCGTAGGTATGTCATACGGTTCATTGTTTGACGCAACTCAAACTAAAGTTCTTGACGTTGACGGTAAACAATTGGTTAAAGTTGTATCATGGTACGACAACGAAATGTCATACACTGCACAACTTGTACGTACTCTTGAATACTTCGCAAAAATTGCTAAATAATTTCTGAGTCGAAAAAGCAAGACCAATCGGTCTTGCTTTTTGTATCTATAAAAATGGATGATAAAATCATCCATTTTGTTTTAATTCTCTTTCAAATGTATCTGAGAGTGCGGTAAAGCTTAATTTATTTAAAGTCAGAGGGTGGATAAAGGATAGTTTAAATGCGTGAAGCATCAGTCTCTTGTTTTTTGAGTGTGGGTTGTAGAGTGGGTCCCCGAGGATTGGATGTCCGTGGTGAGATAGGTGGACTCGGATCTGATGAGTACGTCCTGTTTTTAATCTACACCGAACGAGACTGGTTTTGTTTTGAAATTGTTTTAACCGAGTTACATGAGTTTCGGCGTATTGACCATTTTTGGGGTCAACTATTCGTTTTCTACGATCGTGGCGATTGCGACCGATTTTATCTCGAAATATAAGTTCTTTATTCTTTATTTCCCAGTCTACTAGAGCCCAGTATTCTCGAGAAATCTCTTTCTTTTCTAATAAGCGATTAAGGATAGGAAGAATGAATGGATTCTTCGCAAACAGTACGAGACCGCTTGTTTCCATATCTAGTCTATGAACAACATAGCAAGTTTGGCCGACATAGGCGCTGACATGATTGAGAAGAGCTATCTCGTCTGGCTGATTTCCATGTGTCTTCATACCCTCAGGTTTATTGACGATAATTAAATGTTGGTCTTGATAGACTTCTTCGACAAGCTTGGGATTTCCCCATAGAATTATTTTTGTAGGATAATCTTCCTCGTCGAAAATCAATTGGCACTCATCTCCAGCCTTGACCGTTTGATGCCAGTGGACTTCTTCTTGATTAATGAGGATGTGTTTCTTGATTCTCAAAAAATGCCTTATTTTTCGAGGTATTAACAATTGTTCTTCTAGAAAATGTTTGACAGTCATTTCGGGTAGAGAGTTGGGGATTGTAAAGGTAAATTTCATACTGATATTGTAACAAAAATCAATTTATTTGGACAGGGGAACTAGCAAAATTCTTGTCTTCCTATGGGGAAGATGATAAAATATACGCATGAAATTAGATACCTTATTTGAAAAATTTCTTTCTTTATTTAAAAAAGAAGAATCTGAAATTGAAAAAACAGAAATGAATGGAACTGAACAAGAAGAAAGTGCGTCGAGCAATTTACGGCGTTCAAGAGCAGGACGAAAGAAAGCGGGGGCAATTGGTCCTGTTCGAAAATTTTGGCGTCGCTATCATCTGACAAAAATCTTTTTGATTCTTGGGCTTAGTGCCAGCTTGTTTGTTGGGGTCTATTTGTTTGCTCTAGCAAAATCGACAAATGTTACCGACTTACAAAACGCTTTAAAAACTCGCACTCTGATTTTTGACAGAGAGGAAAAAGAAGCAGGCGCCTTGTCAGGTCAAAAAGGCACCTATGTCGAACTTTCGGATATCAGTGAAGACTTACAAAATGCTGTCATTGCTACAGAAGATAGAAGTTTCTATAAGAACGATGGTATTAACTATGCTCGTTTTTTCCTAGCGATAGTGACGGCTGGACGCTCAGGTGGTGGTTCTACAATTACTCAGCAGTTGGCGAAAAATGCCTATCTTTCTCAAGATCAGACTGTACAGAGAAAGGCGAAAGAATTCTTTTTAGCTTTGGAGCTAACAAAAAAATATAGTAAGAAAGAAATTCTGACTATGTACTTGAACAATGCCTACTTCGGAAATGGAGTTTGGGGTGTTGAAGATGCAAGTAAAAAATATTTTGGGGTTTCAGCCTCTCAACTGACACTTGATGAAGCTGCAACTTTAGCTGGAATGCTCAAAGGACCAGAATTGTATAACCCTTTGAATTCTATTGAAGATTCTACTAATCGTAGAGACACCGTTCTCCAAAACATGGTCGCTGCTGGCTATATTGATAAAGACAAAGAAGCGGAAGCTTCGGGTGTTGATATGGCCTCTCAACTGCAAGATGCTTATGAAGGTAAAGTTTCAGACTACCGATATCCATCCTATTTTGATGCTGTTGTTAATGAAGCAATTGAAAAGTATAATTTAACTGAAGAAGAAATTGTGAACAACGGCTATCGTATATATACGGAATTAGATCAGAATTACCAGGCTAATATGCAGGTCATTTATGAAAACACAGCTCTCTTTCCAACCGCAGAAGATGGAACTCATGCTGAGTCGGGCAGTGTTGCTCTAGAACCAAAAACAGGAGGAGTTCGAGGAGTTGTTGGTCGTGTAGCAGGAGATGATAAAGCTGGTTTCCGAAATTTCAACTATGCAACTCAATCAAAAAGAAGCCCAGGTTCAACTATTAAGCCCTTAATTGTCTATACCCCAGCAGTCGAAGCTGGTTGGCCTCTAAATAAAGAGTTGGACAATCATACTATGGAGTATGGTGATTACAAGGTAGATAACTACGCAGGAATTAAAACATCTCCAGAAGTTCCAATGTACCAAGCTTTAGCTGAATCCCTAAACCTTCCTGCAGTAGCCACGGTTAAGGAACTTGGTATTGACAAGGCTTTTGAATCAGGCGAAAGATTCGGGCTTAACTTAACCAATGTAGATCGTGTGTTGGGTGTTGCACTGGGCGGTGGTGTGGAAACCAGTCCACTGCAAATGGCGCAAGCTTATGCAGCATTTGCGAACGAAGGTTTGATGCCTGAAGCACATTTCATTACACGTATTGAAAATGCAAGTGGTCAAGTCATTGCTACCCATAAGAATTCTCAAAAACGAGTGATAGATAAATCCGTAGCGGATAAAATGACTAGCATGATGCTAGGGACATTCACAAACGGTACAGGGATAAGTTCATCACCAGATGGTTATGTTATGGCCGGAAAAACAGGTACAACAGAAGCAGCCTTCAACCCGGTGTATACGAGTGACCAGTGGGTTATCGGCTATACGCCAGATGTAGTCATTAGTCACTGGCTTGGTTTCCCGACAACCGATGAAAATCATTATCTAGCAGGTTCGACATCAAATGGCGCCGCTCATATTTTTAGAAGTATGGCAGAAACAATTCTTCCTTATACACCAGGAAGCACATTTACAGTTGAAAATGCCTATAAAATAAATGGGATTGCTCCTGAAAATGTTCCGAATCAGTCAACTGACAATGGTGGAGGGCAGTCAAATGACTCTATAAGTGACATTCAAAGTCGAGCCCAGAACCTTATTGATGAGGCAGAAAAAGCTATTTCAGATGCAAAAATTAAAGAAAAGGCAAAAACCGTCTGGGATACAATTGTAGATTTGTTCCAATAAATTGTTTAAAAGACAAGAGCATAACTCTTGTCTCTTTTTATATCCTAAAAAGTCTAAAAAGATATCCCAACGAAATATCAAACATTCAAAAAAATAAAAATCAGGCAAGATAAATAACAAATTAGAAGAAATGTCATAATTCGTCTCTACCTCTGCTATACTTATGGAAGAAAAGGAGACAACTATGTTAGACATGAATTACCACGAAGTAAAAGCTATTGTACATAAGTGTAGAAAAGAATACTACCTTCATTTATGGGAAAAAGAAGATTGGGATCAAGAGGGAATGATTTGCCTACATGAATTATTAGAAAATCACCCTGATTTTAAGAAAAATAAAAATAAGGAATTTTATACCTACTTCAAAACAAAGTTTCGAAATCGAATTTTGGATGCAGTCAGGAAACAAGAAAGTTACAAAAGAAGATTGGATCGACAAGCTTATGAAGAAGTGAGCGAGATTAGCCATCGATTAGGAGAAGGGGGTCTATTGATAGATGAGTCTTACGCATTACAAGAAGTGCTTAAAGAGTATCGAGCAGGATTAGGAAAAGAAAAATTGGAGTTATTTGAACGACTGTTAGCTGATGAGCGATTCAAAGGAAGAAAAGCAATGATGAAAGAACTAAAGCAGGTGCTAAGAGATTTTTCTCCAAAAAGATAAAAAAATAAATCCAATAT
>NZ_JAPVZQ010000006.1:0-95106 GCF_041432435.1 Streptococcus sp. 20925_1_44
TAGTTTTTTTAAAAATTAGTTGACAGAATTCTAGATTCACAAGTAGGTGAGTAACTGAGATTACAATTCAGCAATTTGATTCAAGTTTACTTCTGCTACTGTATCATTACCAAACATTGAAATAATCATTTTCACTTTGTTGTTATCAATTTCAGTAATTTTTCCTGTGTAATCAGCAAAGGCACCATCAATGATTCGAACTGTTTGACCAACTTCAACATTGATATCGAATTCTTGAACCGTTTGTCCCATTGATACCAAGATATCTCTGATTTCTTGTTCCAAAAGTGGAGTTGGTTTAGATCTGTTCCCGTGTGAGCCGACAAATCCCGTAACGTTTGGTGTATTACGAACCACAAACCAAGCTTCATCAGTCATAACCATTTCTACAAGGACATATCCTGGGAAGCGATTTTCTTCAACTTCTTTTTTCTTCCCATTTTTTTCAACTTGCACAGTTTGAGTTGGAATTTCCACACGTAGGATATTATCCAACATATTGTATGTTTGTGCACGTTGCAAGAGATTTTCTTTTACTTTATTTTCATAACCAGAATATGTTTGTAGGACAAACCATCCTTTATCAAAACTATCCATCTTTTTTCCTTTCTTAATGGTAAACTTCTTTCAGCCTATTTATACTATCTTAAAAAATGTTAATGAATCGGATCAATCCGCTAACGATTAACTGGTCAAAAATATAAATGATGACAACAAAGAAGGCAGTGTATTCCATGATAGATTTGAAATCTACCCAACTTTGTTTTCGAGTTGGCCAAGTTGTATCTTTAAGAAGTGTAAAGATATCCTTTATAAAACCCATTCTTATCTCCTATCTCGTTTCTCGATGTGTTGTGTATTTACCACAATGTTTACAAAATTTATTTACTTCTAAGCGAGTCGGTTTTGGATTCCCACTAATTTTAATTGAGTAGTTTCTTGAACCACAAACCGCACAGGCTAAACTTGCTTTTTTAAGTGCCATAGCGCCTCCATCCTATCTATTATAACAAGAATCCTTGTCTTTGACAAGTTAAATTGCACTCTGCATTTTCCTATTTTTAAAATAAAAAAGCCTAGGAATAATCCTAGACTCTATTTTACATTATTTACCAAGATAGTATTCAGAAACTACGTTCAATTTTTCGTCAAATTCGAATACCAATGGTGGGAAGTTAGGGATTTCCACATCCATGATTTCGTCATCTGACAATTGTTTGATGTGTTTTACAAGGGCGCGGATTGAGTTACCGTGTGCACCTACGAATACGTTTTTACCATCTTTAAGTGCTGGAGCGATTTTGTCTTCCCAGAATGGAAGGGCACGTTCCAAAGTCACTTTCAAGTTTTCAGCATCTGGAATCACTGAGTCATCAAGTGAAGCGTAACGACGGTCAGTATGAGCTGAGTACTCATCATCACGAGGCATTGCTGGTGGCAATACATCGTATGAACGACGCCAGATGTGAACTTGCTCATCACCAAATTGTTCAGCAGCCTCAGCTTTGTTTTTACCAGTCAAACCACCGTAGTGACGTTCGTTCAAGCGCCATGATTTTTCAACTGGAACCCACAATTGGTCAGATGCTTCAAGAGCCAAGTTAGTTGTTTTGATTGCACGTTTCAATACTGAAGTGTAAGCTTGGTCAAATTCAATACCAGCTTCTTTGATCAATTTACCAGCATCGATAGCTTGTTGAGTACCTTTTTCAGAAAGATCTACGTCAGCCCATCCTGTGAAAAGGTTAGCTTTGTTCCATTCAGACTCACCGTGGCGAGCGAAAACCAATTTTACCATTAGTTGGATTCTCCTTTTATTTTTCGAGGTTCCCCTCGTTTATCTATTCTATTTTACACAATTTTTCACAAAAAAGCTAGTTAAAATCAATTAAAAAGAGAAGAGCTCTTGGACTCTTCCCTAAAAAATAATTTATTCTTCAATTCTAAATTGTTTCAAGCTTGCTAGGTACAAAGCTCCACCAATGACAAGGACGATTCCACCAATCCACCCAAGGAAAGGAATCAAGGCAACTACAGATCCGACGATAAATAGAATCGATGGTGCTAGTGAAATACGATTGTCATCCTTATAGTAGACAAGTGAGAGGATTCCAAGAATGAGGGTTGCAATTTTCACTAAAGAGAAAACAATGAAAATAATGCCCAAAATTAGCCCTGCAGCATCTTCGTCTTCAGAAATGGCTGCAAGAAATACCATAAAAATTGGTAAGAAAGCTAAAATAGCTCCTGCAATAATACCAATAAAGCCATCTACTTGTGCTAGTGTTTTTGTCTTCATAAATATCTCCTTTTATTTTAATAAGGTATATTATACCATATTTTTAATAAAGTTTTTATTTTTTAAAAAAATACAGGAAGACCCTGTATTTTTGTTAGATTATTTAGCTTCAAATCCTTCTGCTACTGCATCCGCAAAGTTTTCTTCAACGATGCTTGCACAGTGATCGCAGATAGTTGCATGGTAGCTACGTTCTGCTGTACTTGGATCGATACGACGGCAACGATCACAAACTTCACCAGCCGCACGCTCAACCGTGAAGGCCACATCTTCAAAGTTAACTGCACCTTCTGGAGCTGGACCTTCAGCGATGGTCAATTTAGAGACGATCAAGAGTTGGGCTACATTGCTATCAACAGCTCCAAGAAGAGTCTTCACTACTTCATTAGGATAAACTGTCAAATGAGCTTCAAGAGATTTACCAATCACTTTTTCATTACGTGCTTCTTCCAAAGCCTTTTGAGCTTGTCCACGGAAGTCCATAAAGGCTGACCATGTATCCAAGATTTCCTCTTGGTTGGCAAATGTTTGTGCTTCAGGTAATTCTGATAATTGAACAAAGTCTTCTGTTTCAAACTCGAGATATGACCAGATTTCTTCAGCAGTGTGTGGAAGAATTGGTGTCAAGAGTTTGGTAATTTTCACAAGGATGTCATAGAAGACTGTTTGCATCTGACGGCGTTCGAGAGATTTTGCACCTTCGATGTAGACAACATCTTTGGCAAAGTCAAGGTAGAAAGCAGACAAATCAACGTTGATAAAGTTCACTAGTGCTTTATAGATGGTCAAGAATTCGAAGTTTGCATAAGCGTCACGAATAGTCTTAACAAGTTGGTTAAAGCGGATAGTCATGTACTTATCAACAGAACGAAGTTCTTCATAAGCTACTGCATCCTCAGCTGGGTTAAAATCAGATGTGTTGGCAATCAAGAAACGAAGCGTGTTACGGATCTTACGGTAAGTTTCAGAAACTTGACTCAAGATATCCATAGAGATACGTACGTCGTTGCTTGAATCAACACTTGTTACCCAGAGACGCAAGATTTCCGCACCGAATTGTTTTTCAACATCGCTTGGAGCAATGGTATTTCCAAGTGATTTAGACATCTTCTCACCTTTACCATCAAGGGCAAAACCTTGTGACAAGATTTGTTTGTATGGTGCAACGCCATGGTTAGCTACAGAGGTGATGAGTGATGAGTTGAACCAACCACGGTATTGGTCTGAACCTTCAAGGTATAGATCTGCTGGATATTTGAGTTCTGGACGGTTAACCACGACACCATTCCATGATGAACCTGAGTCAAACCAAACGTCCATGATGTCTGTTTCTTTTTTGAACTCGCCATTTGGTGAACCTGGATGGGTAAATCCTTCTGGCAAGAGGTCTTTGGCATCACGTTCCCACCAGATGATTGAACCATGTTCTTCGAAGAGTTGAGCTACATGCTCGATGGTTTCAGCTGTCATGATTGGTGTGCCATCTTCTGCGTAGAAGATTGGAAGAGGAACTCCCCAAGCACGTTGACGAGAGATAACCCAGTCACCACGGTCACGAATCATGTTGTAAAGACGGACCTTACCCCACTCTGAGTGGAACTTCACTTTTTCAATTTCGTCCAAGATTTCTTGGCGGAATTTAGATACAGAAGCAAACCATTGAGGCACTGCACGCCAGATAATTGGTTTTTTAGTACGCCAGTCAAATGGGTAAGAGTGAGAGATTTCTTCTTGAGCAAGAAGTAAATCACCAAGTTTTTCAGTAACCGTTGGCACAACCTTGTCGTAGAATTGACCTTCGAACTCTGCACCTGCATTGGCCATCATGATCCCGCGTTCGTTAACAGTCACAGCAACTTCAAGCCCATTGGCAACACCGACATTGTAGTCATCCTCACCAAAACCAGGAGCTGTATGGACGATACCAGTACCAGAATCAGTTGTAACGTGGTCACCAAGGATAACGAGTTCATCTACTGCTGTATCCCATGGGTGCTCTGTCACAATTTGGTTCAATTCTGAACCACGGTAAGTAGCCAAAACTTGAACATCTGCCCAACCGAATTTCTCAGACAAACTGTTCAACAATTCTGAAGCAACCACAAACTTACGAGATTCGCCAGCTGGTTGCACCAAGACGTAATCAATATCCGCACCAACAGTCAAACCACGAGAAGCCGTGATGGTGAATGGAGTTGTTGTCCAAACGACGATGTAAGTATCTGTATCTAGAACACCTTTGCCATCTTTGACTTTGTTGGCATAGTAAAGTGATGTTGAAACCAAGTCGTGGTATTCAATTTCCGCTTCAGCAAGGGCTGACTCAGATGACCAAGACCAGTAAACAGGCTTGGCTCCACGGTAAATATAGCCTTTATTAGCCATTTCACCGAAGACACGGATTTGCGCTGCTTCATAGTCAGGAGTTAGTGTTACATATGGATTTTCCCAGTCACCAGAAACACCCAAACGTTTAAAGTCTTCGCGTTGTTTATCTACTTGAGACAGAGCGTATTCACGGCAAAGTTTCAAGTACTCAACCAAGTCCATCTCTTTGCGTTTAACACCTTGTTTTGCCAAAACTTGCTCGATTGGCAAACCATGAGTATCCCAACCTGGGATGTAAGGTGCATAAAATCCTGACATAGACTTAGAACGAACAATGATATCTTTAGAAATCTTGTTCATGGCATGTCCTACGTGGATGTTCCCGTTGGCATACGGAGGGCCATCATGAAGCGTGAAATGTGGTTTTCCTTCATTTAACTCTTGACGACGTTGATAAAGTTTAGCTTCATCCCATTCCTTTTGCCAAACTGGCTCTTTGGTCGGAAGACCGGCACGCATTGGAAATTCTGTTTTCCCAAGATTGAGGGTTTCTTTAAGTTTCATTAGTACTCCTTTAATGTAAATTGACAATATAAAAACCACGACTCGCAAAAAGGACGAAAATCGTGGTACCACCTTTGTTCGGAAAAAGACCTAGCCTCTTTCCCTCTTTTCCCGTAACGTGGGCAACGTCAAATCTTACTATTTTCAGATTTGATACTAAGAGAGGATAAATTTACCAACAGGGATTGTAGGACTTCCACCATCTCCTACTCGCTAGAAATGTGATTGATAAATTCTTGTTCTCTAATGAGATTCTTATAAAATTAGAACTGATTCTTGTTGAGTGTCAGCATCATCTTGAGGTCCTTCCTCATGTACTGGCTCAACAGGAGTTTCAGCAACTGGCTGAACTTCAACTTCAGTTTCAGTTGACTCTTCAGTAGCTTGTTCAGCCTCTAACAATTCTTTGTTAGCTGCTTCAATACGCGCTTGAAGTTCTGCAACTTCTTCTGGAGAAAATTGACGAGTCATGTCAATCGGTTCTTCATCATGATATGAAGATACATCTTCACCTAGAACCTCTTGGACGACTTCCTTGAATGCTTCGTCGCTCGTTTGAAGATAAGTTGCAGTAGGACGCAAAATTTCTTCCCAATCTGATGAATCAACAATAGCCAACTGACTTTCGATTGTTGATTTCAAACGTTGGTGGAAGACGCGACTCTTGTTCTTCAACTCTTCAGTTTCTACAGCAACTTTTTTAGCATTATCTGTTGCTTGTCGCAAAATTTCATTGGCTTTGTATTTTGCTTCATCAAGCAAGCGTTGAGCATCTTGCTCAGCCTGCTTAATGATGTTGTTAGAACGGTCATTCGCAGCTTGTTTCACACGTTCAGCTGTATCTTGAGCAATCAATACTGACTGACTCAATGAATCTTTGATTTCATCAAAATAAGATAGACGGTCTTCTAAATTTTTAATGTGCTGATCTTTTTCATGATTACTACGAACTAAGTCTTCATAGTCACGAACAACAATATCTAAAAATTCATCAACTTCTTCACGGTTAAAACCTCTAAACTGAACACCAAAGGTTTTATCCTTAATTTCTAACGATGTAATTGGCATATTTTTCCTCACTTATTTAATAAAAAATAGAATCATTAATTGCTTCTGGTTCTTGCTCGTTTGTTACTGTTCTCTTAGGAATATCAGTCGTATAGTCGGAAAGACGTTCTTCTAGTTTTTTGATGTAGAGTTCAGTTTCCTCTTTGTTTCGGATTAATTCCTCTAATTCAAAATAAATCTTATCTAGAAATAAATCAACTTCTTCCTGATTGTAGCCTCTGAATGATCTTGAGAAAGCTTTATCACTAATTTCTTGTGGTGTAATTGACATATTTTTCTCACTTGCTTAATAGTAGCTGGACTGTTAATTTTTTCTTATCCTTCTTGGTTTGACCATTTTCTTTGAGTAAGATAATTCGACCAAAGCGTCTGACGCTGATTAAATCACCAATTTTTACCGGATAGTCCGACTTTTCAACTATATGATAGTTGACTTGAACCAACTTTTTTTCAACCAGAGCTGAAGTTTGGGAACGAGATAATTTCAATATGCTAGATAAGAAGGTATCCAGACGAAGACTTGAAACCAAGACTTCTTTTTCTTGATAGTCATCTTTGGATTCTATCATATCTGAAAAAGGACGTTCTACTAAACTTACAGGCAACTTGGAAATCTTTTGAATTCCATCTTGGAAAAGAGTGGTAAATCTTCGATCGACAATAATTTGGGCCTTCTCTTCTGTAACCAGAATATCTCCGAATAACTTACGGTCAATCCCTAGTCGATTGAGAACTGTACCCAATATCTTTGAATGGGTCAGTTGCTGAAACTTGCTGGGATACACGATCTCAAGCAAGGTCATTTCAAAATCTTCCAAACCTGGCGTGAAGTAATCGGGCGCTAAAATAACCCTAACGTACTCCGAAGAGATATAACTCGTACTAGAGAAGACTTTTATCTCTCTATTATTTCCCAAAGTTTCCAAGATAAATACTTGGTGAGGATTTATAAAAGGAGATAAAATCGGTGCATAGTGCTCCTCGACTTGACTCAACCATTCCAAGCCCTTATCGATGAATGGAATATCCTCCGTTGCGAAATGTTGGTAAAGTTCCTTGCTCATAATACGACCAGCAAATTGATGAGATAGCGGCTAATCATGCGTAAGAGAATTAGGGCTATCCAAACAGAGAAATCCAAACCTGCGATTTGAAGAGGTAGACGTCTTAGAGGTTCAAGAATTGGTTTACACAAAGTCTCTAAAAATTTCCCCAACTGGGTGTTATAGGCATTTGGAAACCATGATAATAGAGCAAAAGCTACAAGTATCAGTGAATAGATATCTGTAGCATTTTGGATAAAACGAATTATTAGAAACATTAACGTACTCTATTTCTCTTCATGTCAAAGTCGTATTCTTCGCTTTGAGCTTCTTCAGGTAAACGAATATCTTCAATGTTTACAACTACACCAACAGGTGTCAAAAGATACATTGTGTTCGCTACTTTTCTTAACTCACCAGCAAGGACATGACGTGCTCCATCCAAGTAATCCAAACAACGACGAGCTTGAACTTCTGTCATATATTGGAAGTCAATCAAGATACTTTCATTTCCAGCCAACAAATCAACAATATCTGTTGCATCTTCGTAACGGCGTGGGTAACGAACATCGATGGTTACTTTTTCAGTAGAGCGATGGCTTTCAATTGCTAGTTGTTGCTGACGCGCATGAAGTTTTGTAATATTTTTCTCTTTTGCTTCGACTGAAGAAGATTCTTGAGCAACAGCTTGCTGTGGCAATTCTCTTTTTTGAGGAACCGAAGCTAGTGAACGTTCAGGTTGTGCAGCTACAACTTCATCTCCATCTTCTGTAAAGTAATCTATAAATTTATCAAATTTATCTTTTAATGACATGATTATTTCCTATTTAAAAAATGCTGTACCAATTCGAACAAAAGTTGAGCCACACTGAATCGCTTCTTTGTAGTCACGACTCATTCCCATACTTAGTTCTGTCATTGGCATATTGGGGAATTGTTGTTCACGAATGTATTGTTGCAACTCTTGCGTTTCTTTAAAGATTTTTTGCAACTCTTCTGTTTGGGCCTCAAAGGGAGCCATGGTCATGAGACCAACATACTCAATTTGATCCAAGCTAGACAAATCTGGCAAGACTGTCAATAGTTCTTCTTTTGAAAAACCATGCTTGCTTTCCTCTCCAGAAATATTGACCTGCAAAAAACATTTAACTGTTCGATCGGCACGTTTTTGAATCTCTTGGGCTAATTTCAAAGAATCTAAAGCGTGAAAATAATCAACATGAGGAATAACATCCTTGACTTTTCTTCTTTGTAAGCTACCAATCAAGTGCCAAGTAACATCTTTATCACTTAAGGCATGATACTTTTCAAGAAATTTGTCGACACGGTTTTCACCGATGTGTTTGACTCCTTGGTCAATCAAATTTGCTGCAGTTGCAATATCAACATATTTTGTTACGGCAATTACAGAAACCGAACCGTCTTCACGGCCGGTTTCTTGAATTGCTTTTGTAACCTGTTGAAATACCTGATTTGTATTTTCTTTTAAATCCATCTCTATTAACGGTTTTTAAAGAATGGTGGTGTTTCCAACTCGTCTTCATCAGAAGCTGGTGCTTCAAAACGCTCAACTGGAGATACGACTGATTCACCTTGACGAACAATTGAATCACGTCTCAAGTCCCAGTCACCAAAAGCTGATGCTTTAGGCGCTTCCGTGTGACGTTGTGAAGGAGTTGGAAGTTCAGCTGTTTCTGCCAAATCAAAATGACGGTCATAAGTGTGTGTATGTCCAGTTTTTACTGGTTCACGGAATGACGCTTGTCTTGGTTGTGGCGCTACAACTTTTTCGACTGCATCTTGACGAACTCCAGTTGCAACAACAGTTACACGGATTTCATCTTTCATTGTTTCATCAATAGAAGTACCGAGCCAGATATTTACGCCATGTCCAGCAGCTTGATTGACGATTTCAGAAGCTTCTTCCGCTTCAATCAAGGTCATATCCAAACCACCAGTTACGTTAACGATAACATCTTCTGCTCCATCAATAGTTGTTTCAAGAAGTGGTGAGTAGATAGCTTTACGAGCCGCTTCGATAACACGCTCTTCTCCGCTACCGATACCGATACCCATAAGGGCATTTCCTTTGTTTGCCATTACAGTCTTCACGTCTGCGAAGTCCAAGTTGATCAAACCAGGATTTGTAATCAAATCTGTAATCCCTTGAACACCTTGACGAAGAACGTTATCTGCTTCAGACAAAGCTTCAAGAAGTGGAGTTTTCTTGTCAACAATTTCTAATAAGTTGTTGTTTGAGATAATCAAGAGAGTATCAACATGTTCACGAAGTTCGTTGATCCCTTGGACTGCGAATTGACCACGTTTGCTTCCTTCGAAACCAAATGGACGTGTCACAACACCAACAGTCAAAGCACCTAAACCTTTAGCGATACGAGCGATAACTGGTGCAGCACCTGTACCAGAACCACCACCCATACCAGCAGTGATGAAGACCATATCTGCACCACTGATAGCTTCAGTAATTGCTTCTTCGCTTTCTTCAGCAGCCTTACGACCAACTTCAGGCTGTCCTCCAGCACCCAGTCCGCGAGTTAATTTTGGACCAAGTTGGATAACTGTTTCAGCTTTTGTACTGCTCAAGGCTTGTACATCTGTGTTGGCTGCGATGAACTCAACACCTGAAACGCCTTCGTCAACCATGCGGTTAATGGCGTTTCCACCACCACCACCGACACCAATTACTTTAATTACTGCACCTTGTGCTGCTGCTGTATCAAATGAAAATGTCATATTTTATTCCTCTATCCTATTCATCAAACATGCTTCCGATTAAGCTACGGAATCGGTCAGTCAATTTTGGTTTTTCTTCTGATTGATTTGGAGTTGCTGATTCAGCAGTATAAGTTGGTTCTGCTGATTCAGTTGAAGTTGTACCAAACACTGAACGTTGAGAAGCTGCAGGTTTTTCCTGACTTGAAGTTCTGAAATCAATTGGTTGTTGACGTAGAACTTGATCTCCTCTGATAGCTCTTTGAGCCAAAACATTCACTTCTGTAAGACTTCCAGCAAATTCTGACAAACTAATCACATGAGCAAATGCAGGATTGCGGATACCTACTTGGTTTGGAACATAAAGTTTCACACGAACTCCAAGTACTTCTTGGGCAAGCTCAACGATACCTGGTAGAATAGCATTCCCACCAATCAGAGCAATACCACCTGGCAAGTCCAACAAATGTCTTCTTTCCAAATCTTGTTTGATTTGTTCAAAGATGTGTTTCAATCTAGCTGAAATAATTTGAGCTAAGTATTCTTCTGTAACTTCTACAGGTTCTACTTCACCAATCACTTCAACTTGGAAAGTTTCTTTGCTTGCAAGTTGCGGATAAGCTTCACCGTAGTTAAGCTTCAAACCTTCTGCAATCTTCTTAGAAGTTTTAAGAACTTTTGAAATGTCTTTTGTGACGTAATCGCCACCTTCTTGGTAAACATTTGTGTATTGAAGTTCTTGATTACGGATAGTAGCAACACTTGTTTGACCACCACCCATATCGATAACAGTCGCTCCAAACTCACGTTCGCCTTCGTTAAGAACAGAGTTTACAATTGCAAGTGGTGAAATAATCACGTTATCGACTTGAACTCCAACACGTTCTACAGTTTTACGAAGGTTGTGAAGAATGGTTCTTGGACCTGTATAGAGAAGTCCACGCATTTCCAAACGAACACCCATCATACCACGAGGGTCACGAATACCTTGGAAACCGTCTACTACAAATTCTTCTGGCACAAACGTAATCACTTCTCGATCAGGTGTCATGCTCTTAGTCAAAGCTGATTTGACAACATTCTCAACATCTTGATCTGTAATTTCTTTTGTATCTGATGTTACAGGAATCATTCCTTGAGTTGGTTCCACTTGCAACAAGTTTGCTGGAAGTCCAACGTTTACTGATTTGATTGAAATCCCTGCTTTTTCTTCTGCTTGAGAAATAGCAGATTTGATAGCCGTTGCTGCGGCTTCGATGTCAACGATAATCCCATCCTTGACACCTTTACTTTTGGCGTTACTAACACCGATTACATTTACTTCACCATCTACAAGCTCAGCAACTAACACTTTAATTGAGCTTGTTCCAATATCTAAGCCTGTAAAGAAACCATTTCTAGTCATTACATTGCGTCCTCTCTATCTTCCAAGTTTCACACTTTGATTTTTTAACAGCTACAAGAAGGCATAGCTATTCACAGAATATTATATCACAAAAATCCGATTCGTGCCTAATTTTTTGTGATTTTATCGAAGGTTTTTCATTAAATTTATTTTAATATTCCATTACAAGTCCCTCTTTTTTATTTTTTCTATGAAAAACAGTGTAAAAGAGTCAGAAAAACTGAAAAATGGCTATGAAAATTCCTATATTTTCCAAAACTGATATATCCATTTGCAATTATTTTCCTATTCATTTTCAAGGCAAGGGTGATATCAAAATACACTAGGCTATACGCTCCCCTTTTTGCATGATATTATCGTTCATTTTTATCTTCCTAAAAAAGAAAAAAGAAGCTAGAAACTAGCTTCTTTTTATGAAAATTCTTTCTCTACTACCTCAAGAGCACGCTCAATGACCACATGCATGTCGTAGTATTTATAGTCTGCTAGGCGGCCACAGAAGATGACCTTGTCATTTTTGGCTGCTTCTTCTTGGTACTTGGCAAACATAGCGTTGTTCTTTTCATCGTTGATTGGGTAATATGGTTCGTCTCCACGTTTCCAATCAGCAGGGTACTCACGAGTGATAACCGTCTTCGGTTGAGTACCATACTCGAAATGCTTGTGCTCGATGATACGAGTATAAGGAATCTCACGCTCTGTATAGTTGACCACAGCATTCCCTTGATGATTTTCTTCATCCAAGATTTCGTGTTCAAAACGAAGACTACGGTATTCCAACTCTCCATGCTTGTAGTCAAAGTACTGGTCAATCATCCCTGTAAAGACAACTTTCTCAGCTGTTTTTTCCAGTTCTTCACGATTGGCAAAGAAATCAACCCCAAGTTCTACTTCTACATCGCCTAACATGTTTTCGATGATGACGTTGTATCCACCAATTGGAATTCCTTGGTAACGGTCATTAAAGTAGTTGTTATCAAAAGTCAAACGCACTGGAAGGCGCTTGATGATAAACGGAGGAAGGTCTGTTGCAGAACGTCCCCATTGTTTTTCTGTATAGCCCTTGATCAATTTTTCATAGATATCCGGACCAATCAACTTGATCGCTTGTTCTTCCAAGTTCTTAGGCTCAATATCTTTCATATCAGCCGTTTGCTCTGCAATCTTGTCCTTAACTTCTTGTGGTGTCTTAGTTCCCCACATAGCGTAGAAGGTATTCATGTTAAAAGGAAGATTGTAGAGGTTGCCCTTGTAGTTAGCCACTGGTGAGTTGATATAGTTATTGAATTCAGCGAACTGGTTGACATAGTCCCACACTTTTTTGTTAGAAGTATGGAAAATGTGGGCACCATACTTGTGGACATTGATGTCTTCAACATTTTCACAGTAGATATTTCCACCGATGTGATCACGTTTGTCAATCACTTTTACTTTTTTTCCACGTTTTGTAGCTTCATGTGCAAAGATTGCTCCAGACAAACCTGCACCAACGATAAGATAATCGTACATTTTATTCTCCTTTTTATAATTTGACGATTCGATTGAAATAAGGAATTTTCATTAATAAACTAACAACAATTAAACTTACACACAAAGTGAGTATTGGAAAAAGCAAATATGCACCTGTATAACTAAAACCAAGTAACTTTTCTAACACTTTGATAACGTAAGTATGTACTATAAAAACTCCCATTGTTTGATTGGAAAGTGTAACAATCCATTTACTTTTGTTTTCTTCCAAAGAGAGTGTTAATACCGTCAGGAAAATTCCTAAACTGACAATTTTTACAAATAAAATATCATAAAAATATTCAGCAAAAAGATTATGGTAAATGGTCTTTGCTAAGAAAAATAGAATTAATGGGGAAATTAACATCAACAGTACTGCAGCTATTTTCATCCATCTCCTAAAGCCTTTTTTTATAAACTCTTTATCAAATTGTGCTATCAAACCTCCCAAAATGTAGTAGAAAAACCACGTCCATAACCTAAAGGTTTGTATAACATATGACTGCAAGGGCATTTGAAATACCATATTTGCCAACTCAAAGACCAAACCAATAGTAACCAATGAAGATAGTATATATAGATAGCTTCTTTTTGAATTTAGAAATTTTCTTAAAATTGGCAAACACAAATAGATAAGTATTAGTGCACCAAAAAACCAAAACTGAGAGAAATACCCTTTTTGTAACAGAGAACCTATAATTTTTTTAATTGGATTAACTGTAAAGTCTCTTTTAAAGAGCCAAACGATAATGGTCCATAATGATACTATTGTTAAAATCCATTTGACTTTCTGAAGTACGTAGGGATAAGTTATCTCCTTCTTTCCTAACAATAAATAACCATTGACCATAAAAAATAGGGGAATAGAGTAGGTACCTAAGTAATATAAATACGCCAAAAGATCCCAAGAACCTGTTTCTTTAAATCCAACCATCGTTGTATGAAGTAGAACAACTCCAATACATGCAAGCACTTTTATTAAATCTAAATTAATATTCCGAGTTTTATGCATTCTATTTTTTCCCAATGATTTGTTTTAATTCTTTTACATCTACCACTTTCAGAGATAGAATTGCAAAAAGATAAATGATTCCGCCAAGCACTGCAAAAACTAGAACATTTAGGGTTGGCGAAAAATGTATAACTGTTTTTGAACCTAGCAAAATGCCATACATGATAGCTGATGCTAGAATAATTTTTGTCATAGATCCAATAATAGGAACTTCTTTTAGGTATCTGCGGGTAAAGTACAATTGAATCGCCCACACTAGCGCCTCTGTTAAGACAGAAACAATGGCTGCTCCGATATAACCAAGTTTAGGAAGGAATAATAAGTTTAATCCTACACTGATAATTGCAGGAGCCGTTGTTGAAATCATGAATTCTTTATTTCGGTTATGAGGAATCAATATCTGAATTCCCATAATATTGGTCCAACCGATGAAGAACATACGGAAGATCATAATGGCAATTGCATAGCGTGCATCCTGAAAATCTTGACCAAGGAAAAATTGAACAAAATCATCATTGACAATCAAGATCCCTGCCATCATTGGAAAAATGACTAAATTATAAATGAGGAAGGACATCTCATGCATCTTATTGACCGCCTTATGATCACCTGTGGCTAATAAATGCGCAACACGAGGTAGCATAACACTCCCCAAGGAAGTTACCAAGGTCAGAAGGATATTTACCAACTTTAGAGCCTGGTCATAAATCCCTACATCCTTTGTAGAGGCTAAGGCTCCAAGCATGGTACGATCTAGCGTTACATACAAGGAAATCGCCACTTGTGGAAGGAACAATAAGATGACGGGTTTCAAATGATGCCTAGCATATTCTATGTCAAAATGAGGTCTACCGATAAACTCTCGAGCAGGCAACCACATACTTAGTTGCCCCAAAAGCTCAAATATGGTTAGTAAAAAAACATAGAGATATAGGTCGTTTGCAGATTTGACAAAGAGAAAGATAGAGGTAACTCCAACGATTTTAACCGTGATGTTTCGAACAGTAATCTTTCGAAAATCCTCCAACCCTTGAAAGAGCCAAGAGATGTCTAAACCTTTAGAAACTAAACTCAAGCCTAGAATGTAGGCTACCGGATTTTGCATAAAGGGAAGAGCCATACAAAGAAGGCCATACAAGGTTAGAGAAAGAAAAGTTGCACCTAATTGCAGGGAGTAGATTCCCCAAAAGTTTTTTTCGATTTCCTTGCGATGCCCTGAAATGACCTTTGTTCCATAGTTAGCAACTCCTAGTGTCGCTAATAGAATAAAGTAGGTGACAATGGAATTAAAATAACCATAAGTTCCTAAATCATCCGAAGAAAAGACCCGTGTCACATAGGGAGTCGTAATAATCGGGAGTATAATCACCAACAATTGATAAGAAAGATTGTAGGCGTAGTTTTTTAATACTTTCATGTCAATCCGTCCTATTTATAATCAATCCGTGAAATTAGAAATTGTGACCGAACAGACTTATAATGGGCAATTATTCTAAAAGCTTCTATCATACTTCCTCTTTCCTACAATTTTTTGATATTTGTTGCAAATTAAATTGGTTTTATGCACGATACTATCGTAGCAACAAATACAATTTAGGGCTAAACATAAAAACAAGGTATTTTAGTTTTACTTTCCATGATAGCTTACTATTTTTTAGCAACTCACTCATTTCGACTTTCAACAACTCTTTATCTTTTGAAAAATCTTTTAAGCCTGAGTCAGCTTTTGCACCAATCACTACAAAGCCACCTAATAATTTTTTAGCTTGCAAAGCTTGCTTTAATTCTGGGCTCTGAATGTACTCTCTTTTAACAACTTCCTCATTTTTTGCAACAGCTTTAAAGAAATCATATCTTTTTTCAGTAAATGTTGAACGAACTATACTTCCTTCTCTACGATAGTAATTGTAGGTTTCAAGCGGGCTTATCACGATTCTTTCAGCCAAGGCAAGGTGTTCTCCTACAACATAAAAATCCTCATAGATTTTCCCAACTGGAAAAGGGACGCGTTCCAATATGCTTTTTTTATAAAGCTTAGCACAGGCAGAAACCGTTGCAACTTTGTCGTCCAACATTAGTTCCAAGGCCTTCTCCTTTGTAACCACACTCAAGCTTTCATAGTCTGACTGTTTAAGATGATAAGAACTATAATCATCATACTTTGAAGTTGCTTTGACCTTTGTTGAAATCAAGTCTGCTTGATGTATTTCTTGTATTTTTACTATTAATTCAAGCGTGTAGTCTTCAAGGTAATCATCTGGATCTAAAAAGAAAATCCAATCTGAGTTGGCTTTTGTAACTCCAAAGTTACGCGCATCAGATAAGCCTCCATTTTCCTTATGAAAAACATGGATATTTTCATATTCTCGGGCGTAATCTTCACACAATCGAGGAGAATCATCTGTTGAACCGTCATTGACGAGGATCACTTCAAAATTTTGATAGGTTTGTTTCAGCAGGCTATCTATCGCATAGTGCAAATAGTCGGCAATGTTATATACCGGAACAACGATGCTAATAAACATCCTAAACCCCTCTCTCTTTTTCTTTCTTTTTAGAGTATTTCTTCAAAATTGGATTAAGTATTAAGGCAATTGCAAACTTGGTCTTATAGTTCAAATAAGACAATCTGTCAAACTTTTTCCTAGGAATATAGTCATATGCACTTTTCTCAATTTTGCTATATAGTTCTTTCAAGAGTGCTTCGGAATCATTAACCATCCAAGACAAATCAACCTGCAAACTGATGAGATAATCTAAGGTTTCAGAAACTACTCGGTTTAAAACGGGGTCACTTTCAATTTTTGTAAAATAATCTAGAACTGAATTTGTAACAGTCAAATGGTGACGAACATTACGCTTCATACTCTCGATATTCATACTTTGCTCTGGTCTACCTATGTAGTATTGATAAATATCATAATTCCAATAACTGAAACTATGAACATACTCCAAAGGAAAAAGTGTGTATTGAATATCAACATAAAATGTTTTTTCACTTAAACGAATCTTGTTTTCCGACAAGATTGATGTCTTATAAGTAACCGAGTGCATCGGGATGCGAACATCCGGAATTCCCATGTATTTTTTGCCAATTTCATACTTGTCTACGAAGTCATTTCGTACTGTAGTATTATTGTAGACATGTTGCTCTGTAAAGTCTGTAATCACCATATCCACATCAACAGTTTCAAGAGTATCTAAAAACTTTTCAAATTCTGATGGAATAACCCAGTCATCCCCATCAATTACTTTAAAAAATTTTCCCTTTGCTTCTTGAATACCGCGATTGATAGTTGAACCATGACCACCGTTTTCTTTTGTAATTACACGGCCATCCAGCAACGAATCTTGGGCTAATATTTCTTCTGCTACTTTAGCAGTATCGTCTGTACTTCCATCGTTAACAACCAGTACTTCAAATTTATTTTTATAATCTGATTGCACTTGTTGGAAAGACTCCAGCCCTTTTGAAACGTAGTCCTGAATATTATAACTAGGCATTACAATTGTTAACAAACAATCCTTCATCTTATCTCCTAAATCGTCTCAATTAGTTCAATCCACTGCTTGAGAATTTTATCTTTATCGAATTTATCCATATTTTCTTTTGCGTGTTCTGAGAAAGACTGTCTCAAAACTTCATCTCCCATCAGTTCAAGCAATTTTTGGCTCAACTTATCCGTATCATAACACTCAACCAAATAGCCATTAACTCCATCTTCAACAATTTCGTTCGGTCCTGTCGGACAACTAAAGCTAACTATAGGAAGATTGTATTGTTGTGCTTCCAGCAGAACTAGAGGTAAACCTTCATAGCGAGAAGTCATGACATAAATCCCTTTATCTCCATAAATCAAATCCTGATTTTTTTCGAGTCCTTTTATGACTAACTTATCCTGTAAATCATTTTCGTTGATTAAATTTCTGATTTTATCCACTTCGTCTTGATTTCCGGAACCGTAGATTTCCCAAGTCCAGTCAAACCTTTTCGCTAACACTTTTTTCGCGACTTGAACAAGATAATCATATCCTTTTTGATAGTCAAAACGGCCAACCGTCACAATTTTAGTTGATTTTTTATTATAGGATACTTCTGAAAGAGCAGCCTCTTTCCAATTATAGATGTAGCAAATTCTTTCATCAGAAACACCGTATTTTTTTATATAATTTTCACGGTCTTCTTGAGTAAGGGTCACGAGTTTATCAGCAAATTTCGCTCCAATATATCTTTGTATCTTCTTAACTTTAGTATCAATATCTACTATAGAATTTGTATGGTCGCAGGAAACAAATTTTGTTCTCAAACCAATTGTGCTTGCTACACCAACTGTATTCATACTCATTCCGATTCCAAAAACAATATCAATGTTCTCTTCTTTCAGATAGTTTCTCAATAACTTGACCGCTTCGAGAAAATTTTTACTCATTGATATTTTCTTTGATGATAAATTTTGATATCGAACCGATTGTTTCAGCGAGAAGAAATTGTTTTCTGTAGAAATCATCGAGAGAAGATGAACTTCATACATAGTTGATAACTCATTTGCAAGACTGGTTGCTACTTTCAGTCCTCCATCTGTTCTATCAATACTCCATTTCACTAAAGCGATTTTTTTCATCTTTAAACTACACTTCCCCTTCATTTTCACCCAGTGAGATAATCTCGTAGTGGTGAAGAGCCCTTTTATCTTCTGGTGGCAATTGCATATAATCCGCTCCGTAAATGGCTGTTAGATATTCTCTGTATTTGCAAGGACAACAAAGTTTAAGATCTTCAAACTGTAATAGGACTGGTTCTCCAAAGTAATCACTCGGTACTATCTCTCTTAATTTGTAAGCTCCCGTAAAATTTCCTGCGTAAGCTTCATCAAACGAATATTTTTTTATCGTTTGCAAATATTTTTTCTGTGCCCTGGTAAAGGAAATAATCTTCTCAATACTAACAGCATTCGCAAAAGCAATAATTATCTTTTCAATGAATGGTCGATTTTCTTTTTTCTGATTCACCAAACTATTGAATTGCGAGAGTTGAACCATCATCCTTGCGCACAAGTATCTCAAAGAATGAATTTTTTTCTTTAAAGCATTAGATGGCATACCATCTAGCGGAAAAATGTCTATCCACAAACTTTCTACCAATTCTTCTTTACTATAATTCATGATGATTTTTGTAGAATCATCTCGAATCACAGAGAAAGCTTTTTTATAGTTTAATGTATCTTCGCTTAAAAACTTGTAGTTTTCTGGCAAGACATTTGAAGCTATTTTTTTAAACTTTTCGTAATCCTCTCTCGGCATACCGATATCAATGTCATCATCCCAAGGTATGAAACCATTATGACGTACCGCTCCTAGCAAGGTCCCACCCAGAGCATAGTAGGTTAGGTTATTTTCTTCGCAAATATTAATAAACTCTTTCAAAATAGATAAAATCTTATCTTGAATGATTTTGATATCCGACATACTTTCCTCCTATATAAATCGAAATAAAACCGTCTTCCCAGTCTATGCTCTTTTAAGTTCTTGTTAAATACTTCTTACCATTTTACTATACGATTTTTTCAAATGAATGTTATTTTAACTGTTCATCGCCTTCATCAGAAAACTGATAATCCGGGTAGATTAAAGCGCCTACCAAAATCCAAAAAATATTGTAATGAAGATAGAAATTCAAATCATCAATCATGGAATGAAAACTCATCATTATCAAAATAAAAGCAAGAACCCATTGACGACTTTTAATAACTTTAGACAAAGTCAAAGTTAGGACTGAGAGCATCAATCCCAGGATGAGTAAGCCAAATTTTTGTAAAACTTGGACATACAAATTGTCCACATACAGATAGGTCTGATAGTTTCTGATTCCCTCAATAGTCAGACCGTTACCGTACCATTCAACCGGTCGTCCAAGGAATCCAAAACCATACAGGTTTAAAGATTTGTTTGCCAAGTATATACGACCACCTAACATACGGTTTACTTTAAAAAGAAGGTCATTGATAAAAGAATGACTTGAATTGAGATAGATAACAGAGACCCAAAAACTAATAATTGCATTTACGATAAAGGTCAGTTTAAAAACCTTAAACACATGTCCTAGTTTAGAGAATAGTTCTGGAAACCACTTTATTAGCAAACTGCATGCCAAAAGTACACAGGAACTATAAAATGTTAAACGAGAATCCGTTTGATCATATACCCAATAAACTGATAGAGCTAACAGCAGCCATTGCCAATATTGGATTTTATTTTGCTTTAAATAAAACACAATAGCGACTATATTCATCAGCAAAATAGATGGGAATAATGCGTAACGAAACCCTAGATAAGTTCGTACTCGAGAGCCAGAAACTTCTATATAATTCGTTATGATTCCTAATTTTGCGCTGATGATAACAAACAACAACAAGAACATACTAACGACTAAAGAAGTTTGCGCCACCTTCTTAAAGGGAACATCTCGTAAAGCATAAATAAATAATATAGTTACAGAAAGTTCTGAACTGAGAGCTGTCATTTTCCCCACGATAAGATAAATTAAAATTGTTGCAAATAATCCAATGAGAGCTCTATAATCATATTTGCTCTTAAAAGACTCTTTTAGGAGCAAAAGAAAGATTGAAAAAGCTATCGCTAATTTATAAACTGTTCCAGGCAGATATCGAGCATAAAAAGTTACATTTAATATCGAAACCGTTAAAAATATTCCTAAAGCAACAAGAGCCAAGAGCTCTGGCAAAGATTTTATTTTTACTACTAATTTCATCCTTATTCTTTTATCCCTATCTAAAAACTCTGTCCATATTTTTTCCCGAAGAATTTTGCTTGTAGGAAGGATTTTCCTTTTTGAATCAAGTCAATTTTCTCCATATAGATAAACGGTATCTCTTTTACCCGCAAATCTTGTTTTGCCAACCAAACATTGAACAAGCGTTCACTGATACGACCAAACAATCTAGCATCAAAAGCAGAATAGTCTGTAATATCCAATCTCTTATAGAGCTCATCAATAATCGGGAACAACCATTCACAGTAGGCTGCTACATTTTCTTTGGACATGATAAACATATTGAACATATAGCCACTGCGTTGTTTCATGACCTGATCAAAAGCATCGATATAGTCCGGTCTCAACTCGCTAACAATCTGGCGTGTTACGTCTAAATGATTGGCATCATGCGTATGTGCATAGTGTGAGTATAGCGTTTCAATGTAGTATTTCCGTTTTTTTGGAACGATTACATCACTTTCAGCCAACAAATCTTGCAGTTCTGATTTAGACAGGATAATATCATTCATATCAATCGTTTCACTATATGAGTGACGTTTTGCCGTGAAATAGCGACGATAGTGTACCAAACCAAGATAGTCACATTCTAAATTTTTCCACGCCCAATAAAGTCCAGTTAATTCGCAATAATAGGGGTTCAAACTTGAAATATTGTCTCCTTCATTATCACATTGGTATCCTAACTTTTCTTTCCCTTCACTACCAACATGGATAGGTAGGTAAAGATCAGTATCAGCAGGCATGGTAAATTGCTTGTGTGTTGCCACGATAATTTTATAATTCTTTGTCATTTTAACCCCCTTCATTTAGATTGAACTGTTTGCGCTAAAAAAGAAACCAAACACTAGCATCCTAGTTTCACAGAGTTCACCTAAGAAACTAGTTGACTCTTTTGCCATGCCTCTATTAGACTACTCAGATCATATAACTCTGGAAGCATATTTCACCATTTTAAAATGGTAAAACACCCTTTCCAAATTCTAAAACATGACTACCAGTATTTGATTTCGTATCATTTTCATTTTGAACTCATCAACAGATTATAAAATCCTAAAAAACTTATCTGTTCTTTAATGAGCCCCTTTTCCTAGCAAAACTTGCTTAATGGTTAATAAAAATATCTTTACATCCAATTTGAAAGATTGATTTCTAGGATAATATAATTCCATCTCGCAACGTTCAGGATAATAGACTTCACTTCTCCCAGAAACTTGCCACATACCTGTTATCCCTGGCTTCACTGAAAGCAGAAGTTTCTGTTCCTCTTCGGAATATTCTTCTAACTCCCTATCAAGGATTGGCCTAGGTCCTATAAAGCTCATCTCACCTCGCAAAACATTTATAAACTGAGGAAATTCATCAATACTCGTTTTTCTAATGAAATTCCCAATAATCGTTAAGCGTGGATCTTCGTTAGGAGGCAATTTGTAGCTATTGTCAATATATTTTTGATGTAACTCTTTATTGGCCAAGAGAATTTCTTCAGCATTTTCAACCATTGAACGAAACTTAATAATTTTAAATTTTTTCCCATTCAAACCTACTCGATACTGAGTAAAGAAAATGCTACCCTTATATCCTTTAGCTTTATATATGATGAAAATAATCAAGGAAGCTGGAAAGGCTAATACAACAGTTCCAACCAATCCAATAAAAAAGTCTGCAAGTTGCTTAAAACTTTTGTATAAGACTTCACTAATCTCCACTTAAACTTCACCTACTTTTCATATAATCTTCTTTTTAATATTTACTTTTTCTTATTTTTTCCCATAGGAACCGTAGTTCCCATATGATCCGTAAGAACCATATTTTTCAAGCTGAATATTAAATTTATTCAGAATAACTCCTAAGAATGGTGTTCCTGTTTGCTCTAACTGGTCTTTAGCTTTTTGAACTTCTCTCCGTTTTGTTGCAGAAGCTTCAGTTACCAGGATAGAGGCGTCGCATTTTTGTACGATAATAGCCGCATCAATGACAACACCGATAGGGGCTGTATCCACAATGATATAGTCAAAGTATTTGCGTAAAGTCTCAATCATTGCTTCAAATTTGTCACTTTGAAGAAGAGCGGTCGGGTTTGGTGAAACAGCTCCTGATTGAATGACAAACAAGTTTTCTACGTTTGTTTCACACAAACCATGAGATAAATCTTTGGTTCCTGATAAGTAGTCTGTCAAACCTGTAATTTTTTCTCGAGATTTAAAGACACCTGACATGACCGAATTACGAATATCGGCATCGATAAGGAGTGTCTTATAGCCTGCACGCGCGAATGCCCAAGCTATGTTGGTTGAAGTGGTTGACTTCCCTTCTCCAGGTCTAACTGAAGAAAGGGCAATCACTTTAAGGCCATCTCCACTCAACTGGATATTGGTCCGTAATGCGTTATAATACTCCTCAGCTTTTTTTACAGAGTGTAATCGTTGTTCTGATAATTCTAACTTTGCCATATTTCCCTCTTTATTTTAATTTCTCAAGATTTGGAATAACACCTAAAAGTGAGATGTGCATCACTTCTTCGATATCTTCTGGACGCTTCACTCGATCATCCAACAATTCAACTAAAAGCACGATAACCGTTACGAATCCTACGCCTGCTATAGTGGCCATCATTGTATTGCGACGAATATTTGGTGAAGATGGCGATGTCGCTGGTCTTGCTTCCTCAAGTGTGGTTACATCCGACACTCTTGTTACAGAAATGATTTTCTGAGCAGCTACTTCTCTAAGTGCATTGGCGATACGACTCGCTTCCTCAGGTTTCCCATCTCGAACTGAGATTGATACGATACGCGTATCTGCAGGGACTGTTACTGAAACTTTTCTTCCAAGAGTTTTGGCATCCATAGCTAAGCTTTGATCAGCCACCACTTTTTCAAGAACATCCTGAGAAAGAATGATCTCACGGTAGTCTTTTACCAAGTATGAACCTGCCTGCAAGTCTTGGTTGGTCAAACCTGGCTTATCTGCTTGGTTACGATTGACTACGTAGATACGAGTGGTACTAGTATACTGTGGCTGGATCACAAATGAGCTATATGCAAAAGCTGCTAGACCTGCTACTAGTGCAGTTAAGACAATGAGGAATTTTCGTTTCCATAGCACTTTTACCAATTGAAATACATCAATTTCAAATTTTTCTTGTTCTTTCATCATTTCTCCTAAATTATTTGGTCATTTATAATGTTTGATGGGTTTGTTTCAAAAAGTTCACGAGCTTTTCCTGCTCCGTATTTTTTAGTAATGAGTTCATAAGCTTCTCTCATATACGGTGGGCGATTATCCAAATTGTGCATATCGCTAGCTACTACATGGACTAAGTCCTTATCCAAGAAATACCTAGCACGCTTTTTCATAAACTTGTAGGTATCTCCGAAAAGCCGTGGCTTTAAGACGCTCGAACTATTAATCTGCATATAGCAGCCCATATTGATGAGTTCTCTTACTTTTTTCTCATCGTTTTCCAAGGTGTGATAGCGCTCAATATGAGCAACCACAGGTGTAATCCCTAACATGAGAACTTTGGTCAAGGCGCTATGAATATCTCTGTAGGGTGTATTCATGCTAAACTCGATCAAAGCATAACGACTTCCATTGAGTTTTGGGATGATATTTTGTTCAAGTTTCTCTAAAACATCACTTGAAAAATAAATCTCAGCTCCGTACACGATATTCAAATCCGGTGCGATTTCTTGAGCCAACTGTTTAACTTCGCTAAAATTAGCTGCAATTTTGTCTTCTGATGTTTCAAACATCCCTTTTCTACGATGAGAGGTTGAAACAATGGTTCGAACACCTTGTGCGTAAGCTTCCTCTAGGAGAGCCTTGCTCTCAGCTTTATTTTTAGGTCCATCGTCAACATCGAAAACAATATGTGAATGAATATCAATCATCTTATTTTCCTTCCATGGTATCATTAATAGCCGTTTTAACAGCTTCCAAGCTAGTTGGGTCGATTTCTAACATGTAAAGATTGCTATCTGGCATAGCGTAAGACGGGAGACCCATACGACCAGTTCCTTTCAGATCTTGATTGGTTACTGTATATTTCCCTCCGCTTGCCAACTGAGTATTGACAAGACTTACCATTGTTTCTGGTGGCATATTGGTCTGAACTGAATCCTGTAAACCTTGAATAATGGCATCGTAGTTTTTCAAGGCTTCTGCCGAAGTCATCTTCTGAATAATGGCTGTAATGACTTTTTGTTGGTTACGACCGCGATCTCCATCACCATTTGTCAAAGAGTAACGTTCACGGACAAAACCTAAAGCCATTTCTGAATCAAGGTGAATATTTCCAACCGGATAGTGCTTGCCGTTTGTATGAGCAGTAAACTCTTGGTCATTATAGACATCAACGCCTCCAAGAAGGTCAATCAACTTCAAGAAAGAAGTGAAATTGAGACGGGCATAATAGTTCAAATCGATACCATAAAGATTTTCTAAGGTATGGATAGAAGCATCTACGCCATAGATTCCCGCATGCGTCAACTTATCGTTTTGGTTGTTCCCACCATCTGCAATAGGGACATAGGCATCTCGAGGAGTTGTCGTCAAGAGAATCTTCTTAGTATCTTGATTCACTGTCATGATGATATTGACATCTGAGCGCGAAACAGAACTGATAGGACCATAGGTATCAATCCCGCTGATGTAGACGTTGAAAGAATTTCCTGTAGCTACCTTAGGCGCCTCCACTTTCTTAGTCAAGTCCTTGGTATAGATTTTCTTGATTTTCTTAGCGTGGTCGGGATATTCCTGCTCAATCAGATTTTCATAAACACCGTTTAAGACAATTGCTTTGGTTTCTCCATCTAACAAACTCTTATAGGCTGCTAGATAAGAAGAAGCTTCCTCAACTGTCAATTCCTTGTTTTGAGTTGTTTTAATGTCATCTATCAATTTTTGAATATTCTCAGCATCTGTCCCTGTTGGAGCAGTTACACTAGAAAGTTGAGAAACGTTATCGATCTCACTATCTGCAAGTACTGCCACACTCATAGAGTAGCTTGAATAATTTGAAGTTGCATTAAATTGATTGGCGAGCCCTACAAATCGATTTACAGCTACTAAAGCTACAGAGCTAAATAAAACCGAGAGTAATAGGACTATCAAGGTGAACACCTTGGCTTTGCGCTTAACGATCAACAAGAGGGATAATAATGCTACGAGCACTAAAACTACTGCCAAGATAATATTAAAATAGCTGACCGCTAAAATCTGGTATTTAAAAATCAAAAACAATAAAAAAGAAGCTAGAACAGCATAGATTAGCAACAAACCTATGTTTAAACTCTGCTGAAATTTACTAGATTTACTTTTTTTTATGCGTCTACTTTTCATGAAACACCTCTTCAAAACATTTTAATTTAATTATATCACAAAGTACCTCTAAAGGCTATCTACATTAGTCAAGGAAACGTTTTATTTTGAAAATGTATTTAGTTAGTGTATATTTATTAGCGCTTTTACTACATTTTATGTTTTCAAAAAACAACTAAAATAAAAATAGAGCTCTTAAAAAGCTCTATTTTTTAATTATTTAACGTGACTTTCGAATTCTTTTTGACTCTTTTCGACTGAGTTTTTACGTTCTTGTTCCCATTTGGCTTTAGCTTCATCAAATTGAGCAGTTGTTACCACTTCGGTTTGCAATTTCATGTACTTGTAGTTACTTCCAGTACCTTTGATTCCGACAAGTGAGTAAGCTCGTGTAAATGGTGTCACACGTGTTACTGAAGCTCCACCACCGTTTGAATTTACAGGGAGCAATAGCGAACTATCAATCAGCCAAGCTTGTGCGTCTGCATAATTTTCATAACGTTTGGCTACGTCTGTATTTTCTGCATCTGCCGCTTTCAATTTTTGAGTATATTGGTCCAATCCGATACTTGTAATCTTATCAGTATCCTTGCTTGGATCAAGTCCTAAAATCTTGAGATAGAATCCATCCTCAGCGTTGAAAGGATTAAGATAAGTCGATGGATCTTGGTAGTCTGCAGACCAACCATCCAAGTTCAAGTCATAGTCATGATCAGCTATGGTTGGCGCTTGGAATGTCGCATTGGCATAGTCTTCTGTTGAAATTTGAACGACATCAATCACTACATTTTCTGCCCCAAGAGTTGATTCGACAGATTGTTTCAGCGAATGAATCTTTGGAAGCAAGGTTTTGTTAACTTGGTCTACAGGCAAGTCCAAATGAATCGGGAAGGTTACACCTTGTGCTTCTAGTTCTTTTTTAGCTTCTGAAAACTGAGCTTGTGCTTTTTCTTTATTGAAATAGCCGTCTTGAGCGTCTTCAAGATTCATATTTGACCACTGTGTACCGTAGTTTACCAACTTAGATGAAACTGTCTCACCAAAAGTCTTGTCACCTACTTGCACGAATGTTGGTGGCACAAGTGTGTTACGAAGAGTGTTTTTAGCCGCTTCTTCTCCATTAGACTGAGCCGAATAGGCTGTACGGTCAATGGCAAAGTTGATTGCTTGACGGAAATTTTTATTTAAAATTGCAGCTTGAGTAGCTTGTTTTTGCTCATCGCTAGTCTTAGCTGTATGATTGTATGTTTGGCGATTAACGTTAAAATTATAGTACCAAGAAGTCGCATCCTGCAAGCTATAGACGATGTTGTCCTTGTATTTTTCCTTAGTCTTAGCGAAGTTTGAACTATTTGGGTAAACACCAGCAGACGAGTAGGCTCCGCTTTCGAAATTACGGATTGTCATATCTTGGTCAGAACCATCAACATAAGCCAACTTAACTCTTTCAATCGTCACTTTTTCTTGGTCATAGTAATGAGGGTTCTTCATGTACTCAAGTGATGATTTTGATGTGAAATCTTTTAACAAATAAGGACCACTGTAGAGAATGCTGTCTGGTTTCAATTCCCCAAATTCTTTACCTTTAGAAGTCAAGAACTCTTCATTGACTGGAAAGAGGATACTATTAGTTGTTTTAGAGTTCCAGAATGGTTCTGGACGTGTCAAAGTGTATTGGACAGTGTAATCATCTACAGCTTTCACACCAACATTTGAAAAGTCAGCATTTGCGCCTGTCACATAATCATCTAATCCCTTGATTGAGTTCTGAATCAAATCGAGAGCTTGACTCTTATTATCAGCTGCATACTTGATACCTGTGACGAAATCTTGTGCTTTAATTGGGGCGTATTCTTCCCCGTCAGCAGTGAACCATTTTGCATCTTGACGAAGTTTATAAGTGTAAGTCAAACCATCCTTTGAAACACTCCAATCTTCTGCAAGAGCAGGAATGAGATTTCCATAATTGTCATTTTCAAGCAACCCATCTACCAAGTTGGTAATAACATTAGTATTGTCACCAGAGTAGTCCAACAGGTAGTTGAAGGTTGTCGGGTCGGCACCAAATGTTGACGAGTAGGTTTTAACATCTGATGCTGACTTCCCACACGCTGTCAATAAGACCGCCGCGGCAAGCGTCAGCCCCGCTCCAATCAGTCGTTTTTTGAGTTTCATGATTCATTTTCTCCTTAAATGTTAGGTTTTATGACATAAGTCTATTTTATCAAATTTCACCCTAAAAGTAAAGTTATTTAATTATTTGCCCTCTCGTCAGTATATGAAAAAAAGAAAGAAATCCCGCATAAAATCAAGATTTCTTTCATCGTTGTTTAAGATTATTTAACGTGGTTCGCTAACTCTTTTTGATATTTAGCGTTTGTTTCAAGTTTCTCTTTTTGCCATTTCTTGAGAGCTTCTTCGTATTCTTTAGTGGTTACAATATCATTTTGCAACTCTAGACCTTTAAATACAAACGGATCTCCCTTGATACCAACTTGAGAGTAGGCTTTCGAAAATGGTACTGTACGACTAACTGTAGGAGAACCTCCTGAAGATGCTACAGGAATGAGGAGTGAGCTATCAGATACCCAAGCCTGTGCTTTAGCATATTTTTCATAGCGTTTGTTAAGGTCGGTTGTTTCTGATGCTGCATCATCCAAGAGTTTCTTGTACTCATCAAGTCCAACTTGAGCCATAACTTCTGGATCTTTCCCTTTTGTGATACCCAAGTGTTTAAGGGCAGAACCCTTCTTAGCATCCAGGATATTTAGATAGGTAGCTGGATCTTGATAGTCTGGTCCCCAACCAATTCCGTTCAAGTCATAGTCTTTTTGAGAAGGAACCTTAGCTTGAGAAGTAATACTCATTTTCTCATTATCTGTCATTTGAAGCACATCGATGACAACATTTTCAGTTCCAAGCGCTGCTTCGACAGATTGTTTGAGGGAGTTGGTTTGTTGAACAGCAATGACATCTGTTTGTTCAACTGGAATATCCAAATGAATTGGGAAGGTTACACCTTTACCTTGCAATTCTGACTTGGCTTTTTCAAAGGCAGCTTTTGCTTTTGTTGGATTGTAAATAGTGTCTTTACCATCTGTCAAAGCTACATCTTTCCACTGGTCTCCGTATGTTACTAATTGTTCTTGAGCCAATTCCCCGAAGGTCTTTTCACCAACCTGAACATAGTCGTAAGGTACAAGGCTGGTACGGATAATCTTGTCTGCACCTTCTTCACCATTCATCTGAGCAGAGTAAGAATGACGGTCAAGAGCAAAGTTGATTGCCTGGCGGAAGTTTTTGTTGAGAAGCGCTTCTTTTGTAGAAGTCTTTTGTGCTTCATCTGTCTTTGCTGTTTTATTGTAAGACTGACGATTCACGTTGAAAGTAAAGTAATAGCTGGTCGCTTCTTGCGGACTATAGACAATCTTATCCCCGTATTCTTGCTTAGTTGAATCAAAGTTTGAACTTGTTGGGAAGAGACGAGCTGTTGTATAGGCTCCTGATGAGAAACTACGAATCAATGATTCTTGGTCAGATCCATCGTAGAAAGTAAGTTTGACGTGGTCAATCTTAACATTGTCTTTATCCCAATAATTTGGATTTTTTTCGTACTCGATCACTGATTTTGAAGTGAAGTTCTTCAAAATATATGGTCCATTATAGAGAATACCTGAAGGTGTCGCTGCACCATAATCTTTACCTTGAGAATTCAGGAATTCTTCATTGACTGGGAGCATAGTCGCTGTTGTCACCTTGGAATTCCAGAAGCTTTCTGGCTGGTTCAAGGTGTATTGAACAGTGTAGTCGTCAATCGCTTTAACTCCAACTGTTGAGAAGTCATTGCTTTCACCACTGACATATTCTGCTAAACCTTTGATAGAATCTTGGATCAGACTTAAGCCATCTGACTTACCATCAGCAGCATGCTTCAAACCAGTCACAAAGTCTTGAGCCTTGACCTCGGCGTACTCCTCACCTTCAGAAGTATACCATTTGACACCTTTACGTAGCTTGTAAGTGTAGGTCAAACCGTCTTGTGAAACCGACCAGTCTTCAGCAAGAGATGGAATCAAGTTTCCGTATTTGTCATTTTCCAAGAGTCCGTCGACCAAGTTAGCAATGACGTCCGATGTTGAACTTTTACTAGTAACGCTATAGTCCAATGTTGATGGATCGATGGCATATACGTATGAAAATGTTGTAGGAGCATCTGCTTTTTTCTCTGTCTTTCCACAAGCCGCTAAAAGAAGAGCTGCACTCATCGTTATCCCTGCTACTGCGAGCAACTTTTTCGATTTCATCGGTATTCTCCTTTAAAATACTATTTTTCACCATTATACCCTATTTTTTTATAAAAGCAAGGGTTTTCATGCAATTTTTTAGAAAATTCAAACTAATATTTTTTTAAGAAATTTCTACACTTATTTTAGAAAAAACTCAAGCATCTTTGATACTTGAGTTTTTTAGGTTTAATTGGTCAATTCGACACAGAATGCATCCCAAGGAGCTAGTGTTAGTTGTTCGAGATTTTCTTGAACCTCGGTGTTAGCAACCAAGATTGATTTGAGAACCCCATTAAAGTGAAATTCTTGTTCTTGATTTGAGAGGTTAGCCACAACTAGGAAACGGCGTTCCCCGTCCTTACGGATATAGGCAAAGACTTTCTCAGCCGTTTCTAATAATTCAAAGTCAGCTTGAACCAGCCAGCTATTTTCTTTGCGAATCTGAACTAATTTTTGATAAGTATAGAAGATGGAATCTGGATTTGCTAAAGCCTCTTCTACATTAATCTTCGCATAGTTTGGATTGACTCCTAACCATGGTTTCGCGCTTGAAAATCCAGCGTAGTCTGTAGTATCCCACTGCATTGGGGTACGAGCATTGTCACGTCCAATCACACGAATGCTATCCATAATTTGCTCTAGCGGTACACCTTGTTCTAGCGCTTCTTTGGCATAGTTGATAGATTCAATATCTTCTACTTGCTCCAGAGTTTCAAATGGATAGTTGGTCATCCCAATCTCCTCCCCTTGGTAAATATAAGGTGTTCCTCTCATAAGATGAAGCAAGATTGCATACGCTTTAGCAGATTTTTCGCGGTATTTTTGGTCATTTCCCCAGATAGAGACGATTCGTGGAAGGTCATGGTTATTCCAGAAGAGGGAATTCCAGCCATCCTCAACTCCTAATTCTGTCTGCCACTTGTTGAAAATCTCTTTTAATTTCCCTACATTTAGCTCTTTTTGATAGTGCCACTTAGGTTGTCCTTCCTGATACTGAAGACAGATATGTTCAAACTGGAAGACCATAGACAACTCTTGACCTTCTGGATTCGAATATTTCTTGGCCTCTTCTGGATTTGCTCCCCAAGTTTCCCCTACTGTCAAAAGGTCTTTGCCGCCGAAAGTAGCCTGATTCATTTCCTTGAGGTAAGGATGAAGCATGGGACCATTGTTGACAACCTTCTGGTCAGGTATCTTCCCAATCATGTCAATAACGTCCATACGGAATCCACCAATCCCTTTATCAATCCAGAAATTCATCATCTCATAGATTTTATGACGGAGCTCTTCGTTTTCCCAATTGAGGTCTGGTTGTTTCTTACTGAAAAAGTGTAGATAGTATTGACCAGACTTTTCATCGTATTCCCATGCAGAACCACTAAAAGTAGAGGTTAAATCATTGGGTTTATCTCGCCAAATGTAGTAGTCACGTTCGGGACTTTGAGGATTTTCACGCGCTTCAATAAACCAAGCATGCTCATCGGATGTATGATTGACAACCAAGTCCATGATGATTCGAATATCTCGTTTTTGGGCTTCAGCAATCAGCTCATCCATATCTTCCATGGTTCCAAAGATAGAAGCGATATCTTGGTAGTTGGCAATATCATAGCCATTATCATCCATTGGACTGTCATAAACTGGAGAAAGCCAAATCGCTGTGATCCCAAGCTTAGCTAGATAATCTAACTTGCTAGTAATTCCAGGCAAATCACCAATCCCATCTCCATTACTATCCTTGAAACTTTTTGGATAAACTTGATAAACAACTGCATTATGCCACCATTTTTCTTGCATCTTTTTACCTCTTTTAATATTCATTTTATTCCATCATAGACTTTTTATATTAATTATGCAAGCGTTTGCTTTATCTTTTTTCTTACTTTTGTGACTCTCTAGTTTCTTATCTTCTATTTTTTTTATATAATAGAAAATAGAGGTAAAAAAATGAAAAAACAAGCTTTTAGTTCTGAAAAATATCTAAATTTACAACGCGACCATATTTTGGAGCGTATTAACCAGTTTGACGGCAAACTCTACTTGGAGTTTGGAGGCAAGATGTTGGAGGACTTCCACGCTGCCCGTGTCCTTCCTGGCTATGAGCCGGATAACAAAATCAAACTCTTGCAAGAGTTGAAAGAACAAGTCGAGGTTGTTATTGCCATTAACGCTAGCAATATCGAGCACTCAAAAGCTCGTGGCGACTTGGGTATTTCTTACGACCAAGAAGTGCTTCGTTTGATTGACAAATTCAACGAATTGGGAATCTTTGTTGGTTCTGTCGTTATCACACAATACGCCGGTCAACCTGCTGCAGATACCTTCCGTAATCAATTAGCAAAAAATGGGATTGACTCTTATCTCCACTACCCAATCAAGGGTTATCCAACAGATATGGACCATATCATCTCTCCTGAAGGTATGGGGAAAAACGACTATATCAAAACGAGTCGCAATTTAATTGTCGTGACTGCTCCTGGACCTGGATCAGGTAAGTTGGCAACTTGTATGTCTAACATGTACCACGACCAACTGAATGGTATCAAATCTGGTTATGCTAAGTTTGAAACCTTCCCAGTTTGGAATCTACCTCTCCATCATCCAGTTAACCTGGCTTATGAGGCTGCTACTGCAGATCTTGATGATGTCAACATGATTGACCCATTCCATCTCCAAACTTACGGAGAAACTACAGTCAACTACAATCGTGATATCGAGATTTTCCCTGTTCTCAAGCGTATGCTCGAACGTATCTTGGGTGAATCTCCTTATGCATCTCCAACTGACATGGGTGTAAATATGGTTGGTTTTGCAATCACTGATAACGACGCTGCAATTGAAGCATCGAAACAAGAGATTATCCGTCGCTACTACCAAACAGTTCTCGACTTCAAGGCTGAAAAAGTTGCCGAATCTGCTGTCAAGAAAATCGAACTTCTCATGAATGATCTCGGCATCACGCCAGCTGACCGTAAGGTAGCTGTAGCTGCTCGACAAAAAGCAGAAGAAACCGATGGACCTGCTCTAGCACTTGAGTTACCTTCTGGTGAAATCGTCACTGGTAAGAATTCAGAACTCTTTGGTCCGACAGCTGCCGCCGTGATCAATGCTATCAAGAAGTCAGCGAACATCGATGCCGAAACAAAATTAATTGAACCAGAAGTGGTGAAACCAATCCAAGGTTTGAAAATCAATCACTTAGGTAGTCGTAATCCACGTCTTCATTCTAATGAGATTCTTATCGCTCTGGCAATCACAGCTATGCAGAATCCTGATGCAGACCGTGCTATGAAAGAACTCGGAAATCTCAAAGGTAGCGAAGCTCATTCTACGATTATCTTAACAGATGAAGACAAGAACGTTCTCCGTAAATTAGGAATTAACGTAACCTTTGATCCCTACTACCAATACGATCGTTTATATCGTAAGTAGATTGAAGACTCGCAGGAACTTCTTATCAAGCATCACCCCTCTTCGATAGATTTCGAATCTCTCTTAAGGGGTGACTTTCTTTTATGCTAGAATTATGATAATCTTCGGTTATCTTCTTTTCTAATTATTCTAACATTACTTCGGGAGTTTATTTATAATGAGAGAATTACTCAGCCAAAAAGAGCAAAGGCAATTAAAGGTTTTAGAATATTTGTTTGAAAATCCTGACTGGATTTACCTAGATGATTTATCTAAGATCATTGGCTACAATGCTCGCATCATCAAGAGTGATATCAAGGATTTACGCGAAGTCTTCCCAGACTTTGATATCAGACACTCAACTGCAGGGATTATGATGGTGAATGTACAAAATAATGGTATTGAGCGAATCTACCAATATTTCTTACAGACATCCGATTATTTCCAAATTTTAAAAGCTTTCTTCCTCTTGAACAGCCCCTTTACCTATGAACATCTGGCCGAATCTTTGGATATTTCCCTTCCTTCTTTGCGTAAGAAGGTTGCGGACATCAATAAGATTCTTGACGGAACCTACCGCTTCAAGCTTAAGGTAACCCCTATCTCTATTATTGGTGATGAAAAAGATATTCGATTTTTCTTCTCCCAATATTTCCATGAAGCATATAGCTTTTTAGAATGGCCTTTCACAGAAATCAAAGAAGCAGACATTGATAGCTTTGTTTCCTTCTTTATCAATTTGGCAAAATTCCCTGCAAAATATCAAAATCTTTATCAAATCAGAACTCAGGCTACAGTCGATTTGCACCGAATGAAGAGAGGTTATTTTGTTCGTTTCCCAAAACAAACCACTTCCTGGTTGAGCCCTATCTACGATAAACTCTCTGACTTTCAGAGTCAGTTACAAGACTTGGCCCAAGGGCTCAATGTTGAAGTCACCCCTGAAAACCTTAATCAGATTTTCAGTCCCTTTGCTGAGCCTGGTCTTTTCTTTACAGTCGAAGATTTCCTAGAGGCTCGTCAGTCTTACGAACAAGTCGATCGTTCCTATCATGCTGCGCGAGACATCCTAGACAACTTAACTCGAAGATTTGGTGTTCAATTTTCAAATACGGATACCTTGATTTGGAACCTGCACAACACTGCCTTGCTTGAGCGAAGAGAAATCAACTCCGAATCGATCATTTCACAAAACAAGGATTATACGCTTGGAAAAATTAAAAAATTCTTCCCTAAATTTTATGAAGCAACCGTCTTTGAAATGATGCGATACAAGAACATTATGGGACAAAAGGAGAAGACTCCTGCCCTTTCTCACCTGATCTACACGCTGTTCACTCACGCTGAAGGGCTTACAGATCAATTATTTGAACATAAAAAGAAAGTCAAGGTCTTAGTTCTGAGTGAGTATGACTTTGCCCACCCACAATTCTTGATTTCTCTCTACGAATTCCATACTTCAAATAACATCCAGTATGAAACTTGGGATAAAGAAACCCTTAACATCGAAGAAATCATGGATAGTGACTACGATGCTATTATCACTAATTTTGATATCAAAGGCCTCGAAGACATGCTCGTCATTAATATCAGTCGACTATCTATCCTGCAAGTTGTCAACGAACTCAATAAGATTTCTATGCAAGATTTATAATTTTAAAAACCTCCTAGAAAGAATCTAGGAGGTTTTTGTAAATCTATGTTTTCTCTAAAGAATCATGAGCCAATCACATTATTCAAAATCAACAGTATTATTCTTAATCACAAGCTTGGTATGAGCTGTTATATATTGTCGGTCAAGGGTTGTTGTAACTTCCCCTTCACCATTTATAATATGCCAAGCTCCATCTTTATGAACAACCATAGCAACTTCTTGTTTGTTTTTATCTTCATTCTTAACAGCCAAGGCATAGGCGTCATCGACCCCTTCTAGCAAGAGTTCTTTGTTGCTACTGAGTGTCAGTAGATAATAGGCTCCGTCTCGAACACCAATATCGTATTGTTGATTCACAAATATGGTTTTGTCGTAGCTAGGTCTTGGTTCAGAAGTTCCTGATCCATTTCCAAGGATACCCTTAAAAGTATCCTTTCGCTTTTCTGCCTCAGCCTGTTCTTGAGATTTGATAAATTCCTGAACTGCAGCAATCTTTTCACTCTCTTGTTTCTTTGAAGCTCTCATTTGATGAATGATGACAGTTCGAATCAAAAACGAACTTGCAAACAAGAGTCCTATGATAGATGAAATTTTCCCCTTTTTCATTTCCGCTCCAATCTCCTTATACTTCACTATCAACTACTTTTCTATAGTATAACAAGATTTTTATTGGTTGACAAGAAATGTTGGAATTCAGTAACAGGACTACTTTATTCTACCGTTACAGACTTAGCAAGGTTCCGTGGTTTGTCCACATCAAGGCCACGGTGAAGGGTTGCAAAGTAAGCGACTAGTTGCGTTGGTACGACCATTGAGATTGGTGAGAGGTAAGGGTGTACGGTCGTAAGAACGATATCGTCTGTATCTTTAGCAACATTTTCTTCTGCGATGGTGAGGACCTTAGCACCACGAGCTGCCACTTCCTGGATATTTCCGCGAGTGTGGTTAGCAAGAACTGGGTCTGACAAGAGAGCTAAAACTGGTGTCCCCTCTTCAATCAAGGCAATGGTTCCATGCTTGAGTTCTCCAGCCGCAAAACCTTCACATTGGATATAAGAAATCTCTTTGAGTTTGAGACTGGCTTCCATGGCTACATAGTAATCTTGACCACGTCCGATGTAAAAGGCATTGCGTGTTGTTTCAAGAAGCTCACGAACCTTACTATCAATTAATTCTTTTTCTGAAAGGGTTGATTCGATAGACTGAGCCACGATAGACAACTCGTGAACCAGGTCAAAGGCTTGCGCTTTAGCATTCCCATTTGCTTCACCGACTGCTTTTGCAAGGAAGGCAAGGGCTGCGATTTGCGCAGTATATGCCTTGGTTGATGCTACAGCAATTTCAGGACCTGCATGAAGAAGCATAGTATGGTTGGCTTCACGAGAAAGAGTAGATCCTGGCACATTTGTCACTGTCAAGCTTGGGATTCCCATTTCATTGGCCTTGACCAAAACCTGACGGCTATCAGCTGTTTCACCAGATTGACTGATAAAGATGAAGAGCGGTTTCTGGCTGAGAAGTGGCATACCATATCCCCACTCAGAAGAGATTCCAAGTTCAACTGGTGTATCTGTCAATTCTTCCAACATCTTCTTAGAAGCAAACCCTGCGTGGTAAGAAGTTCCAGCTGCAAGAATGTAGATGCGGTCTGCATCTTGAACAGCCTTGATGATAGCTGGGTCTACCACTACTTGAGCAGCCTCATCTGTGTAAGCTTGGATCAACTTACGCATCACCGTTGGTTGCTCATCGATTTCCTTGAGCATGTAGTAAGGGTAAGTTCCTTTACCGATATCTGACAAGTCAAGTTCAGCAGTGTAGCTAGCACGCTCACGACGATTGCCATCATAGTCTTGAACTTCAACGCTATCAGCTTTCACGATTACCAACTCTTGGTCATGGATTTCCATGTATTGGTTGGTTTCACGAATCATGGCCATGGCATCTGAGCAGACCATGTTATAGCCTTCTCCAAGACCAATCAAGAGAGGTGATTTGTTTTTCGCTACATAGATGACATCTGGATTTTCAGAGTCGATCAAGGCAAAGGCATAAGAACCACGGATGATATGAAGAGCTTTTTTGAAGGCTTCAAGTACTGACAAGCCGTTTTCTTCTACAAATTTCCCAATCAAGTGAACAGCGATTTCTGTATCTGTTTGTCCCTTGAAGTTGTGTCCTGCAAGGTATTCTTCCTTAATTTCAAGATAGTTTTCGATCACCCCATTGTGGACCAAGACAAAACGTCCTGTCTCAGAGCGATGTGGGTGAGCGTTATCTTCTGTTGGTTTCCCATGAGTGGCCCAACGAGTATGTCCGATACCAGTTGTTCCCTCAACTCCAGCTGTCTTGGCAGACAATTCTGCGATACGACCAACTGCTTTCACCAAATGGCTTTCAGCACCACCTAGAACAAAAATTCCCGCAGAATCATAACCACGGTATTCGAGCTTTTCAAGCCCTTGAATCAAAATATCAGTTGCATTTGTGTTTCCAACAACACCAACAATTCCACACATAGTATATACGACACAGGCAAGCTGTGCTTTCTCCTTATCGAAATTGGTATAGTCTGATTTTCTGTTTTTAGAATCAGTGGAAACAGTATATACTTGTTTCTTTCACTTGTCAAGAATAAAAATTGGTATAGCTCAATTGCTTTTGGACTGCAAACAAAAAACCATTCAAGAAATAGCTCTTGAACGGCTTAGAAATATAGCTAATCAACTGATATCCATACCCTATCTAACACTAGATATCATAGTTTATCTTTTCTCACTCCTCGCAGCCAATTATTTATTAGGGTGGATGGGATAGGCACTTTCAAAAGTATCCACTATCTCTACTAAACGATCATCCAAATAGGCCATAGCTTGATTTCTGATTGGAGCAGGAATTCCATAGTAGGCTTGCGCAAGACCTCCACAGATAGCAGCGATGGTGTCGCTATCTCCTCCGATGGAAATAGCATTTCTGATAGCATCTTCAAAATCTTGTGACTCGAAAAAGGCTTGAAAGGCCTGAGGAACCGAACCTTGACAAGTCACATCAAAGCTATAGTCCTCACGGATTTGGTCCAAGGTAAAGTCCATGGGATAATAATTTTTATCGATGTAGTCTCTGATTTCATGGCGGTTAGAACCAGTTCTAGCCAAGAAGATAGCTACTGCAACTGCTTCTGCACCTTTTAGCCCCTCAGGATGGTCGTGGCTGACTTCTGTCACTGCTTGGGACAAAGCCTTTGCCTGCTCTATGCTATCTGCCGCGAAACCGACAGGGCTAATTCTCATGGCAGATCCATTCCCATAACTCCCATAGGGTTGAGGATCATCTGAAAAGATCCAGTAGAAAAAATGACCGCCATAGCCACAATTTGGATATTGTCTCCCTATCTCTTGCATGTATTTCACTGCATTTTTCGAGAGTTGACCCCAGTCTTCCCTACTAGCCAATATGGCTTTAGCAACCGCCAAGGTCATGATACTATCGTCGGTCGGACAAGAATCCTGGGTGAACAAATCAAACTCTTTACTTTTATGATTATCCGCCTCAAATCGGGAACCAATAATATCTCCAATAACTGCTCCTAGCATAAGCTACCTCCTAGAAGTTTTTCTCCTGTTCACAGGTAATACTTCATGAATTTCCTTCATTATACCATGTTTACTAATGTTTCGGTATTTCCTATGCAATCTACAGGCACTTTTGTTTCAGTCCAAGATAGGTATAGGTTCGAGTACGTGGACAATCTTTTTCCATCTTCACCCTAAAATAAAACCGATGTTCCCTTCCGTCCTTGGCATTTTCCTTGTTCAAGACAAAGTAGTCCTTTTGGTTAATGGCCATGGTTCGTAGAATATCATCAATCAAGAAAGTCAGAGGTACATTCATGGCAGAGTATTTTTGGAAATCTTCTTCAAAGCGGATGTAATCATCTGAGAAATAATCCATCTGCAGTTTGTTTTCATATAACTCTTTTCTAGTCATCAACTTCCTCCTGATACAGTTGGATGGCGAGAATATCATCTACCCTTATTAATCGATAACCTTCATCCGTTCTAATAGAGATTTCTTGAGGAGATAATTCTCTTACTTCACCGATTATCGTGCTTTTATGATTTTTCTCCTTGACCATAAAAGAGCCTTTTAGTCGTCCAACGTAGAGCTGGGAAAGCAGCAACAACTTCTCGACTGGATTCAAATCTGTTGATAAATCGACACGATTTTTTTCTGCACTGAGTGAACTGGTATGCTCCGATAGAAAAAAGCCCATCCACTTCTGCATGCCAGGATCTTGATAATCCCTCGCGGATTGAAAGGGCAAATAAGAGCGATCAATCATTTTAGTCCATCTAATCCTCCAGCAGAGTGCCCTCCGATCAGCTTACTTCTGGCAATACTTCTCGATGCGTCCTCTAAAGCAGTCGCCTTCAAGAGAGAAGTAAAGCCGAATTGCTCTCGAATGGAATCAATGGCGGTCTGGAGCCTTTCTTCTTTTTCTACTTTATCAACATTATCAAAAAGGGAAATCAACCCAAAGGATTCGTCCACAAATCCTGAATAACTAACGGCTACACTCCTGACAGCTCCAGAAGTATATTTGCTATGGAATAATTTCAGTACATAACTGACTAAAAGACTGGTATTATTGGTCGGCTCCACCTTCATCTGGGTATGGATGGAGCGTTTTTGTTCCTGCTTAGAAAACCCAAGATGTATAGAAACCACTGTCGTCTTTTTTTTGGCCCGTCGAAGCCTGACAGCCACCTGTTCAGCCATCTCTCGAAGGATAATTTCGATGTCTCGCTGTTTGACATAGTCTCTCGGTAAAATTTGCGAATTGCCCAAGCCGTGAGATTTGGCTTTATAGGGCTTGTGAACATTACTCTCGTCTATTCCATTGGCATGAAACCACAAGCGAAGTCCAGCTTGGCCAAGTTCTTTCTTCAGGAGATCAGGATTGCTATTGGCTAATTCCTTAATCGAATAGATTTCCAAGCTATTCAAGCGCTTCTCCATCCGATTTCCAATCCCCCAAAAGTCGGTCATCTTTGGAATGGACCAGACCTTGTCTTCCACATCCTGATAAGACCAATTGGCTCGCATAGTCGGTGTGTGCTTGGCTTCATTATCCAAGGCCAACTTAGCAAGCAGGGGATTGGCATTCGACATACCGACTGTCGAGTAAATCCCTGTCTGTCGCCAAATATCCCTCTGGATACGAGCCGAAAGCATATCTAGCTTATCTTTGCGAGAAATCTGCTGGTCTGGGATAAAATAATTGAGCGAACTGGTCAAGTCAATGAAACCTTCATCAATTGAATAAGGATAAATATCATCTGGACTGCCATAATTCTGGAAAATGCGCTGAATTTCCATGTTGACTGCGATATACTTATCCATCCGAGGAGGGACAATGACGGTCACCCGAGCCCAATCTTCGATGAATTTCACATAGTCCGGGTCTGTCCGTAAGCCTTGTTTCTTGGCATTGTAGTAGGAAAATTTACGTGTCTTGATATCAAAGGGTAGGTCATAGGCACGACCTACATTTGCTTTTCCAAAGACCTTTTTAAACATCGGCGAGGAGGCAAGAATAAGCCCAACAGAATTATCCGCCCGGCTCATGACACAAAGGGAGGTTTTAAGGGGATGGAGTCCTCTTTCCACACACTCAACACTGGCATAAAAGGACTTCATATCGACAAAGGCAATATCACTTTGGGGCTCTCTGGAATAATCAAAGTAGCCCATAGGCTATCCCTCCATAGGTACGAAATTGCCCACGATAATGCCTACAATCCGTGGATCTTCCTCATAAGAAATGTGAATATCCTTGTATTTAGGATTGATGGAGACCAAACGCAAGCCATCTTCTTCTCGGTAGACCCGTTTGATATAGGTCTGGTTATTGCAAACCACTGCATAGACAGCACCGTCATAATCAAATCCGGTTTCTCGAATCAGAGCTACTGAACCATTTTGATATTTAGGTTCCATGGAATCTCCAGACACCCAGGAAGCAAAATCGTGAGCCAGTTCTTCATTGAAATAAACCGTATCAAAGTTTCGATCATCATAAACCGAAGCACCAATCCCAGCTGACATGCGTTCATAGACATGATACTCGTAGAGTTTTTCTGAAATAGCAGTCACCTTCTTGGCTTGTTCTTCTTGAGCCAAATTGCGAGCATAGACTACCACCTTTTCTTTTCCTTTGTTGGAGAGGCTATTATAGAGACGGACAATTTCGATTTGGGTGAAATAACCTTTTGGTACTTTTAAAATCTCTTCTAGCTGTTTAACTTTTTCTTTAGAAGGCTCCTTGACTCCACGCTCCCAGGCTGAATAAGCCTGGAAACTAATCCCAAGTCGCTCTGCAATCTCTTTCTGTGTTAGCTTTAACTCTTTTCTCCGAGCCTTGAGTTTTTCTGGTTGGTACATATTTTACCTCCTAGTCTGATGCTTTCGTTGTAGGTTGACTTTATTTTAAAAAATTCAACCTTTTTGGTTTAGTTTTATTATATAAAAAAAGTAGACGAATGTCTACTAGAAATATTGAGGTTTGGCAAACGACTGGTAATAGTGATGCTATAGATTTCTTGTCTCAAATACTGCCGTATGAATCCACTCGTTATGCATTTGAAAGTCATTTTCTATAATTTTACTAAAGGTAAAACCATTTTTTAAAAGCACTCTCTGAGAAGCCAGATTGTCTGTTGCCGTCCCCGCGATAATCTTATGTAAACCATAAGTAATGAAGGCCTTTTCTAAAACGAGTTTAACCGCTTCACTTGCATAACCTAAATTAGTAACATTTTCTCCGATCCTATATCCAAGTTCTGCTGTTTTTCGATCATCCTCTAAGACACTTAAATTGATTCTTCCGACCATAGTACCTTGTGAATCTCTAATAAGATGCATGTAGACATCATGATTCTCTTGTTCCCTTAACAATTCCCTTGTAATTTCTTTAAAACCTTCTGAATCAAAATAGGTAGCTGGTCTAGGAGGTAAATTCCGCTCAAAATACTCCCGATTTTCTTTTTCAAAAGAATAAACATCTATGCTATTTTCTTCAGACATCAGCTCTAAACTTATCATTGTAAAGCATCTCCTATCATTCTCTAAATTCAAATGTACTCATGTTCACACAAAGTGACATTTACAGCATTTAAAGAGTTATCTTAATTTATTCATATCGTATCTACATTATAACACAACATACTATGAAGAAAAATAATACCCGTCAAGGTCCTCATAAATTCCAACATCTTGCTAAACAGGCTGGAACGCCTATGGAAGCTATTTCTGAAGCATACTTGATTAACCTTCATAACATTATCACAACTCACAAATAAAGAAGAAAACCATCTCAAATTTGATGAGATGGTGAATCATTTAGTCTACTTTATAAAAAACTTGTTCCGAACTAGTTGGAGCAGCTTGACCAGCAATCAGCCTATTTTTAGTTAAATCAGTATCTAACCCATCCATAATAAGTCCAGCAGGATAAATACTCATTCCATAGCCTGAGATACCATCTCTAATGCTGAATTCAATCGTTCCATGGCTACCCATGCGCACTTTTTCAATATTTCCACTGTTTACTAGTCCATTTTTATCGAATGTAAACTCTTGCCCAAGGCCATTTCTCCAAGTTCCAACTAGAGTCGAGAAATCTCCATTTAGAATAGCTTGCTCATCTATTTTTTGTGATTTAGCATTCGTTTGCTCTTCTTGTGTCGAGAGTTTTTCCTCAGTAGTCGTAACACTATCTTGAGTAGTCGTTGAACTAGTAGTTGTTGTACTAGTCGCTGTCGTACTAGTGGTAGAAACCTGTTCTGTTGTAGCATTTACTGCTTCTACATCTTGCTTCTTATGATTAAAGAAGAACATAAAACTTATCAGTACTATAGCAACTAAGCAACTTAACAGAATCAAAGTCCAATTGATGCCTTTTCCTATTTTCATTTATAACTCCTTTATATTATTCGTATTTAATTATATCATACTAAACTTATACTAGGAAGAATTTATATAAGACAGAGACTATTGGTGTGATTTTTGGGGGTGAACTCTCTTATTGAGGCTTAAAAAAGAACACCCCAAAAGGTGCTCTTTGTAAATATAGTCATTCTTTCGAAGAACGTTTACTAAATTGTGATGCTTTACGAGCTTTTTTCAATCCTAGTTTGAAAAGTCTGGCTTTTAGAACAGCTCAAAAGCGCTCAATAGCAACCGTCAGAGGAGTTTCTTCTGATTTCGATTTCAAGAAATAGGAATAGATGTATCTATGATAGTGCAATTTCTTAACGCAAAACTTTCAATCCTATCCTCTTCCTTCTTATCCTAATAAAGTCTGTAATATTGGAATAACAACGATAAATAGAACCGTACTTAGAGTCACCACATTCGTAGAGAATTCCACATCTCCTTTTCCCTGATTAGCAAGGATCGGGAGAACAGCTAAAGCTGGTGTAGCGGACTGAATCATAAAGGTCTTAAATTCTACTGTCGCCATATTTGGTGCAAAGAAATTCAATACAAGAAGCATAATCAGAGGAGCTAGGATAAAGCGTCCAACTAAAGTGACAATCGTATCTTTATCAAAAGTAATAGTATTCAAGCCTGCCTTTGCAAGAACGATACCAATATAAATCAGAGATAGAGGAGTGACGATATTTCCAACATAAGTTAAGGTATTCGTTGCGAAATCTGGAATAGAGATTCGAAGAATCAAACATAATAGAGCTACAAGAAAACCTACAAGCGGAGCTGGGAGCAATTTCTTCCAATCAAATTTAGTTTCCTTCTTGCTTTGACCCGATTTACTGTCACTCGTCATCAAATACACGCCCAATGTCCAGGTGGAAATCGTGTTGGTGATATAGTAAATTAAGAAATAAGGGAGAGCCTGATCCCCAAAAAGAGCAACGTTTAAAGGTAAACCAATAAAAATCGTATTGGCATTCACAAAGGTGTTAATCATGGTTCCTCGCCGTCCTGGACGAACCTTGAAAACCACAACTGCAATATAAGCTACGATATAGCCCAAGATAAAGGCCACAAATGTATAAAGGAGACCTCCAGAAAGACTGATCAGTTTATCTAGTGTTAGGTATTTCATCACCGACACAAAGATTGACGCTGGCAAGGCTACATTCATGATCAAACGAGATAGGTTAGGTCCAAAGGCATCTCCAAACCATCCCTTCACCTGAAGAATATACCCCAAAACAATGATAGCGATAATCGGAATGATACTCGTAATCGAGGTTAAAAAGAGTGACATAGGTATCCTTTCTAAATTACTTAAGTCCACAGCCCATACAAATCTGTCGCTAGCAAAGGATAGACAGCAACAATGAATTATTTATACTCTGGATACCACTTCAAATCACGAACTGCTTTGGCCATATCTGTTTCCTTAGCACGCGCAAGACCTTGCTCTTGTGCTTTTTTAGCGACTGCTTCTGCTACTTTAATAGAAACATCTGCTACATACTTGAACGGTGGCAAGACAGGAGCTCCTGGTTGGCCTGGATTGACAATACCACTCAATGAATGAGCTGCTGCTCCAATCATTTCATCAGTCAAAAGACTTGCTTCAGAAGCCAGCATACCTAGACCAAGACCTGGGTAAATCAAGGCATTATTGGCTTGACCAATCACATAGTCGACACCTTTATAAGAAACTGTATCAGCAGGAATTCCTGTTGCGACAAAAGCTTTGCCATCTGACCATTCAATCAAATCTTTGGCACTAGCTTCTGCTAGTTTGGTTGGATTTGACAAAGGGAAGATCATCGGACGCTCTGTATTTTCACACATAGCTTCTACTATTTCTTTAGTGAAGGTATTAGGCTGAGTCGAAGTTCCTACAAGAATGGTTGGCTTCACAGTCTTCACTACTTCAAGCAGATCAGTCAACTTGTCTGCGTTACTAAAGTCAGCACGTTTCTTAGCAAACGGTTTTTGTTCAGGAGTTAGGTCATCCATGTCATCAAAGAGAAGACCTTGTTTATCAACCATAAAGAAACGTTTATAGGCTTCTTCTTCAGAAAGACCTTCACTTACCATTTCACGAAGAACACGAGCGGCAATTCCTGCACCCGCAGTACCACCACCATAGCAGAGATAAACTTGATCTGTTAATTTTTCACCACTAATATCCAGTGAACCAAAGATACCACCTAAGGTAACGATTCCTGTACCTTGAATGTCATCATTAAAAGTTGGAATTTGTTTCCGGTATTTCTCAAGAATATTGGCAGCATTCGAGCGGCCGAAGTCTTCCCAGTGAAGGTAGAGTTTAGGAAAGAGACGTTCTGCTGTTTGAACAAATTGGTCAATGAAGTCGTAGTAACGATCACCGCGAACCCGTTCGTGACGATTTCCTAAGTAATTAGGGTTGTTACGAAGTTCTTCACGGTTAGTCCCTGCATCAATGACTAAAGGAAGAACCATAGAAGGATCGATTCCAGCAGCACCTGTGTAGACCATCAATTTCCCGACAGAAATATCGACACCATTTGTTCCCCAGTCACCGATTCCAAGGATTCCTTCTGCATCTGTTACAACAATGAGACGAATCTCGCGATCCCCAGCAGCATTTTTCAAAGTGGCTTCAATATTTTCAGGATGATTGATATCAAGATATCCCGCATATTGGGGATCTACAAAGAGGTCACTATAGCCTTCAATGGTATCTGCAATGGTTGGATCGTATACAATTGGATTGAATTCCTCCAAATGTTGAGAAAAGAGGTAATAGAAAAGAGTCCGGTTGGTATTAAAAATTTCCATTAGGAAAAGACGCTTTTCCAAATCATTGGCTTTTGTTTGCATTTGTGCATAAGTTTGCGCCGCTTGTTCTTCAATCGTTTGAACATACGGTGGCAGTAAACCAATAAGGCCTAGTTCCTTTCGCTCCTCTAAGGTAAAGGCAGTTCCCTTATTCAGGAAAGGATTGTTTAAAATATCATGTGCAGTCATAGTGCAACCTCCTTTTTACTTCTATTATACTACTTAAATGAATTGTTTGGAAAACTTTGTCGTTTAAAAAATACGATTATGTACGTATATGTTATAATGAGTCTACGAGAACAATTTTCTAATAAGCTCTTTTTTACTTAAAACACTATTATTGATGATACTTCAAGTTGTTAAATTTTATAAAGTCCTGAACTCATGAAACTCTCGATGATCACCCTTTCCTAAAAGTTTCAAGTATAGCAAAATAATCATACAAATTGGCAACCCTGATTAAAATTAATATCACATAAGTTCCTTAAACAATACTTTGTGCTTTTTAATGTGTTTTTTTGTCATGCAAAACTTGTATTCTATTTATATGACAAATAAAAACTATTTACAACACTATATTTCCCAAAAAGTGAAATATTTTCGAACACAAAACAAAATGAGCCAGGAGGAACTTTCGGAACAAGCGGGACTTGGGCTTAAGTATATCAATCAACTTGAAAACCAAAATGTGAATCTGACCATTCACAGTCTTGAAAAAGTGATTGTCGCCCTAAAGATGACCCCAGAGGAATTTTTCAATTTTGATAGCCTTGAATCAACCTCTGATAAGACCGATAATCTTTCACTCAAAAGAATCAACATGAAGATTAAACAGCTCCCTATTGATAAACGAGAAAAGATGTTGGTCATTTTTGAAAGTATCTTAGATAACCTTTGATATCCCTGACTCACTTACATTTTAACCGGTGAATACTCGTATAGTCAAATTGTAGGATACGGATAAAATTTATTTATCTGGTGATTTCCACTTATTTTCCTTCTCCAACTAATGAAAGTGAGCCCCTATGAATTTAAAAGATCTACAATATTTTTATGACCTCTGCCAGCTTCAATCCTATACGGAAGTAGCAAAACAACACAAGGTCAGCCAACCATCTATTTCTTATGCCATCAAGCGCTTAGAGGAATCTTTTAATTGCAAATTGATTCACCACGATCCCTCGCATCGTTCCTTCAAACTCACTCCTCAAGGGCAAATCCTTTTAAAGCATACAGAAAAGATCTTACCTGAGGTCATTTCTACTCGCAAAGAAATCAATCGTTCCTTGGCCCAATACTCTACTGTAGGATTCCCTCCTATTATCATTCAGTATCTCTTTGCTGCCTTAAACGAAAAAGATAAATTCGATTTTTTAAAAAAAGTACGCCCTATCCGCGGTGGCTCCGTAGAGTTATTAAATCTTCTCCTCAAGGGAGACCTTGATGCAAGTCTACTCGGCTTGATTGAACCACTCAATCATCCTTCAATAGAGACACATGAGCTCTTTCATAAAGAACTGTATGTCGTTTTATCTAAGAACCATCCTCTTGCTACTGCTCCATCCCTCGCTTTTGAAGAATTAGTAGATCAATCCTTTATACTTTTAGACGAACACTTTGTTCACCTGAAAGCTTTTGAACTACTTAATCAAAAGCATCAAAACAAGGCAGAAATATTCTTCAAGAGTGACGACATTGTCATCATTAAAGAACTTTTAAAGAAAGGGATTGGCCTTAGTTTACTGGCTGATATCGCACTTTCTGATGAAGATGATGATTTAATAAAAATCCCTCTAATACCTGAGGACCAGATAACATTTACAGTTTATTATGCTTATCTCAAATCAGCTACACTGTCATCAGAAGTAGAAGCCTTATTTAATCTCATTAAATCATATGAATAGAAAAAACTCTAACTATCAACTACCTGATAGCTAGAGTTTTTTCATTATAGGTATTAGACTAAAGCACGAAGAAATAGGATATGATCGCCGAATTTTTCATTTACCTGATACTCTTCAAGGAGATTGCTAATTATAAATCTACAAAATATCAATAAAAAAAGAACACCCCGAAAGGTGCTCTTTGTAAGTATAGTCATTCTTTCGAAGAACGTTTACTAAATTGTGATGCTTTACGAGCTTTCTTAAGACCTGGTTGGAAACACTTTTATTTGAATAAGTTTCAAGATGGGCTTAAAATCAATGTTTTCCAACACTTTCAGAAAGAACAATTTCATCAAATTTGAATATATTTCAGTTGAATGGTGTGAATTTTACCCTAAAAATACACAAATTGAGCTAGATTTTACCAAAAAGTTCACACCATTTATTTCACAAAAAATATTTACTAACAATCACTCCGGCAATTCCACCTTCAAGCTCATATCAGTCGGTTGTAACACTTTCTGAACTGCTGCGAGAAAGGCCAATCCATTATCAGATGGAGAATATTGGAAAGTAATTTGGATGACTTTTTTGTCAAAGCTATCGCCATATCGTGCCACATACTGCTTGCTTTCGAGGAAGTAGATGTAGTTGTTGAGTTTTTCTTGAAGTTTCAAGAGATGTTCCTCTTCTAATGACTCTATCCATTTGTTTTCATCAATCAACAACAACTCTAGATGGTCATCAGAGACACCCATAGCATCGATGCTTGTAACATCTAGTTCAATTTCCTCAACTGTTTTAATGGTTTCTACTACCTTAGGTGGATTGTAGTATTTTTCCTTGAATTCCTTGAGAATCTGCTCTACCTTTTCTTCATCACACTGTCTGTATAACGGACTACGGTCTAATACATTACAGAGTCTTTCATATGTATAAGTACGTTTCTGCTCATCTGATAATTTTGAAATGCTTTCTATAATATTTCTTACCAATTCATCTGTTTCAATAACAAAGGGAAGGCTTGTATATCTTCTTAAACGACTGCCTTGCATAGAAATATAATCAGTCACCTTATCTAATTTGACTAGGTCAACCGATAAGCTAAAATCTTTCAAGATATCAAAGGTTCTGCGCGCTATATCCCTATCACCTTCTACATACAAAGGATATAAGCAATATTCCATTAATACTCCAATATCTGTACTATCCACGTCATAAGAATCTCGTTGTCGAAAACGATACTTCGCTTCCGTCCCTAGAAAAACTTCAGCTTCTTTCCCTTCCTTCATTATTTCACGATAGTCTTTTACAAAATTTTGATAATCTTTAGGCTCTGGTATTTCAAATTTTTTCATTTATTTACTCCATTGGTTAATTCTAAAAATTCCTTCAACAGAAACAATTTCATTAGTGCCTGGTTTATAGACACGTGGATTTTTGATTTCATAGTATCCTTGACGTTCAATCGCAGATAGGAAATCATCGTAAGAATGCCCCTTCATATCAATTGACGGCATGAGCAATTCGCTCTCAGACATCTTAATGTCAGAACCAGCCCAGGTTTTGGCACCTGGAATATTTAAAGATGAAGAACCTGGCGTATCACCATTTGCAAACCGTATCAAGTCTGCTTTATCCATATTTCTAACTAACTCAGGACTATATTCATACTGATAGATACCTGATTTATAAGTATTATCACTCACACCTTTGACTGTCGCTATTTCATGACCTGATTTCAGAACCCCATTTTTATCATACAAGAGGGCAGAATCTTCTACAATACTTGTTGTGAAGTTTCCTTGACCTATCCCATCTTGGGTTACACGTCCTACAGAGGAACCCTTTTCACCAAAAACGAAGTTTTCTATACTATCTCCGTTTACAACAGAGGAAGCTCCCCCTTCTAAATAGGGTTGTTTAATGGCATCTTTGTAGGCTTTTGGATAATCGTACTGTCTGGCCTCATACATCTTATAAAAGGTTTCTTTATTTGGGACTGCTCCTTCTTTAACAGCACGTTCCGCATACATATCAAAAGTTTCCTTGAAGGAGGCCTGCTTCTCTGCTGTATTCCACCTTGTTTCCCAACTTGCAAGTTCATCGAATTTTGCGAATGTCGCCTTTTTGATTTCTGGTGACACATGCTCAATTGAAATATTCGATGTTTTGTGAGAAATAATCTCAATTCGAGTTCCTGGTTCAATTTTAGTACCACCTACAAAGCGACCTTTTCCTTCACCTACGATAGTACCACCATTTTTTGATAAATTATCCAGAATCTCTTGACGTTTAACGGATAAACCACCTTTTGCAGTTGTATAATCTTGAATGCGGATTTTTCCAGTTTCATCTATACCGACTGCTTTTAATTGAATACGCTGAATTTCACCTGCCGCATTACGAGTCTCAACGGTTATTTTCGTTTCGACATCTTTGAAATTTGTCTTGAAGTCACCAATCTTTTTAGTTGAAAACTCTTTATATTTCGCAAAATTTGGTTCAGATACGTTATTTTTTACCTTATTGAGACTAAACTTGTTAGCCGCTGAGGAGGCTGCATATCCTCCTAAGATATTCCCAATAAAGTTTGCGGTTTGGGCGTCTTCTTCGCTTCCACCCGCAAACTTGGTCCCATAATAAGCAGCTTGACCGGCTGTATAAGCGCCTGCTTCACCTATCGCAAACTCTGTCAAGCCTTGCACAACACTTTGGGTCTTCCCTATAGGAATCATGATGGCACTCGCTGTCACAAAGGTGTTACCAACATCATGATACAACTTGTCATTTCCCATAAAAACTGTATCTCTGATAGGATTCTTTGCCTTGGTCTGGATATCTCCTGCATTCCCAAGTGCGATATTATGAACCCCTTCTTCTGCATTAGATAACCCATAGACACTCGTCCCAAATCCCACGACACTGCCTGCAACAACTAAAGGAGTCGCAGTCCCCATAGTTGATACAATCACTACAATACCAATCACTGCCGTGAATACGCCAACACCCAAGTCTATCCAACCCTTCTTGGCGCGGTCCTCGGCAGCCAAGGCCTCAAAACGTGCCTTATCCCTATCCTGGGCTGCTTTCACGCGTTCAACTCGACTCTCCATCTGCTTGGCCGCTTGGTCATAAGCTAGCGCAAAGCGTTGAACAGACTTGAGTTTGCCAAAGTCTCCCGACTGATAAGTTCCGACATTGCGAGATTTTCCTGCATGTTCTGCGATCAAGGCCTTAGTCGCTGCTAGAAGTTCCTTAAAAGCTACCAAATCCTGACCCGAATGACTACTCTCATATTGAGTAATCGATGTGTCCAAGTTCTTGAGCTGATTCATGAGGAAGTTGTAGTTCATGACCGTACTGGTATGACTGCTTCCCTCATAACTCACCAAGTCAGAAATGTCACTCTTAGTCGTCTTCAAGAGTTCAATCTCGGGCTTTAACTTATCCCTCGAGCCCTTTAAGTCACTATGAAGACGTGTAAACTCCTTACCAGGTAACTTTGTATGAAGATCTCCATCAATCTGGTAGTAGCCGTCCTTGTACAGTAGGAGGTTAGTTGAGTAGTCATTCATCAGGTTTGCCAGTGTCTGAAGAAGAGTCCCATGTACCTCTACTAGGTAATTGCGCATACTCGAGATAGCCTGACCTTGGAGGTTTTGATTCTTTATGAAGTCGTTCATAGCCTTGTTTAGACTAGACATGGACTCTCCCCAAGCATTCATCGTCTTTTGAGTTTCCACTTGAACAGAGGTGATATCATCAAATTTTATATTGTAACTCATGATACCTCCCTACTGCAAACCAGGAAACATGTTTTGACCCAAGACACTATCAGTTCTGTACATCTCTTTTCCTGTAACCGTCATCAAAGCGAGATCAGCTCCCAGTAGAGCCGTGTAGGACTTCACCAACTGATGGAGTTCATTGAATTGTTCCTGGTACAAATCCAGTGCTTTCGACTCACCTGTTGTATTGAAAGTGGGCTTCCCAACTCCTGCTAAACTCTCCTTAGCTTTGGACATACTACTGACATGCGAACCAAATATAACATCGGATAATTGAATGGTTCCAAACATATTAAAAGCCCTCCTTCGTATGTAGTAGCTTATCGATGAAATTTCCCAAATTATTAATCTGACTTTGGCACCAACCAATAATGCCATTTTCTTCGTTCTTTTTGTTCTCTAATCTAGTGATTTCATCACAGATGGCATCATAGAAGGTATTCATCTCTGTTTGGAAATTTGTATACTCGGTGGAGAAGGTCTCCCACTGCTTGAGGAAGGCATCTTTTTGTTTCCCATGCCAATCCGGTTGGATATTGCGATGATTGATAGGATACCTGATATCGTGAACATTTCTTTGAATTTTGCTTACAGACTTCTTGGCAGTACGAAGACGCTCCAATTGTTCATCGATGGAAGTGATTCGGGATTGAGCGGATGAGATACTAGAGTAGTGGGCATTCACTTGGTTTTGAAGAGAATAAATTTGATTGTAATCAACTTCTCCCATCTCTTAGCCTCCTAATTCATTTACTTCGTTCAATTCAGCCACATTTCCTTTAGGAATATCCGTTTCAGCTATCACAGCCGCAATATTTTCTAACATGAGTTCATTCTCATCATTAGTATATCCCTCTTGAACAATCTTAAAAATATCTTCATGATTGAAGTAAATCAAATTTTCGCCTACGACCCCTTCAGGATATAGGCAAGCACCGTAGTCAAAGCGATAGATATTTCCTTTTACAGGAACAGCAATCACTCGTGAGATAATCATCATTTTCTTTGTATTCCCTTTTAAAATAACGATACTACCGAGTGGCAACATAGTCGTTTCTTTCATTGTATCCCTTTCTAAATTTCTAATAGTTGAACAAATTCATAACGATCTGGATAGAGAATGTGTCCTTGGTTAGGTTTAAGCGCAGGCTCATTCATGATATAAGGATAGCGAGTATGGTCTTGATCGCTAATACGTACACCAAGAAAGACCTGTTCTACTAACTGATTAGCTAGTTTGACAAAATTATCGTATCGATTTGTTACTAGATCCTGATAAGCACCAGCAAACACCAAGGTTACTCCATAGCGAGGACCTTCTGTAAGGAGCTCTTTGAAGTCTACTTCATTCATCCCTGCTACCATAGCTGTCGCAGCAATGTCTGGTATCAAAATCAACCATTTTGGATAATCCTGGTCTGGAGACGCAACGCGTTTCCTAAAGTCTTCCAGTATCGTCTTCATCACATCAGCAACTTCCAAAGAACTATCAAAACGCTGAATACCAGTAAAGAATTGACTACTAATACGTTGACTAGAATCTAGAATAACCGTATTATACTTATCTGACAAACGTTTCAGATGATACTCTAATAATTTGTAGTAATTTGTTACAAAGGCAGGACTATCTGAAGCAATAAGAATAGGTCGGTCAAAGCTAAATGATGCTGGAACAACAGCTTCTCTTTCAAGTCCCAAGATAAAGTCTTGACTGTTTTCTAAGAGATCTGACATTACCTCTTTGGTTACCTTCTCTGGCAACATTGGGATACCTGCAGGAAGCGGTCCTTCGTATGCTGCAACCATTGCTTCTTGTTCTTTACGAACTTCTTTTATGTAGTCCGTATAGTATTCACTACTGTATGGCAACATCACCTGGAATTGGACGATATCATCAAATTTAGCTATCGCTCGACCTTTGATTTCATCGAGCGGAATATTAGATCGTCCTACTACCCCTGATAAATCACTATTGTCAAACAAGAATAGAGAAATCTTGGTCTTAAAGTTAGATTGTAACTGTAGACGCATGGCATTGAGACGAGAAAGTGTCACAACTAGATAGATTCCTAGAGAGGCACCATCGCGAGCAATGACATTTAAGGTATCATAAAAGGCATCTACGAAAACTGCATCCATAACGCTATCAAATCCATCTATCTCAATGAAAATCGTTGGGAAAGACTCATCAGACAACTGATTGTACTGCGTAAGGTTTGTAGCTTTTGCTTGAGAAAGAGCACGTTTACGAGTTTTTATCTCTCTATTCAAGAATCGTAGAGATTTCATGATTTTCTCAGTTTCATCAAGTGTAAAATAATCTGCAATATGAGGAAAATCAGAAATAGAGATTAACCCACTGGTACCAAAGTCATAGAGATAAAAGTGAACTTGTTCAGGTGTATGCTTACGAATGACATCCATCGCAAAGTTCTGAAGAAAAGTTGACTTCCCGAATCCTGGACTAGAAACTAATAAAATATGTCCTCTTTGTTCCATATTGAAATAAAGTGGCGATTGTTCCTGTCTTTCAGGAATATCTTGATATCCAACTAAAATCGGTTGTAGATTTTCTGAATGACTCCAATAATCTTTGAAGTTAGTTGATTGTATATCTTTAGCATATATTTTTTCTTCAAGTGGTGGCAACCAAGGACTTGCTACTTGATTTATATCAAGACTATCAAATACTTCGCGAGCATTTTCTACAATGGCATCTAATTCTGTTGGAATAGCCTTTGCTTCTTTTTTATTGACTAAACCACTCAAGTCTTTATTAATGGCATTATACTGACCATTACTTGTAATCTCATATACAGTTGTATTTTTTTGAACATGGTTTCGACCTTCTGGATTATAATCTGCACCCGACCATGCACTCTGGAACAGCTCATAAATTTCATTGTTCCCGACTTGAAGATAGGCTCTACCTGTCTGTGTGATTTCTGCGGCATCAGGTGTTTTGATTACTTCTCTAGAGTCTGCAGCATCTTGTACCTTAAGAGCTATCTTAAACTTAGAGTTCGACCAAATTTGATCATTGACAACTCCACTTGGTTTCTGGGTTGCTAAAATTAATTTAACTCCCAATGAACGACCAATACGAGCAGTAGATACCAATTCATCCATGAAATCAGGTTGATTTGCCTTCAATTCAGCAAACTCATCACTAATGATTAATAAGTGAGGTAACGGTTCTTTAACCTTCCCTTCTTTGAAGAGTTTCATATACTGATTGATATGATTCACATCATTCTCTGCAAAAATACGCTGACGTTTCTTAAGTTCAGCTTTGATAGATACCAAAGCTCGATTAGCCTGGTTTCCATCCAAGTTCGTAATAGTACCAACAACGTGAGGGAGGTCTGCAAAGAGATTGGCCATCCCCCCGCCCTTATAGTCAATCAATAGGAAGGCGACTTCATATGGGTGATAGTTCACAGCTAAAGAAAGAATATAGGACTGAATAAGTTCAGACTTACCTGATCCTGTAGTACCAGCAATCAAGCCGTGAGGTCCATGCGCTTTCTCATGAATATTTAAATAAAGAATATCATCCCTACCTCGAACTCCTAGGGGAACTGCCATTGTTTGGAAAGTTTCATTTTCTTGCCATCGTTTTAAAAGATCTAGTTCCTCAACTTTATTGACTCCATACATTTCAAGGAAGGTAACGCTATTTGGAATAGAATTACGTAACGTCTGAATATGATGAATACCAGCAAGGTTTCTAGCAAAATTTTCCTTCTCAGATAAGCTTACGGGTGGAAGAGGTGTAATTTCTTTATTTGTATAATTCCCATCCTGAAGCAATAATGTAGCTTTTTTATCTCCTCGATAGTCAACAACCGTCTTAACATGTTCTGGTAGACTTTCAAGTACTTCTTCTACGAAAACATAATGAATTCCTAGATAAGATAAGTCTTCATTTATATACTCCATAATATTGTGATCCAACATCAGACTTAAATCTGTAATAAAGAGAATATAATGAGGACTATATTGCTTTTCTTTTCCTTTATCCTGCTCACTATCCAACTTTCTATCTTTAATAATTTGATAGAGAGACGTTAATAATTGGTCGCGAGTTCGTTGATTGTATACAAAACCTCGGCTATTTAGTGCTTTTATTTTTGTATGAGGTAACCATCGACTCCAATTCCATATCTCCAACTCTTCCTCTCGAAAAATTGGGATAAACTGTAAATCATGGTAGCTTTGGAAAGTCGCCAATTGCATCATCATTTGTTGAACTTGCTCAATTACTATTTGTCGTGTTCCTATATACCCCGTAGGATTTGTTAATGTATGAGTAATAGGTACCTGCTTGGTCACACGATAGTATGAAAGAAGTTCTTGAATTTTCTGATTAGCAGCTGCATTATATTTAGTTAACTCAGAATTTGAATACTGAATAGAAAAACTAGAATCAATTTCTCCCAAACCTAAACGATAAGATAAAAAATCAAAGTGATAGAGTGTCTTTTCATAAATACGTCGGTCAGTTTTTTCTACCATTTCTAAAATCTGAAACATATCAGGAAAATGATAAACAAGAGCTTCAACTTGTTCATCTCGTAAATCAGCTAATTGTGAATATTTGGTTTCCAAATATTTCATATACTCTGTAATCTTCTGTTCCTGAAGTTCTTTATGTGATTTCTTATCAGAAAAATAAGTATGAATAGAAGTCCCGATAGTAATGACAGACATACCCATCATCATAAACATCATTCCACCACTACGTGTAAAGTAAACCGTTAGTAATGTAAAAACGATCATTGCTAAAGGAGTAATAATCAATCTTAGTAATGATTGTTTTTGCCCTTCATCATCTGTTGGCGCCGAAGCAATTGTTACTTTATCATCTGGTTCTCTCAGAATAATCCGTGGAGAACGATGAAATTCCTTTGAGCGATCTTCTGTCGATACTTCAGAAAAGGGCAATAAAGATGTCTCAATAGAAAACAATGAATGGATAGATAAAATTTGTTTTTGAATAGATAAACCGACACCTTGTTCAAACACAATTTGATCCAGATCTTGAATGTTATGTTTTCCTGTTTTTATTTCACCGTTAATATAATATGGACTAACACTATAAATTGTCTTATTTATCCCATCAAAAGTCAAAATGATTTCTGTAGGAAAATCAACTAAGCGAATGGTTGCTTCTTTCTTATCTGATAAATAGAGAATTCTCTCAGGAAGAAGATAGTACTCTGTATCCCCAACCACAAATAAAGAAATAGTTATTTTATCATCTATAGAAATTTGATGACTTCCATAAGTATAAGTTTTTCCTAATAATTCAACTCCAGTTTCCTTGACATCCAACATTATATTCTCATGACAAGGAAGATAAATATTAGAATCAACTGAAGAACCCATTCGATAGGTATTTCCTGCATAGAGTGGATAGACATTGTCTTCATAAAATAAATAATTCATACACCACTCCTATCTTGATTCTGTTGAAGCCACATTCGACTTGCTAACTTCTGGTGTTAGGTAATTCTTCTTCAATTCTTCCAATTTACCCTTATAATTATTTAACTGCTCAGTACGCTGTTCTGATGTTAGATTAGGGTTTCTCTGGACTTCATCAATCTTTTTAGTAAGACCATACATCAATAATTGGGGGTCATCTAAGTAACTTGCAATATCCATTGCTTCATCAATTTTTGACTGGCCAATTAACACCCAATAACGCAGATAGTCTGTATTGGATTGAGTTGATATTTTTGATAACTCTGTCTTTTGCGCCTCCGTTAAAGGTTCAGTCTTAATCACTGAATAGGCTACCATATAGGAGTCATCCTGGCTAAGCGATTTAGAATCTGTATTTTTTACGGTTGATACGACCGTTGAATAATCTTGATGAACAAAAGCAAGACGCAAATCTGATATCATTTTTTGGCTAGGCATAGCAAACAATAGAAAATAAAGTACTCCAACCAATGAGAAAAAACCAATAAGAGATGTGATTAAGGTAGTTAACTTTAATCTAAATACTAGTTTATTAGGAACTCGTGAAAATTTTTCTTTATTTTGTTCCCTTTCTTCTAGGTATTTCTCTTCTAACAAAGATATAATTTCATCTAAGTTTTCTGCTTTCATAATAGTTTCACAGAATAGTTTTCCCTTATAAAATGGTGACTGTCCCTCTATCAATTTCTCATAACTTGTTTTTTTATCAAGCAAAGACACGATCATTGCCTTGAAGTTAACAGTAAACTCATCTAAGCTTACAACATCATATGGTGGCACTTGTCCTTTAACACCACGGAAAACAAATAAAGGATTCCCATTCCGAGAAAACACTAAATTATTAGGAGATAAATTATAAGTGTAAATAGAATCTTGCAACGCATGAAACAATTGACCAATATTTATTAAATGACGTAACTTTTCTTCGTCAATCATGGTAATCAGCTTATCCCAGGAATAATATTCATCTGTCAATAGACTTTCAATCGTTAATTTACCTTCTTCTTCGATTACATTTTGATTAACAAAATAAGGTTGTTCTGCTACTAATAAAGCATACGCTATTTCACGATTACCTTTGATATCGCCAACTACCAATTCAAGTTTTTGCACTTCCATACTAACTCCCCTAATTATATTCTCTCTAATTTTAATAATACGCCGTCTTTCACTAAAGCTAAACTGCTAGTACTAGCAAGTATATCCCCAGACTGCTGATTTCTTACACTTGGATTAAATACCTTAACCTCTGCGCCATAAGTTTCTAAAACAATTTGTATTAATTCTTTTATGGTTAATTCAACAGGGACTCTTAAATCTAAAATTTTAGATAAAAAAGGACTACAATCAAGACTAATATTAATGTACTCTTCCATAAAAACCTCCTAAACTTAAAACTATGCCATTATAATTATTATATCATGTGAAACATGATTATAAAAGAACTTTTCGCATATAAAAAAGGAGATACGATTGTATCTCCTCAAAATATTTTTCTACATAATTTTATTGTTTAAATTTATGTAATTTTTTATATAAAAGAGAATAAATTGTGATAATCATTCCTAGTATAAACAATAAAATTGTAGTCCAAGAAATAGGAGCTTTTACGTTATTAAGCGACACATTCTTCTTATCACTATGGTTCATTTGGATTTGACCAGAAAATAAGGCGGATTGATACTCATCAACGATATTTCCGACTTCTACTTTAGTGATAAATAAAGTTGTTTGAAATGATTGATACTTTTCTCTATCATTTTTTTTTGCAGCATCAATAGCTTTGTATGTGTCAGGTTGAAATAACTTCGCTAAATTACTCTCCTGTTCAAAATATTGTATTTCTGTTTTCTTAGGATTTTTATCTAAAGACGTATCTATTTGCAAAGAGCCATCATTTGCAAAAGCTACACTCCAACTCGTAAAAAATGAAAACAACAGAAAGATAAAGACGATAGTTTTTTTCATGTTAGTTATTGTCCTTAACTTGTCGATACAAGAAAACATTCCAAAGTCCCAAAGCAATCGTTAGAACTACGATTATAATCATTGAAGGAACAACTCCACTTTGCTGATTAACAAACAGTTTCACAACACCTTCGAGATAAGTCAAAGGAGAAAGAGTTCCCAAGATAGGAGTTGAATTCACATAATATTCATCAAAGAGTTGGGTTGCGGTAATGATATAAATTAATATTAGACTAACGCTTATTAAAAATCCTAAACTTCTAAGCCTATCAATAAGAATATTAAGACCATATGTCATCATCAGACTTATTATGGAAAGAATTAGTACAAAGGCACTCAATTGCGGGATAGAAAAGCCAAGTTTAACTCCAGCAATAATTGCAATTATAAGGCCAGCAATCACAGAAATAAGGCTTAGGAAAAGCATCGGTCCAGAAGAATTTCTCCACGATAAACGATCTTTCAAATTCATGATTCTTTGCAATTCCACTTTGTCTGCATGTTGGAAGAGATAAGCAATAACTAAGCTAACCAGATAGCTAATCAAAATAATTAGAAGACCTGATCTCTCATCTTGACGACTAGACTGTGACTGTGATTTAGTTGCAGCTGATACTACATTGCCAACTTTTGAAGCATCTACAGGATTAGATAAGTATTCATATACTGCATCATTTTTAGTATTACCTGTTCTTGTATTGCTCAAAACAGTAGAAAAGTTTTTAAGAAATTCTTCATTTGAGCCATACTCACTAGACATAATATTTTTCAACTCAGAAACGCGAGTACTTAACGATTCTCCATCTTTTTCCAAATTATTGATATCTTTTACCAACTGAGAAATTGACGATTCAATTGTCTGAGAAACAGCTTGGTTTGCTTTTGTATTGTCCATTAATGTTTTACTAGCTGACATCAGTGTACCTAGGTCACTGTTCATATTCATACTAACTGTAACCATATTTGTATTATCTACTTTTTCTGTTTCAACAAAGTTTGGTTTGGATTCAATAGTTTTATTTACCTCTGAAGCCTGTTCAATTAACTTACTCAACTGAGACGTTAAATCGCTTGTTGTTGTTCTCAGTTGTTCAATATTTGATGTCAACTTCTTAGCATTTGCTGATCGAGACTGAATTTCATTCATCTTTTCATCAGAAACTTTTAAATCAGATTTCAATGCTTCCACAGTAGCAGTTTTTATCAAACTTGTCACAATTGTTTTAAGATCATCATTATTTACTAACGCTGCAAGAGAACCTTCTGCTGGGATAAACATATGTTCTGAATACGTATTTTTAGATAAATCTAAACCATAATATGCAGTAACAAGACCTGACAACTGTAAATAACCATCTACATCTTTATAAATAGCTTGTGTTAGTTTTGTAGGACTATACTCCCAGTTCGAAATAACATCTTGCATTTCATAGTGACGATTCAAAACTTTCTTTTCTGTCTGATTTGTCTTTGTAGTCGTGATAGTCTTCGTTATAGTGAGAACATCTTTTGACTTCTTCTCTTCAGGTTTAGCAGCACTTGAACCTGAATCGGTAGTAGAAGTTACAGGAGTATCTGAAGTAGCTGGTGCTGAAGGAACTATTTCTTTCTCTGTTGTCTCCTTCTCTTTTGTTTCCTCTAAATACGGTGCATCTTCTTTTATAACCTTCACATCTTCTGTCGTATCTAGCTGATACTTAACAAACACAGGAGATAGTACACTGATATCATTTTCATTCTTGATAGCTAGCGTATAAGAAACAACTGTACCAGCAGAAACTTCACTGGTTATATTTATCTGATAGTTACCCCCTCCAAGGTCGGAAAATCCATAGTTTGATTCTTTTAGGTAGTAACCACTTGGTACTGTTAATGTTAATTTTGAAATTTTTCCTTCAAATGATGGTAAAGATATCTCTCGTTTTGTTGTACTCTTGGTTTTAATTTCATCCTTTAGGCGAGAAAATTCTTCATTTTCAAGAGTTGTAGCTTTCAAAGTAGGCAACTCTTTCCCTGTCTTCTTACTATACCACTGCATAAAAGCACTAATATTTTTCAAATGTTGTTTATCAGAACTAGACAAAGAAAGATTATCAATAGCTGCGTCATCATAATATACACCAGGCCATTTGCTTGTGATTTGATCTTGCATACTAGTGTTCAACGTTTTGATATAACCACCAAGTGTTTTACTAGCCTCATCTGCTGTCGAAGAATTTTTAGTCAGAGAAGATTCTACTGCATCTTTAATTTTTGTATCATAATGCGACAAAGTGTCATCGATATCTTTATTATTATTCTTTAGAATCTCAAGAAGAGAATCAATATCTTTATTATAGGAAACAACTTTATCCGAAGTTTCTTTCCAAATAGCAGGCTCAGATAAATTATCCTTAATATGGGTATTTATACTACCTAATTTAGACAACTGTTCCTTAACAGATAATTTAGAAAAGCCTTTATCATAATCGGACAAAGTTTGCTCTCTAGTATCCAAAGATTGTTGCCATTTTTTTTGTTGCTCATCTATTTCTTTTATTGTTCCCTCATATGTCTTATTAACAGAATCAATTGATTTAAAAGCATCATTTGTATTTAATAAATCTTTATTAAAGGATGAATAAACTGATAATAAATTATTTGGTGATGAGCCTAATCCATTAAATTGTTGACTATATTGAGCAAGCGGACCTACTAACTTATTGTTAAAAGTTGATAGTGATTCTTGTTCATTTGTAACGACATCAGCAACCTGTCCTTGCGCTGTCTTCAAATTTCCAATAATACTAGTGAAATAAATATTAATTAAGTCCTTATTAAAAAGTTCTTTAAAAGCTACTACTGCTTGTTCTGCCTGTTTAACAGTTAGTTGATCACCTGATTGGATTTGATATTGAAACGTTGCTTGAACAGGTGAAGTTGACTCAATAGCTAAAGCTTCTTCTGAAAATTTACTTGGAAAGACTATCATCAACTGATAAGTATCATTCTTCAAACCACTTTCAGCAATTGAGCGGGAAACCACTTCCACCTTGTAATTATTTTTTGAAATAAACGAATTTACTAGAGTATTAGCAATGTTAATTTGTTGTCCATTGTATACTTTTCCTGCATCTTCATTTACAACAGCAACTTTAATAGGAGCTTGTTGCACCGAAGATTCTGAGTTTGCCTGGCTGATAGGTGTTGGTTTTACAATGGCAAAGAAGGATACTATTATTGTAATAAATAACAATAATGCCCCTAAACTAAATAAAACTTTCTTATTCACATTTTCTCCTTAGGTAAACATAGTAAAAAAGTTGAGGATAAATCCTCAACTTTAACCTCAACCGTTTTGAATGCCGAAGTTTTTAGATAAAGCTTGGTCATTTTGTTTCATTGCTTCAGCAGTCTTATCAAGTTGTGTATTGATTTGTTGCATCAAGTCCGCAAAGTTTTCAACTTTTGGTTTCAACTCAAGGAATTGTCTTTCAAAACCTTGGAAGGCTGCACCTTCCCACTCTGTACGTAAAGTATTTTGTAAACGCTGAAGATTATTCAAAATAACTCTGATATCATTAGCAGCTTTTCCATATTCACGCGCACGTGATTGAAGGGTTTCGGTGGATACACGAATTTGGTCTGACATATTTCTACCTCTATGTTTTTATTTTATTTTTTACATTATTATTTTAACATTATTCCAATACTTACGCAAGTATTATATTAAATAATAGATACAAGTATTTTTAACAAAAATTATTTTGACGAGATAAGTTATTAAAACCTATTCAACGCATATTTAAACTAAAAATTCTACCATATAAATAAGCTTTCTATCATACTTTTCTGCTTTCAACCTCCGATATAATCCATCTTTGCTTGAAGACCTCATCCATGCTGTGGATGTCCTTGTTAACGTGAAGAAAAAGAAGATTACCTGTTTGATAAAAACTGGATTCCCCCAGTTTTCTTGGACTAGAAGATCATATGGGAAATACAATAGGTCTTTCAAGCATTCGTCGTAGATTCCTTTGATCTTACAAGTTGAGAAGGTGTCAAAACTCCAGTAATCATAATAATATCTATTGTCATACTTAGGTATTCTTTACCAAGGTTCATCAGAATGACTATAATACCAAAATACTAGTCAGTTATAAAAAGTATAGAACTGTAAATTAATAGCCTTCCCATAAATACTATAGCTGATTTTCTTTTACTTCCTCAAACCATTTTTCAAACTCTAGACGTGGAATCAATTCCTCATCCTTGTCATAACGCCCTTCATAACTATAGCGACTATCAAGACTGTTTTTCTTGGCATCATAAATCAACCACATTTCAGTTGGATGTTCACGGTCATATTCTTGGCACACATCAAGCAATTTCTGTATATCTTCAAGACCAAACCGTTGTACTGCTACCATCATATTTTTTGAAGTGTCTACTTTTTTATTTATAATTTCATTCACCGCATACATTTTTGTCACAGTTCCATTAATTTTATAAAAAACATCAAAAGAAAGTAATGCTTCTTCAGAGATACAATAAATGTATACTTTTTCTGCTTGATTTTGGACATATTCCATTGCTAGTGAAATCATGCTAACCTGAACTTCCATGAATTTATCTTCAAATTGTGTCATTTTATTCTCCTATTTATTAACATTTTTAATTATCTCAGTACGTACCTCACCATCAATACTGTACACCACTTCAAAACTAGTTGGTCTCATTGAAGAGCCCTCGTAGTTAATTTTAATATCTACTTCAACTTTCTTTGGTGGATTTGATTTTAAAGCATCTGCCCAATCACGTTCAATACGGCGATATTCTTTTAAGTTGACATCTTTAGCTTGTGAAACAAGGTTATCTAAATCAGGTGATCCACCAAATAAATCTCCGAATATATGCCCTGCATGGTCTCCAATTTCTTTATCTGGAGTATTTGAATTATGAGGTAATCTACCTTCATGGAGTTTTAGTTGCAAATCTTCAGCATATGCCCGATCGATACGACCAACCTCATCAGTACGATAAAGATAGTGATGTTCTCCAGCCTCGTATACTACATTAGGTTTCGGAACTTTTCCATCCATATGGCTTCCGTCTGTCAATATTTCACCAGCATCTTCCAACCAATGTTTGGTCTGCGAACCACCAAACCTACTGCCAGATTTTCCTCCTAGCTCCATCACATCATCCACACTGCCATCTAGATTCTTCGCAAAAGCACTGATATTATCTGCTATATGTGTTAGCTTACCTCCTTCAAATGGAATGGAGCCTGTCGCTGGTTGTAATTGTTTTAGGGGATTTAAACTAAATCTCTGAGCCGCTTCACTAAGAACATTATCCGCATGGCGTAAACCATCGCTTAAAGCGTCTGCCGAATTCGATAGAATCTTACTTGGGCGAAGATTATCAAGCTGTTTACCATAGGTTTTCAGCTGGGAAATCATATTATCTGTCAACCCCTTAGTGCTCTTCAGAATCCCTTTAAGGTTATCAAGGTTCTTAACTCCTTGCTCCACTCCTTCTTTTATAGTTGTTTTGAGGCTGGTCTTAACAGCAGTGAGTCCTGCGGTCTTTCCTGTTTTGGCCAAGCTACTTAGATATTTACCGGCTGGGATTAAGTCAAGCAAGGCAAAGGCTCCTCGCATGCCTCGTTCGGTATTATCCAACTCGCGACCCGTCCCCCAGTCCTTACCAGTCGCGGCTGAATACATATCAGCACCAGCTACAACGAAACCGGCAACTGCTCCAGCTGGGGGACAGAAAATGGTCAAGACAACCACTCCTACTCCAAGAGCGATATCTCGCCACATCTCTATATTGGCTTTCTCGTCATCAATCGAGACATACTCAAAAGATCGAGTATGATGCATCGCCATCAGATATTGATCCTGGGTCAGCTTGTGGTCTTTATAATCCTTGCTTTTCTTGAATTCCTCATAGCTTTTCTGCAGGGTTGCCTTATAGGGACTGTCAACCTTGTAGAGTTCATCAATCCCTATCTCACGTGGGGTGACTTCCTTGGTGCCGACAGGATGGCCATAGGGATCTTTCACAGGCTCGATGCGCTTATAGCCAACCTTGTTTGTTGTTTTGTACTGTTGAATGCTTAGGGCTTCTAGCTTAGCCCCCACCTTGTCCATAGCCTCATAGAAGGGTTGGTCGATTTTATTCTTGATATAGTTGTTTACATTCTCAGCATAGCGTTCTAGGGTGGAGAGTTTGGATTGCAGCGTTTGGGCGGTACTGGTTTCATCATGGTAGGTATAAGAGACAACACCATCCGTGTCCCTTTCCTTGATCATTTGCTGGACTTTCTCTGAAATCTTGACCAAGTCTTCCACTCGTTTAGCAAATCCGGTTGAAGTTGTCCCGGTGCTATAGGGACCTGCTTGGGCATTGGTGTAATTCCCATAACCACTACTAGAGACTGTGACGTTTTCAGTAAGTCCCGTTATAGCTTGTTTCATACTCTTCCAAGTTGACGAATGAAGTTCTACATCTTTTGTCATTCCTCGCCTCCTCCTAACATGCCGAGACTATCTAAATTTTCTACCAATTTAGGATTGGATGAAAGACCATTTATGAAATCATCTCTCAACTTAGCGTCTTGTTCAAGCCATTGCCCCATCATGTTTAAGATTTCACCATTTGCACGCCGATATAGGTCACCAACTTCATTCACTTTATTGAGCATGTCCGCATAGTGATCCATGGCTTTTGAAGCTTCCCCACCTTCATAATATTTCGTTTCAGACAAGCTCTTTAATTTTGGAGCCAAGTTGTTCTGAAAAGAAACTTCAACTGTTGTGATATAACGCATAATTGCTTGCATTTCATCCGGATTCATGACGATTTCTTTAGAACCGCCACCATCCATCGTAGCCACATCAATCAAGACCATTTTCAAAATCCTCCTCCCTAAATGGAATTTTCAACCAAGTATACAGTCTTTCAAGAAAATAATACTGACTGAATCTATATAGTTCTTCTTTCTTCACATCAAATCCGAGTAGTTCTCCATTGCACTCTACAAAGAGAAAAGAAGCTAATAGTAATTCTGCGTGTTTGGTTTGACTCATCTGCTCTAAAGGATAATATTGTACCATTAGTGCCTGTTCGGATGCTAAAGCATCCTCTATAGCGGAATTCATCTTCTTTTCCTCAGTTAGAAAAGACTTTTCGTCTTCCATAGGATTCCTTGTTACTAGGGCAAGTTTTTCCTGAAGTAAAATTAAACGACTCATGGGACTAATCTTGGCAAGTTGATATCCTTGTCCAGTATCTACTATAAGTATAGAGAAATTACTGTCACGGCATTGCATAAAATAAAAATTATTCACAATGACCAATGTTGTTCCGATACAATATTCTCGTAGAGTTTCAACTATGACAAAACCTGATTCTGTTAAAGAACCATCCTCCTTAACTAATCCCTTTTTTTCAAGAGCTTCTTTGGCCATCGTCCACACCATCTCAGAAACTGTTACAATCTCATCTAGAGTGGGTAAGCCAGGCATCAATTCTCCGTCAAAGGCACCAATTAGATAATGGAGTTCGTGAATAGAAAATGTTTCTTTGTTAGACATACTTACAACCCCTTTATGGACGCAACTTCCGATGAACTGTTATAGTTATCAATTGATTTTTTCAAACTTGTTACTGCTTTTTCGTGTTCCTCCATAATAGATCTCAAATCTTTATGGTATTTATGGACAATGTCTAAATAAGATTCAAAAGCCACCTTAGTTTTGCCAGACCATTTAGCAGACTGAAGATATGTTTTTAATTGAGTGACTGTCTGGTATGAACTTGTCAATTCTTGATTAATTTCTTTTGATAATTGGATGGCTGTTTCTAAATCTTTATATTTTATTTTTAAATCTGCCATAGAACTCATCTCCAACTTTTATTTCTATTTTTACGTTCTTCAGCCTGACGTCTCGCTTCAGCTTCTCTCTCTTTGCGCTCTTGTTCTGCTAAGCGATCATAGTATTTATATCGTTCATAAGCTGCATCAACTGCGCTCGATAAATTCTTTGCATCACTAGATTGATTAGTTCGTACAGTATCAACTTTCCCTTTTACACGACCTTCGCTATCACTAAAGACATCCTCTGGAATATAACTGGTACTCATAGAAGGCCGAGAATTATTATAGCTATCAACTTTCCCTTCCATCGTTTTTAATTTAGCCTTAAAAGTTTTTAATTGACTGTTCAAATCATTATATAGGGTTCTATATTGTTCCCTTTTCTTTTCTGTCGGTGTACCAAACCATGCATCCCAAAAAGACATGACAAATAGCCTCCTCTTAAAAATTTATTAATCAAAATATACAAAATAATACTACTATTCTATTGAATCCAAGGGGATAATATTAATCCCAAAAACAGAATTATAACTATAAAAATATACTTACTTTATTGTATCATAATTCTTAGCTAATTCAAATCAAACAAAAAAGGATTTAGTCTCATAAAACATTCAACTAAATCCTTTGGTTTAATCATCTTATTCTTCGACCATTTGTTTACAGAATGCACAATTCATGTTTTACTCTTCATTCACGATTGTATAATCTTCGCTTTGAAGTAATTCCAAGACTTTTTTTACAAATTGCATTGACAGCAAACCTTCAATCTTAGAGCCTTGGGTTTTGAAATTTTCGTCGATTTCTTGAATTTCTAGATTAGTTTTCCTTTCAGCAATTTTCTCTGTAATAGGTGAATGAAAACTATATTCCCCAATTTCGTAATATAAGAAATATAGATATTTTTTTGTTCCTAGATGATAATCAAAAAACTCGACCTCCATATCTTTATCGTAATCATAGTAACTATTTTTCCAAATAATATCATTAATTTTTTCTTTCAACAATTCCTCATAGTTTTTTTCATAACTATATACTCTTTTTTTCTCTTCGCCAATGAATTGTTTGTGAATCAGAGTCGGAGAAAATACTTTCAATAACTCCTCTTTTAGTTGATAGTATTTTCCCATTTCCTCTTACGCTTTTTCAATATTACTCTCCAAATGCTGATGGAACCTTCCATTTTTGTATTCTTTAATTTTATCACGATAATTTTTAGCTCGCTTATTCACAGAATATACACATTCTGCAATAATTTCATTGGTAATTTTTTTCTCATTGATCAAATCATTATACAGCTTTGGAGTTTTCATTTCATTATCCCTTTCGAACTTTCTCTTAATATCATATACTTTAAAAAATAATTCACATGTTTTATTGTAACGTCTAGTTATCGTTTTTTCAATAACTAGACATTTCAATTTTATTCATAATCTCTTGATTTACCACAAAAACACACTGAGATACTGGTCCCAGTGTGTTTATTTTAGGATAACTTCATTAGTAAACTGATGGATTCATCATTTTTGAGCTCCGATAACAAGCAAATCAACCTTTCATATCCAAGTTCTTTCTTTTGCTTGATTAAAGAAATCATCACTTTCACCAAATCTTCTGGCGTAAAATTTCTTAAGTAAAGTGTAACATAACTTCCTCTATTAGAAACTAGGCTAACATGAATTGCATTATGTTCTTTTTGTCTAATTTTCATTCCTCCTGTAGACTCCCTAATATAAAACTCATACACTGTCTTTTTCGGATAGCAATCAAATGAGTTTTCGAATTCTCTGCGATTTTTAAAAAGAATATAGTTAATGAGTGAATAATATTTTAGAAACATAGTTGTTCCCTCCTTGTTTTTATCTTTACTTATAGTCTGCCACAAATTTCAAATTATAAAAATAAAAAATTAAAAAAACTGATAAAGGTATTGTTTATTTCTTAATTTTTTTGTACTTATACCTCTTTCTCTCATCCCTCAGTTTTTTTGAGATTCTGATTTTTTCTGTGTGTTTAGCGTTGACAGAAACGTATGTGTAAGTCACGCTAAACACACAGTACCATGTAAAAGTGAATAACGTAAAATAATCTTATCCTGATTTTTTTGTTTTGTTTTTTGTGGCATACTAATATTATAGAAATAATTGATTGAGTAGAGACGTAACTAATATAGCTACGTTTTTTATGTTTGAAAGGAGGTAGCTATCGTGGAAACAGCAGGTTTTAGCTGGGTTAGGAAAGAACCAGTTTTGTATTTCATTAACTAAAAAAAATAAATGTGTAGATAATAAAAGTAATGTCAACAGCAGTTTTAAAAAAAGTTTTTTGTTCGTAACAAAGTAAAAAATAAAAGTAGAGAAACGAAAGTAAATAACAATAGTCTAAAAATAGAATACAAAAACTAGCTTAACTCGGTCGCTAAATTTAGAGCATTTAAACCTGAAAAAGACTAACAAGAAAAAACAACAGATTTTATCTGTTAGATGGAACTCTACATCTTATTTAAATTGAGTCAACTTGTCATGTTGTAAAATGACTTGGTTATCTTCTTAGCCATCAATTAAGAAGCGCCCTCAGCAAAGGGAAGATACTACATCAGTGAATACAAGCTTTATGTCACTGCACTACTTCAACTTGAATTAAAAAGACCTTAAGAATTTTCTTAAGACCTTCTTTAAAAGCACATTATCTACAATAGAAAGGAAAGAACTATGGCAAAGAAGAGACGTAGTCGTGCTGATCGACGAAAAGCTAAAGAGAAAGCTAAGAAACAACAGATGGATTCTCTAACTACTTTCGAAGGCCGTAAACAATTCGTCCAATCAAAAGGACTAACTAATCTAGTCACGCGCTTTAAAAAAGGAAAGGGTATCAAGCGAAATGAATCCAAAAAAACGGGAGAGGACATTCATTTAATCCATACCGACCGAACGCTTCATAACTACGCTGGTTCCTGGAGCAGATTTGCTTCCTTTGTTGCCTCAATAACTACTGCCGAAGATTTAGAAGCTCTTGATAAATCTAACGATATTGAGGGATGGATTGACTTAGTAAATCAATACTTAGAACATTGTAAGAAATTAGGACTTTCTGCTCCAACCCAGTCAACCTATAAAGCAGCATTAGCCAAAGTCTTAGGTGTATCTTCTACTGCTTTTATTGCAACGAATATTCGATATCGAGCAGACAAAAAGAATAATCGTTTGAAGTCTAATGATGACAGGATGTCTGAAGAAACAAATAATCGCTGGTTCTCAATCGTATCTGCCACTGGGTTACGTAAGAATGAATTAAAAGCTATTACAGGTGATTCTCTACATCAACGTGAAGATGGTCGATACTATCTTAAAATCATTGGTAAAAAGCATAAATCAAAAGGAGCACGAGACCGATGGATTCCGATTATTACGCGAGACAAAGAAGAATTAGAAAGGCTTGTTGAAGAATTTAAACTAGCTGGTAAAAAGCGTGTGTTTCAAGCTCCATCTGCTTTAAAACCTCATAAATATCGTGCAGAATACGCAAAACGTCTTTATCTTCTTGTCGCTCGAGATCCCAAAGATATCAAAGATAAAAAAGAAAAAATTTATCTACGAGGTGAATTAAAAGGTGTTGTCCTTGATCGAAAGGCTTGTTTAATTGTATCACGCGCTCTCGGACACAATCGACCAGAAGAGTTTCAAAAATCCTATGCATATAAGTTAATCGCACAAGCAAACTAAATAACTTTTTCCAAACATTATGATATATCTCTCATTAAAATTAAAAAATTCAACTAAATAAAAATCGTACTGAAAGTATTGATCTTTTTCTCAACATCCTAAATTTAAATGAAGAATAAAAAAATTTTTTTAAAAAATAAATAAAGTAGATAAAAACTTACTTTTTCCTTCAAAACCTTGTTACGACGCGTTTTTTAAGCACTCAAAATTTTGAGTGTTTTTTATTTTTAAAAATTTTTTTCATTTTTTAATTTATTTTTCCTAAAAATGGGCATTTTCTTAAAAATTTGTGGCATACTTCTAATACGCGAAAAAATGAATATGTAAATTGAATTACAAATGCGGTTAAAATAATTTAACTGCTTTTTTTCAATCTCTAATACTTCCTAACATAATTTCAATCAAAAATAATAGTAGAAAGGAAACCTTAAAAACTTGAAAAGACAACTTAAAGTTTCTACTGAACAGAAGCATTTAAATGAGAAAGAAATTCAATCTTGTTTTAGTTTTATGAATTCCTTCTGGGGCTTTGATCGCATGGTTTTTAACTTAGGTGAGAATCTAATTGTTGACATTGAAAAACTGATAGAATTCAGAAAAACGAATCCTCGTGAAGTTAAAAAATTTAATTACAATTCAAATCAGATAGAAGATTTAATTATCCAATCAAGGGAATTCGGAAGACTTGAAATTGGAAAAATTTATAAAAAAGAAAACGGAGATACTGTTAATTATTGCTTACTACAGCTGAATCATGGAGGTCTCAATTTTGAAACTCTCTCTATTTCAGCAATACGAAAGAAACTAATAAACGTTATAACAGGAATCAAACAGAAAACTGGTATTTGGATTATCCCAACTATTATTAGGGTTCATGAAATGGAAATCGCATTTACATTTGCTACTGATGCGATTATACATTTTCAAACAAGAAATTTATTATTGAGGAGTCTATCTAAAACATCTCAAGTAAATAAAAAAGTTTATACAAAATGTTCAACTTATGAAGATCACCATATTCTTTCAAGTAAAAAAAATGAAAACTTGTTGCATGTTCTTTACGATAAAACAGCAAAAGCAGAACATAATAAACAGATTGAATTAAACGTATCTCGTAAATACCGCATCTATAGATACGAAATAACACTGAATGAAAAAAAAATTAAAAGTGAATTCAAGACTACTGACTTAGATAAACTACATAATGATCAGCTCTCTTCATTTGTGTATAGTGTGATTAAGAAAGGATTATCAAACTTTAAGATAATTGTTCAAACTTCAGTAAGAGATACCCAAAATAAGTTAAAAGAATTGTACGAGGAAAAAGGTAAAGATGGATATATAAAAACGTTTTTTGAAACTCAACTAAATCATGCTATGGATTATTTATATCCATTAACATTGGATGAATCTATTTTCTTGTTTATTGATGTATCTGAATTTGTAAATCCAAAAAACTCTGCAAGAACTAAAAAAAATCTTGTTAAAGAAAGTAGGAGGAATGACTTAAAAAATGAAAGTTATTTTCTTTCTATTATGATTACATGGCAAGTACTATATCTCTTTCGCTTAATGCTAAATACTCTATCTCTTGTTACTATCCTTGATTTTGGTTGCTACAAGGATAATCAAAATAATGAACTACTTTCTTTTAAAATCCCTAGTTTTACAAATGAAAAAAAAGATCCATTTTTTAATGAAATTATTCAAAGCAAGGATAAAGACATAGGTTCATTCCTGGATTATTTTTTTAATAAAACTTGGAAAACACATCTACCATTTTAATATAAAATCTGATTTAAAAAATGGAAAAGTATTGCTACAGCAACGTTTCCCTATTTTTTAACTCTTCAACCCTTGAAGACTTAAAAAACAAAATACAAACTAAAAAAATTTAAATCTAATAGAAAGAAATAAACGGGACTATTTATGAATTTATTTATTCCAGACGAAATGATTCGGCAATTTCAATTACTAATATCAGATACTGTTAAGAAAGAACTGGATAAATTTTTAGATATTAATGAAAATACCAATCAGTTTTTAAATAAAAAGCAAACTTGTGAATATTTGAATATAACCAACAATACTTTAGACAAGTGGATTAAGCAAGGCTTGCCTTGCATTAAGGTTGGAAAAACTGTTCGCTTTAGCAAAACAGAAATCAATCGCTGGTTACAAAAGCAGTAGAAATTCTATGGTCATTTGTTATAATGTAACCATGGTATTTTCTAGCTCAATTCAAAAGGAGAATACTATGTCTATTACAAAAACTAAAAACGGAACCTATCGCTTACGTGTCTATATTCCTGAGGAAGTGAAGTCTTCACTAGGTGTTGATAAGAAAGTGATTGAAAAACGATTCAAAACAAGGATTGAAGCAAAAAAATATGAACTAGAACTTAAAAATAAGATTGATAAAATTCATAGTGGAGATTCAGTCTCATTAGAAAATAGTGGTTCTATCCTTTTTTCAGATTTCTATCAAAACGTTTGGTGGGAATCCTACAAAGCAGGTCAGACTACTTTTACTGCTAAACCACCTTCTCAAGCAACTATAGTTGGAACAGAAATTGCTTTTAGAAAACACATCTTACCCTTACTTGGGAATTATTCAATAGACTTTCTTAATCAAAATAAGCCAGTTGTGCTAAATCTATTGACTCAAAAGGCTGAAGAATATGCAAATTTCAAAGTTATCAGGAGCTACGTTAACTCTATCTTTGACTGGGCAGAAGAATTAGAGTATATCGAAACTAATCGTCTCTCTAAAACCATTAGCCGTATCAAAGCAACTAAGAAAATCAAGCTACAGGAATCTAAAAAAGATGAAGATTTATATCTATCTCAAGAAGAACTTCAAGCATGGTTTACAGCTTTTGAAAAGGATTTAGAGACTGAAAAAATTCTATTCAAAGACTATGTTTTGTTCTATACTACCTTCTTTTTAGGAGATAGAAAGTCAGAGAGCTACGCTTTGCAATGGAAACATATTGATTTCAAAAATCAACAAATTCAATTGGTTCAAGCCTTAGATCGATATAAAAATCGAAAATCAACTAAAGGGAATAAAAAGACGATTTTTTCGATTCCACCAGAACTTACCGACTTGTTAAATTCTTGGAAGAAGCAACAAAAATCTGAACTGGCTTCATTTAACATCATGCAGACTCCAGAACAGTATGTGTTTACGTACATTGATACAAAGGGAAATGTAAACAGTTGTCTCCATGCTGATTACCTTAACAACAAGATGAAATCTGTTAAGCGTCGTCATCCAGATCTTGCACATGCAACCCCTCATAAATTACGACATACAGGAGCCACACTCGCTAAACAGGCAGGAACCCCTATGGAAGATATTTCTGAAGCACTCACTCACAGTGATACAATTACAACTAAGACTTATGTCAACACTTCAAATGTAATTCCAATGGCTGTTGGAGAAATTGCCTTTCGTAATCTTAAAAAATAATGGTGTGAATTTGGTGTGAAAAGTGGTGTGAATTTTGCTAAAAATAATCAAAAAAACACCCCATGGTGTGAACCATGAAGTGCTTCGAAATGTTGATATAATCGTATTGATTAACGTTTTGAGAATTGTGATGCTTTACGAGCTTTCTTAAGACCTGGTTTGACAAGAATGATTTTCACTTGAACTAAAAACAATGCAATACCTTGTGTTTTCAGAACTATATATACCTATTAATTTCATAAAATATGAATCAATATATTTTAAAAGGGAAAATAGTTTAGTTCTGTAAAAATTAATTTACACACTTACAAGGCTTGTTCTGACTGACTTTATAACTGTCTGCGAAAAAAAGACAGAAATGAGAGATTGAGTGTGGGGAAAAAACTATTAGGTGTAGTTTCAATACTTCTACTAATGCTTTTGCTTATATTTAATGCAAGTAAATAGTCAATTCGTACGAGCATTTCCTTCTCCATCTCCGTAGCAGAAAGTTGAGTTTATTTAACAAACTGATAAAATAATAGAGAAACTAGTTATTTCGAGGCCCAATCATGAACCTATCAAACGTATTTCAAAAATTATCCCCAAATACTCCCATCTTACAAGCTACCTTTGGTCTGGAGCGCGAATCTCTACGAATCAATACTGAAAGCCGTGTCGCTCAAACGCCACACCCTGAAAAATTGGGTTCTCGCAGTTTCCATCCCTATATCCAGACAGATTATAGCGAACCTCAACTAGAGCTCATTACACCGGTAGCACAGTCGACCACGGAAGCTCGTCGCTTCCTCGGGGCCATCACCGATGTGGCTATTCGCTCAATGGATAAGTCAGAATATCTTTGGCCTTTATCCATGCCACCTGTGATTGTAGAAGAAGAGATTCAGATTGCCCAGTTGGAAAGTGACTACGAGTATCAATACCGAGTTGGTTTGGCAGAACGCTACGGCAAATTGCTCCAGTCCATATCTGGAATTCACTATAATTTTGAACTCGGCAAAGATCTGACCCAGCAGCTCTTTGAAGTCAGTGACTATGACGATTTACTGACCTTCAAGAATGCCCTCTATCTCAAGTTAGCTCAGAACTTCTTGTGTTATCGCTGGCTCTTGACCTACCTTTACGGAGCAAGCCCGCTAGCAGAAAAAGGGTTTTTGACAGATGAAATTGGTTGCGTGCGGTCGATTCGTAACTCCAACTACGGCTATGTCAATGCCCCCGATGTTCACATTTCCTTCTCTTCACTGGAGCAATACGTGACCGACATCGAAAACGCTGTTGGATCTGGGCAACTGTCCTCTGAAAAAGAATTTTACTCTGCCATCCGTTTACGCGGTGCTAAGACTAGCCGGGACTTTTTGACTAAGGGCATCTCCTATCTAGAGTTCCGCAACTTTGACCTCAACCCCTTTGAGCCACTGGCAATCAGCCAAGAAACACTAGACACCACCCACCTCTTTGCACTCGCACTCTTGTGGCTAGACGACATGGAGCAAGTCGACGAAGAATTGGCAGTAGCTGCTACTCTCAACAACCAAATCGCTCTCAGCCATCCCCACACACCACTTCCTAAAGAGGCTGACCCTAAACCTATCGTGACAGCCATGAAGGACATCGTCGCTCACTTTGGACTGGATGACTATTATAGCCAGCTTATCACTAAGGTGGAGGCCTCTCTTCTTGATCCACGTTTGACCCTTTCTGGAAAAATAGCAGAGCAGGTTGAAGAAGGGTCCCTTGAAAAATTTGGCCAACAACAAGGACAAGCCTTTCATGACTATGCTTGGACAGCACCTTATGCCCTCAAAGGCTATGAAAACATGGAACTCTCCACCCAAATGATTCTCTTTGACGCCATTCAGCTGGGCTTGAACGTAGAAATTTTAGATGAGGAAGACCAATTTCTCAAACTCTGGCATGGTGACCATGTGGAGTACATTAAAAATAGCAACATGACATCCAAAGATAACTACGTAATTCCACTGGCCATGGCTAATAAGGTTGTGACCAAAAAGATTTTGGACAAGGCTGGTTATCCAGTACCTGCGGGAGCAGAATTTGCTAACAAGGACGATGCCTTGCGGTACTACGGACAAATAGCCAACTCTGCTATTGTTGTCAAACCCAAATCCACCAACTTCGGTCTAGGCATTTCCATCTTCCAAGAGTCAACAAGCCTTTCTGGCTATGAAAAAGCCCTAGACATCGCCTTTTCGGAAGATAGCCATGTGCTAGTCGAGGAGTTTGTGGCAGGGACCGAGTACCGTTTCTTTATCTTGGATGGAAAATGCGAGGCTGTCGTGCTCCGCGTTGCGGCCAATGTCGTAGGCGACGGAAGCTCAAGCATCCGAGAATTAGTCGAAAAGAAAAACCAAGACCCTCTGCGTGGTCGAGACCATCGCTCACCTCTTGAAATCATCAATCTGGGTGATATTGAATTACTCATGTTGGAACAGCAGGGTTACACACCTGATACAGTCTTGCCTAAAGGTAGCCAAACCTTTCTGCGTGGTAATTCTAATATCTCAACTGGAGGCGACTCCATTGACATGACTGACCAGATGGGCGAGAGTTACAAACAACTAGCTGCCGATATGGCGACTGCTATGGGGGCTTGGGCCTGTGGAGTCGATTTGATTATCCCAGACTACACCAAGCCTGCTAGTAAGGAGCTACCAAATTGCACCTGTATCGAACTCAACTTCAATCCTGCCATGTACCTGCACGCCTATACTTACGTAGGGCCAGGACAACGTATCACACCGAAAATTTTACGGAAGTTGTTTGGAGAGATATGAGAATAAGATCAGAGATTTTCTGAGCTTACTTTTTTATATTTGATAAATGGTAAAATATAGTGCAACAAAAAACTCATAGAGCCCAATCTCGTGTAAACTGTAAGTAACCACACTAAACAGAACACGGGAGAAATCTATAAGCTACCATCATATTACCATAATTGAGCGAATTAAGATAGAGACTTACCTAGAATTAGGTCTCAAACCCTGCCAAATAGCTAGAAAATTAGGCGTTCACAAATCAACCTTCTCAAGAGAATTAAGTGTGGTAATGACACTTACTCTGCAAAAGCAGCACAAACACACAATGAACAATTGGCGAAGCAGAAGGGAAGAAAATCGAGTTAGACTCCTGTGAATTGAAGTAGGAAATTAAAGAGCGATTACGATCTTCATGGTCTCCAGAACAAATTTGTAGTCGTTATCAACTTGAAAATAGGTCCATGGTGTCCTTCAAAATCCAATTTGTAAAATTAAGCTAGAAAAAAAGCATCTCGTATTTTTGATACGAAATGCTTTTAATAAATGTAAATAAGTTTTAACGTTTACTAAATTGTGACGCTTTACGGGCCTTTTTCAAGCCTGGTTTGGAAAGTTTGGGTTTCAGTTGGACTAAAAACAGCGTATTATCAAGGCTTTTCAGAACGATATCTACTGATTAATTTCATAAAATATGAATCAATAGATTATAAATAGGGGAATAGTTTAGGTCTGTAAGTGTTAAAATAATACACCTAACTTTGGTCACCGTTTTTTAGTTATTCACTCTTTTTTCAGATAGTGTTTTTAAAGTTATGATGTAAAATGCCGCAATTAAAACACTATACATCATAATCGGAGGATAGAGAATTAAGGATAGAATCAATCCCACTCCTTTAATTATTAGGTCAGGTATCAATAACTTTCTATATTGTGCGGTAGCTTCAAGTAATTCTTTCTGATCTATATTGGGTTTATCAATTACTTTATGTAAAAACCAGTTTGCTACCGTAATAAATTAAAAATCGTCTACTTCTACCAACACGATTTTACAAAGAGCCAGTACTTACATCTCTTTTTCTCCTGTAAAACTATTATATCTTGATACTTTAAGGAGTTTCAATCATTCAATCTGTTAACCGTTATTTTTTGGATCTAAACGTAATAACATAGCATTAATGGCGACGATGACTGTTGACACAGACATTAGGATTGCTCCTAATGCAGGGCTTAATGTGATACCAATAGGAGCCAAAATTCCTGCAGCTAGAGGGATAGCTATAAAGTTATAACCAGCTCCCCAAAATAGGTTTTGTTTCATTTTACGAGTTGTTTTGTGTGCTAAATCAATGAATGATCCAATATCTCCTGGATCGGATTGAGTCAATATGACATCAGCTGAATCCAACGCAACTTGAGTTCCAGCACCTATAGCTATACCAACATCTGCTAAGGCAAGAGAAGGAGCATCATTTACACCATCACCTACCATGATAACTTTCTTTCCTTCATCTTTAAGTGTTTTAACTAACTCATATTTGTCTTGTGGAGATTGATTTGATCTATATTCAATCCCTAAATCTGCTGCCGCGCCTTGAGCCGCTTTTTCATTATCACCTGTTGCCATAATTGGTCGAATATTGTTCTTTTTAAGAGCTTTAATTAACTCTTTACTTGTTGGTTTTAATTCGTCCCCTAAAGCTACAGCACCAATGGCATCATCGTTTTCTACTAAGACACTAAGAGTTGCTCCTTTTGGAGTATCCATATCAAGATTACGTCCATAGGCTTTTTGACTGATTAATTGGTAACGGTGCCCACCTGCTTTACCCTCTACTCCAGAACCGGAAATCACATCAATCGAATCAAAAGATGCTGGACGTATATTTTGCTGCTCGGCGAAACTTACAATTGATTGAGCAATTGGGTGGCTAGATCCTCCTTCAATACCTGCCAATAAGGCAATGATTTCCTCTTTTGTATATTTGTCATTAAGAAGTTTTACATCTAATACTTTAAATTCACCAGTTGTTAAAGTACCCGTTTTATCTAAAATCATCACATCTGCATCTTGAGCTATTTCTAAGGCTTGGCGGTCTTTTACTAGTAAGCCACGGCTAGCTCCTAAGCTTGTGCTACGGGCGGTTACCAATGGAATAGCCAGACCCAATGCGTGCGGACAAGCAATAACTAATGTAGTAATAGTAAATATAACTGCCGTTGGGATATCTCCAATAATCATCCACACTACAAAAGCAATTAGCGCGACAATAACAGCAATATAGAAGAGCCACCCTGCAACCTTTTGCGCAATATTTTCTGCCCTGGAAGGCTGACTTTGAGCTTGGCTGATTAAATTCTGTACTTGAGAGATAAAGGATTGATCACCTGTCTCAAGCACTTTAATATAAAGAACCCCTTCTCCATTTGTTGAGCCCCCGATTACTTCATCACCAGGGCCTTTTTTTACTGCTTTTGACTCCCCAGTTAGAAGAGCTTCATTTAAACGTGATTCGCCACGCTCGATAATCCCGTCTGCTGGCACATTTTCTCCGGCTTGAACACGAATTAAATCACCTACCTGTAAGTCAGCAACTGGTCGTGTTTCAATTGAATCGTCTTCTAATACAACGTGAGCATCTTTCGGCACTAACTTAGCCAATGCTGCTTGTGCGTCTCCTGCTTCTCCAATAGCTTTCATCTCAATCCAGTGACCTAATAGCATGATTAATAGTAATGAAGCAAATTCAAAGAAAAAGTCCATCACGTGTTCACCCGTTACGTAGGTAATGATCACAGCATAAATACTGTATGAATATGAAACACTTAAACCTAAAGAAACGAGTGCCATCATTCCAGGTTCTTTTTGTTTAAATTCGTCAACTGCACCTTGATAGAATGGACGTCCACCATAAATAATTAATATAGTAGATAAAATAGCTACTACAATATCAGAATATGGAAAAGTAAACTGGAATGGTAGTTCAAATCCATGCAAAGGGACTAAGAGCATAATAATGATTCCTAGTGGCAATGACTTTAAGAAAAGTTCCTTAAAGCTTCCGTGATGATGGTGGGCATGCCCTCCGTGCCCACTGTGATCATGCCCAGCATGATGTTCTTGATGTTTATCCTTATGGTCTCCATGTTCATCTGTGATTCCATGCTCGTGTTTTAACTTATCCATGTTGTCATTATTCATTTTAAATTCCTCCTTATGCTAAATGATGATGTAAATGACATTCGCATTGTCCTTCTGGACAATTGCAATCCACTTCTTCTAGTGCGAAAGATTTTTCATCTCTAATATTTTTTCTAGTCGTTCTATATCATCGAAGCTTAAAACATGATCGTCAATGATACTTCTTATTACATTTCCGACTTTCTTATTGCAAATACGGTTAAAAATATCTTCTGCATCTGTGATATAAGTATTAAATTCTATTGTGCTCATTCTCCTTTCCCCCTAGTTGTCTACAGATGTGAACAAACATGTTCGAAGTAAGTTTACTATTGTAAACAAATTGTGTTAAGTATTTTTAACAAATGTAAGGAACGCTTATAGCTTTTTATCTCTCCCCTTCTATCTCATAATAATTTTCATAGTTTTTCCTATACTGAACAAGGTCAGAAAATTGTTCTTTTTTTCTTGCAATTTATCGAAGTTTGATAGTATTTCTTTTGTTTTTGGTAGCTTTTTATAGTTTTCTAAAATTTCTTTAGCGGCAATTTTATATACGGGAAGTTCGCTATAATACTCCTCTGCAAATTGTTTATCTTCAAGATTTTTCTTGTGGTATTTATAGATTTCACGATACTTATTTATAGTATTTATATTTTCCATATCTTGAGATAAACTCTTCATTTTAGTTTCAATGTTCTTTATTTTATCTAACAAATCTTGTCTATCATCAGCAGATTTTTTGATTAGATCATCGAGCTGGGTAATGGAATTAATGCCTTGTTCTCTTAATTTAATTATTGAATCTGCCATTGTTTTGATATTATGTTTCCTTGCCCAAACTTCATAACCTTTGGCACTGACCCCCGTAAATGAGAATTAAATAAAAACACCCAAAAAGTTAGATTTTCTGTCTAACTTTTTGGGGTCAGTACAACCATTTTAGAACCTATTCTTTGATTTTCAATAAGCGTAAACTGTTTAATGTTACAAGTAAAGTTGCTCCCATATCAGCAAATATCGCTATCCAAAGTGTTAACCAACCGGGCATGACCAAAAGTAATGCCACTAATTTAATCGCCAAAGAGAAGGTAATGTTTTGCTTGATGATTGCTAAAGCCTTACGACTTAATTTTATTGTATATGGCAATTTACTCAAATCATCAGACATTAAGGCGATGTCAGCCGTTTCTAAAGCTGTATCAGTTCCAGCACCACCCATTGCTACACCAACGGTAGATGCCGCAAGGGCTGGAGCATCATTCACGCCATCTCCGACCATCCCCACACTTTGATGTTTTTCTCGAAGTTCTTTAATAAAATTAAGCTTATCTTCTGGAAGTAAGTCAGCTTTAATATCCGAAACACCAACTTGTTTTCCGATGGCTGTTGCCGTTCTTTGGTTATCGCCTGTTAGCATCACTGTTTCGATTCCCATATTGTTCAACTTGCCGATAACTTCTTTAGACGATTCCCTCATTTCATCGGCTACGGCAATAAACGAAAGAATTTCTTTTTCTGTTCCTAACACCATCACCGTTTTACCTTGAGTTTGCATATCGGCAATTTTTTCTTTTTTATCGCTTGAAATGCTTCCGTGTAATTCCTCAAAAAGATTTTGACTTCCCACATAATACATTTCATTATTTATTTTGGCTTTAACGCCTTTACCTGTAATGGATTGAAAATCCTCTACTGTTACTTCATTGAATTTTAATCCATTTTCTTCTGCTTTTCGCATAATCGCTGAAGCAAGAGGGTGCTGCGATCCTTTTTCAATGGCTGATGTTATGGTTATTAATTCATTTTCATTTCTACCATATGTCACAATGTCTGTTACAGCTGGAATCCCTTTGGTTAATGTTCCTGTTTTATCAAAGGCTATCGCTTTTAAGTGTCCTGCTGCTTCTAAATGGATACCACCTTTAATTAATACACCATTTTTCGCTGCATTTCCTATTGCTGTAACCACAGCAACTGGAGTTGAGACTACTAAGGCACAAGGACAACCAACCACTAATACAGCTAATCCTTGATAAATCCATTGGCTCCAGTCTCCGCCAAATAATGGTGGAACTACTGCAATTAAAAGAGCTAGTATGACAATAGCTGGTGTATAGTATTTTGCAAATTTCTCGACAAACGCTTGAGAGGGGGCCCGTTCTGCTTGGGCTTCTTCTACCAAGTGAATGATTTTTGAAAGAGTGGTATCTTCAACTCGTTTTGTTACTTTAACCTCAAGTAACCCTTCTTCATTCAAGGTTCCTGCAAATACTTCATCATTTGTGATTTTCGTTACTGGAACACTTTCACCTGTAATCGCAGCCTGATTTAATGTCGATGTACCTTTAACCACTATTCCATCCATTGCTAACTTTTGACCGGGCTTAACTATCATGATGTCTCCAACTTGAATCTCATCAACATGAATCATCATTTCTTCATTGCCTCGTCGAATTAACGCTTCTTTTGGGGCAATATCCATTAAAGATTCAATAGATTGACGTGCTTTATCCATTGAATAACGCTCTAATGCTTCACTAATCGCAAATAGGATAACAACGGTTGCCCCTTCACCCCATTCACCAATAATTGCAGCTCCTATAATGGCAATAGTCATAAGCGTATTCATATCGAAATTTAATCTGCTTAAATTTTTGAGACCTTTAATAAATAACGAATATCCACCGATTAAAATGGACGCTGCATAACCAATTGTCGGTAGAACATGCTCTTCACCATACTGCTCTCCTAAGAACCAGCTAACTACAAGTAAAAGAGCTGATATATATACCTTAATGTTTTCTTTCTGCTTCCAAAAAGGTTCTCCTTCTACCCTTTGTTCTTTTTCATCTCGAATTTTTAAATTTTCAAATGCTCCTGCTTTTTCTAATTCTTCAATGGTTGTCGTCCCTTTAACATAAACTTTAGATGCTCCGAAATTTACTTTCGCATCCTGAACACCGGGAAGTTCTTTAACATTATTTTCAAAAATGGCTGCACAGTTCGTACAAGTAAATCCTTGAACACGATAGGCTTTCATTTCTTCTTCGAACTGTTTTGCTTTCCCACTAGACATTGATCTTCACTTCTTTCTTAAGTGCCAATGCAATCATCATAATTTGTCTGATATGCTCATCATCTAATGAATAAAATGCAAGTTTTCCCTCTTTTCGAAACTTAACAATCCCTTGCTTATGGAGCGTTCGTAGGTGATGAGAGGCATTTGCAACCGTAACACCTATAATATTTGCAATATCACACACACACAGTTCGTCATCTTGACACAATGCATAGGTAATTTTTGCTCTATTTTTATCTGCAATAGCTGTTAACATTTGGGCAACACTAGAAATATCTACTGTCTGTAAATTCCCTTGTATTCGATTGACCTTTTCTTCGTCATAACAATAAATTTCACAAGTATCTTTGTTAATCATATTCTCACCTCAATATCATTCAAGTATTTGCTTGAACATAGTATAACCCTTTTCATTAATTAAGTCAAGTGTTTTTTGGCACTGACCCCCGTAAATGAGAACTAAATAAAAACACCTCCAAGTTGGATTTGACACAATATAATCAAATGCACATGGAGGTGTCTTTTTATTAAATTCTCACTTTTTGGGGTCAGTCCCTTAAAACATGCTATTTTTATCATTGATAAATATTAATAGCTAACTTTCCGAAAAACAACTATTTTTTATACAAAAAAGACATCCAAGAGAAAATTCTTGAATGTCTGTAAACGTTGATAGTATCGTATTGATTAACGTTTTGAGGCAACTGACTTGTCAGGTTGCAGCCACATTTGTAAGCGACTAAAGTCGCAACAACTGTGTCAATTGCACCAATTTAGTATGGAAGCATAAAAAAGAACACCCCGAAAGGTGCTCTTTGTAAGTATAGTAATTCTCTCGAATTAACGTTTACTAAATTGTGAAGCTTTACGAGCTTTTTTCAAGCCTGGTTTCTTACGCTCAACTTTACGTGAGTCACGTGTAAGAAGTCCTGCGCGTTTCAATGAATCGCGGAAGTCTGGGTCTACTTGAAGAAGGGCACGAGCGATACCGTGACGGATAGCTCCTGCTTGACCAGCGTAACCACCACCTACAACGTTAACGAAAACGTCGTATGAACCTACAGTTGAAGTAACTGCGAATGGTTGGTTGATTACAAGACGAAGGTCAGCGTGTGGGATGTACTCTTCAACATCTTTTTTGTTAACAGTGATTTTACCAGTTCCTGGAACAAGGCGAACGCGTGCAACAGCGTTTTTACGACGTCCAGTACCTGCATATTGTGCTTGTGACATACTTTATTGTTCCTTTCCTTAGATAAGTCCTGAAATATCAAGAACTTCTGGTTGTTGTGCAGCGTGAGTGTGCTCAGCTCCAACGAATACTTTCAATTTCATACCTTGAGCGCGGCCAAGAGTATTGTGTGGAAGCATACCTTTAACTGATTTCTCGATCAAACGAACTGCATTTTTAGAACGAAGTTCACCAGCAGAGATTGATTTCAATCCACCTGGGTGGTTTGAGTGAGTGTAGTAGATCTTATCAGTTGCTTTTTTACCAGTCAATTTAACTTTTTCAGCATTGATAACGATTACGAAGTCACCTGTATCAGTGTGTGGTGTGAATGTTGGTTTGTTTTTTCCGCGAAGTACGCTAGCAACAACTGCTGAAAGGCGTCCAAGAGGTACATCAGTTGCGTCAACAACGTACCATTTGCGTTCTACTTGGCCTGGTTTAGCCATGAATGTAGTTTTGTTCATGATTTCTCCTATATGAATGTCGTTTTTGTTTACAGGGCGGATGTTCCGGTCCGCAGGGTATTTGAAAGGTTCCGGGGCCTTACAAATGGGGTAAACAATACCGCCTACTATTGTATCAAAATTCTCAGATAAAAGTCAAGCGGTTGGGAAAATATTTTTTATTTCTGCCAGATTTTCAATCTTCTTTCTGCCTTCTCCTGAGTGATGACTTGAAAACCTTTAGAGAAGAGGAAAATAGCACAAGTCAAAAATAGAGTGACAATGATGTAATTAACCACAAGACCATGGTCTCCCACCAATGGTGGTTTTGTCATAAAACCGTAATCTCCACCCGTCAATAAATTGACTATAAAAATCAAACCATTGAGTAAAGAGGTCAGTATAAGAATACCTTTGAAATCCAAGAGACGAGCATTGTAGTTGTTTAAAAGATAAATCAAGGAATTTCCAAGAAGGGCTAGATGTCCGAAAATAAAGGACAGAATTACAATGTGCGGGAAAGAGTACGCGTCGGGGATTGGATAAACAAAGGCTGCAATCGTCCCGAAGGTTCCAAGCAAAGCAAAATATTGTTTGGTTTTTGAAACACCTGGAAGCAAGAGAACTACAAACATGGCTAATCGGCAATGATAAAAAGGCAAGCTTTCTGACAGCGGGAATTGATTGATCCAATACCAGCTGTAAAGCGAGATTAACTGTATTGCCTGTATAATCTGGAAGAATCGTTGACAAACCTTACTATCACGATAGCGATAAGCAAGATAAATTGTCAAAAACAGTAAGGCAAATGTGCTTGCGTACCAAGTAAATCCAAATTGGGGTGGCTCCGTCGGATGGGTGGTAAATAAAGCATCCCAAACATTCATATAATTTTCCTCATTTTCATATAAGCAGGCCTCCTACTCATCTCTATAGAGCCTAGCTTACATTTATTTCTTATAATTTTGTGTAAAAAAAACTGTCAATCTTAATATAAAGTAAAACTTCTAATCGACATATTGTTCCCGCTCACCCTGATAAACCTGCCATAGAATATCCATTTGTTCCTTGGTTATTCTTTTTTCAGATAAGGGAGGGAGAGCCGAAATGTCAAAAAATCCTAATTCAGCAACTTCTTGATTTTCCTGAAAGCGTCCATCTAATAACTGACAGTCAAAGACGAACTTTACATACTGCTTGTTCTGAAGTTGAAAGCGGTTGGTATCAAAAATTGCCAATAAAGAACCTACCTCTACAGAAAAGCCTGTTTCTTCCTGAACTTCTTTTTGGATATTTTCCTTAGGCGAATAGCCTACTTCACCAAAGCCACCAGGTAATGCCCAAGTATCTTCTCCTTGTCCCCTAACCAAACAAATCTTCTGGTCTTGAACAATCCAAGCCCGCACATCCATCAAGGGAGTTGCATAGCTACCTGTTGGTTTTAAAATTGCAGTCAATTCCTCTTGATTGAGCTCTGTTTGATCCTGCAAAACACTCCATAAAATCTGACGTAAATCCTCATAACGTTCACGATCAAATGGATCCTTTGTATAGGTCAACCCAGTATCGGTAATCGCTAACATTCTCTGCATAGCTTTGGCGAAATCAGTTGTGCTCATTTTCTAGACTTTCTACTAGCTTGGCTAGATTCATAGAGTTGGAACCTTTAAGTAGAATTTGGTCATTTGCACCAAGACTTTCCTTGACCTGCTTAACCATGGCTTCAAATTGGTCTTCCTCAGCTGTTTTCTTGAAGTAGTAAACATGGCCGATGGGGAACATTTGACTGGCTAATTGAGCCAATTCAGCAATGTCTTCACCGTAGAAAATAACGGTATCAAGGGCATCGGGTGTAATGCTCAAAATCATTTGATTGTGGAGTTGAACAGACTGGTCTCCAAGTTCTTTCATGTCCGCCAGAACTGCAATTTTCTTGCCACCTTCATTAGCTGGGATAGCAGAGAAAGTTTCTAAAATCAACTTCATAGCAGTTGGATTGGCATTGTAAACATCTGATAAGATATCCGCACCATTGGCAGCTTTTTTCCACTCGGTACGATTGCGGGTCAATTCTAGATCCTGGAAGGCTTGAGCAATCTGCTCCTCAGTCACTCCTTCTTGCAGGGCAACATAAGAAGCAATCATAGCATTAGTCGCATTGTACTTACCTGTTACTGGTAAATCAAGGGATTTCTCCAAGAAATTAGCCTTAAAACTCAAGCTATCCTTGCGCTCAATTAAGTCTGTAATTTCGAGTTCTGCACCCGGACCAAAACGAACTACTTTTTGGTCAGCAGGTAGATAATCCTCTACAATTGGATCAGCTGGCGCCAAGAGCAAGCTATCTTTCTCCATACCATCAGCAATCTGTAATTTACCTTTGGCAATCTCAGAACGATCCTTGAAGAAGGCCAAATGAGCCTCTCCGACCAGAGTCACAATAGCTATCTTTGGACGAGCTAATTCAGACAAGAGATGAATATCTCCCAAGTGATCCTGCCCCATCTCCAAGACCAATTTCTCAGTGTCATCCGGCATATGAAGAACTGTATAAGGTAGTCCAATCTCGTTATTGTAATTTCCTTGAGTTTTATACGTTTTAAAAGTCGTAGCAAGTAAATGCGCCAGCATGTCCTTAGTCGTTGTCTTACCATTCGAACCTGTAACAGCAAAGACATCTACTCCTGTCTTTTGAAGGTAATAAGCTGCAAGAGCTTGAAAGGCTGTCAAAACATCCTCTACTAAAATGTAAGGATGATCTGCTACTTCCTTCTCTGACAGGGTTACAGCAGCGCCGTTTTCAAAAGCCGTCTCGATAAAGTCATGACCATCACGCGCCCCCTTGAGTGGCACAAATAGATCACCAGGTCCAATCAAACGGCTATCAAACTCTGCCTTGACTAGTGGGCTGTCCGCATAGCTTGTCACATCATTTTTTGCACCAACAACACGCGCAACTTCGTGAATCGTAAGTTTCATGTTTACTCCTTTAAAAAGGGGCAGGGAGTCTTGCCCCGCCCTTATAGCTATCTTTACAATAGGTGCGCTTCACGCTTGTTAAAGCTTTCTTTAGCAAGCTCAACCAATCGCTCGATTAGTTCTGGATAGCTAATCCCCATATTGTCCCAGAGCAATGGATACATAGACCACTGGGTAAACCCTGGCATGGTGTTGAGCTCATTTAGGAAAACTTCTCCCTTATCTGTATAGAAGAAATCACAACGTGAGAGACCAAGCCCGCCAATAGCACGGAAGGCAGCTTCTGCATTTTTACGCATGACTGCTACTACATCATCACTAATCTTGGCTGGAATATCCATAGTAATCTTGTTATCGATGTATTTTGCTTCGTAGTCATAGAAGGCTACGTCCTTGACAACTTCACCAGGTATAGTGCTCTTGACATCATAGTTTCCTAAAAGTCCAACTTCGATTTCACGCGCATTGACGCCTTGCTCTACCAAGACGCGGCTATCATATTTAAAGGCGAGTTCGAGAGCTTGATGGAGTTCCTCTTTATTTTCAGACTTAGAAATACCAACACTAGAACCCATATTAGATGGTTTGGTAAAGACTGGATACCTTAATTTTTCTTCAACTTCTGCAATCTTAGAGGCCAAGTCATCCCCTTCAACAATGGCTACGTAAGGGACTTGGGCAATCCCAGCAGATTCTAAGACACGTTTAGTCGTGATTTTGTCCATAGCAAGGCTTGAAGACAAGATGTTGCAACCGACATAAGGCATTTTCAAGACTTCTAGGAAACCTTGAACGGAACCATCTTCTCCCATAGGTCCATGAAGAACTGGAAAAACAACTGCGCCTTCTTCGTAGATGGTACTTGGAGCAATTTTCTTGTCCCAATCAATCGTTTCATTGGTCATGAGACGTTCATCTTGGCCAGGAGTTTGGGTAAATTCTTGGGTTTTGATGAAATCACCAGACTGGCTGATAAAGAAAGTTTTGACTTTAAAACGGTCATAGTTAACCGCACGCATGACACTCTCAGCTGACAATACAGACACTTCACGCTCTGCACTGCGTCCACCATATAATAGAATAATTGTTTGTTTCATATGATTGTCCTATTTCTACTAGAATACTCGCTTTTTAGTATATCACATTTGTTTATTTTTTTAAACTTGAATAGCACAAAAGAGACTGGATTAAAAATAAATCCAGTCTCTTGATTTCTTAAAGTCTTATCTGCTAACTAATTACCCGTTCTATATCCTTACAGACTAAAGTTCGGTACGATTTTCAATGGCTCTTAGGAGCGTTACTTCGTCCGCATATTCGATATCAGCTCCGACTGCTAGACCTCGTGCTAGACGAGTGACCTTAATCCCTGCAGGTTTAAGAAGTCGAGAGATATACATGGAGGTCGCCTCACCATCTGCTGTTGCATTAGTGGCCACGATAACCTCTGAAACTTCGCTATCCATGAGGCGAGTCATGAGACTTTTGAGATTGATATCATCGGGACTAATCCCATTCATAGGGGAAATCAAACCGTGTAAAACATGGTAAAGTCCGTGGTATTCCTGGATGTTTTCCATAGCAGCAACATCTCGGCTATCCTCCAGAACCAGAATCGTAGACTGGTCACGGCTAGGATCGGTACAGATAGAACAAGGATCATCATCTGTCAAGCGTCCACAAATAGAGCAATAGGTCAATTCTCGCTTGGCTGCAAGAAGATTTTTTGCAAATTCATTGACGTCATCATCCGACATCCCAATAGTATAAAAGGCCAGTCGGGTTGCTGTCTTAATCCCGATACCTGGAAGTTTAGAATAACTGTCAATCAGCTTTGCTATAGGTGTTGGGTAAAGCATGGCTTCCTTTCTAGTTCATTGGATGGTGTTGGTTGTATAGATTGATAATGTCGCGAGCAATCGAAGGTCCGACACCATTAGTTAGATTCGTATTATGCGGGAAAACAACTGCGACTGCAATCTGCGGATTATCGGTTGGCGCATAGGCTACGGCGTTGGTATTGTTGGCTTTTTGGCCACCATTGACGTAACTTTCGGCTGTACCGGTTTTCCCACTGATAGAGACTGCTGCCCCATTTGAAAAGGCGCGACCTGTCGTGAGAGCACTTGTCCCGTGAGACACTTGATAAAACCCTTGTTGCAAGATAGACATGTCAGACTCAGAAATATTAATCTTATTCATTTCTGTGCTGTCCGTTTGCTTAATGAGTTCTCCCAAACCACCTTGTTCATTGTTGTCGTAGACTCCTTCCACGATATGAGGAGCTAAGCGGACACCATTATTGGCAATCGTTGCTACATACTGAGCTAACTGCATCGGTGTGTAGTTATCAAACTGCCCAAAGGCATTATTTAGATAGTTGGCCAAATCATAGTCTTTAGGGATAAAGCCTGTTGACTCATCTGGTAGGTCAATTCCTGTAGAAACTCCTAAACCATATTCACCAAAGGTTGAGCGAAGTTTTCCCATGGCAGATTCAAGATTGTTGGTTCCTACTGTCATATTTGGCTGATAAGTTTGTCCCATAATCCCGAGAGCAGTTTGGACCATGTAAGTATTAGATGAGTATTCCAAGGCCTCAACGGCTGTAATCGGGAAAGAACCATAATAAGGGGTATACCAGGAATTGATAGGCGCAGAACCTTGGAAGACGATTGGTTGATCTGTCAAGGTTTGATTTCCTGACAAGACCCCATTTTCCCAACCTGAACTAATGGTGGCTGCCTTAACGACAGATCCTGGAACAAAGACATTGGTGACAGTTCCGAGTGAGTCCGTGGTCAGTTCTCCAGTCTCTACATTGTGCTTCATCCCTGACATGGCTAATACAGCACCTGTCTTAGGATTGAGGGCTACTGCATAGACACCTTCTGAATATCTAGCTCCACCATTTGCAAGTTCTGAGTTGAAATAGTTCTTTAAGAGGTTGTCTACGCTATCTTGGAAGGCCAAATCAATGGTTAATTTGATATTTTTACCCTTGCTACCTTCTTCGATATTTTCTACACTCTCCATGTCTCCGTGCTTGTCCAAATGGATTTCCTTGACGGTTCGTTTCCCTTGCAAGACTTCTTCGTATTGCTTTTCAAGATAGGAAGTCCCAACACGGTCATTGAGTGAGTAACCTTTTTTCAAATAAGCGTCCACTTCTTCTGCAGGAAGACCAGATTTTTCACTAGAAACACTTCCAACTATAGATGAAAGAGAAGTTTCTAAGACTTTTCGGTCCCATGAAGTAGAGATGGAAATACCTGGCAATTCCTTAGATGCAGAAGCAATCACAGCTACCTGTGTATCGCTCAAAGGATCCGTTTGAATATTTCCTGTCGCAAAATTTTCTACTGCATTGAGCTGACTAAAGATATAGATTGCCTTCTTTTCATCCTCTGAGTAGTTTAATTGACTGGAAGTAATACTCTCAGCAGCGTTGTTATAGATTTCAGATTCGGAAAGTTGATTGCCATCTGAATCATATCGTTTATCTTTTGGAAGAGCTTCAACTGTCTTCTTATAAACTTCAGCATCAGCCAAGTAGTAATCAGCCATTTGACGGTCCGTCAACTCTGGAGAGGTGACTGTGACATAGGTCAATAATTTTTTAGAAATATCCTTCAAATCAGCCGCAGTCATCTTGTTGCTTCGTGTAAAGGAAACAACTTGCTTAACGGTGTTTTGGACTAAAGGTTTTCCTGTTGCGTCATAAATTTCTCCACGAGCAGAACCCATGGTTACTCGAGTTTGGCTAGCAGAAGCGAGTTTGTTTTCATAAAAATCCTTATGAAGAACTTGCATATAAAGCAAACGACCAATAATTGCTAAAAAGAGCAAGATAACGATTGCGAACAACAGATTAAGCCGTATCGGTATCGAGTGGCTATTGAATTTTCTCATACACATCAATCTCATTTCTAATCAAAATCACACTCTTCATTGTACCATAATTTAGGTAGAAAATTATGGAAAAAGAAAAGACTTTTCCTTTTTGGTCCAAAAAGTATTTTCTATGATATAATGGAGGTAAGCGCTATTTTATTTGTTAGATTTGTCAAAGTAATTTTGGCAAATAGCTATAAAAGGAGTTCCATGAATAAGCAAGATATCTCTACGATTATCGACCTTCACTTTGAAGAAATGACCGATTTAGAGCAAGAAATTGCCCGCTATTTTCTGCAGGCAGACACCATAAATGATGATTTATCCTCTCAACAAGTCACGCAAAAACTTCATATTTCCCAGGCGGCGCTCACTCGTTTTGCCAAGAAGTGTGGTTTTAAGGGCTATCGAGAATTCATCTTCAAATATCAACAACAAAAAGACACTCTTTCTGCTCCTCAACAGGATATGAATCCTTTGACTCAACGAGTTCTCAGAAGTTATGCAAATGTGCGAGAAATTTCTCAAGGATTGATTGACGATGAACAGTTGGAACGTGTAGCTCAGATGATTGAGCAATCAGAACGTGTGTATTTTTTCGGAACTGGGAGTTCTGGCTTAGTCGCACGTGAGATGAAGTTACGTTTTATGAGATTGGGTGTCGTCTGTGAAGCCTTAACAGATCCAGATGGTTTTGCCTGGACAACTAGTATCATTGATGAAAAATGTTTGGTCTTTGGTTTTTCACTCTCAGGAACAACACCGTCCATCATCGATAGTTTATTAGATGCCCAGGATATGGGAGCTAAGACAGTTCTATTTACAAGTTCACCGAATAAGGATACTCAAGCATTTACAGAAACTATTTTGGTCGCAAGCCAAAACCAAGCATCTTATATTCAACGAATTTCTGCTCAGATTCCAATGCTGATTATCATTGATTTACTCTACGCTTATTTCCTAGAGATCGATCGCGAAAGTAAAGAAAAAATCTTTAATAGCTATTGGGAGAATAATAGACTGAATGGTTATCGCAGAAACACAAGAAATAGAAAACCCTGAAATTGAAAACCATTCAGGGTTTTCTGTTTGGAATAACTTTATCAACAAAAGGGAGTCCCGTAGTGGACTCCCTTTTTTAGTGTTTTAAAACACTTTCTTTGATTTAGTCTCTGCTAATCCTTCATCTCTTTTTTGAAGAATAATAGCATCATTCCTGAAACTAGAGTGAGAGCAGGCAAGAGAGCTGAACTTACTTCTTCTCCTGTTGCCGGCAACTGTTTGCTTGTAGAATCTGCTACAGTTCCTTTAGCCTCTGCTAATGGCTTATCTTCTCCCATAGGTTGTGTTGCAGGAGTTTCTGCATTTGTTGGTGCACTTGGTTGAGTTGCATCCTTGTACACTACCGCATAGACACCTAGGTGTGGAGCTACAAATTCAAGTGCTGAACCTTTCTGTTCAAACTTCACTTCCTGCAATTCTCGATTTGCATTCATAGCATAGACATTGGCTACATCAGACGCCACAGCAACTTGAACAAGGGCTGCACCTTTCAATTGAACAAGTTCGCCTTTCTCATTCTTCAATTGAATTTGATAAGCATCGAAACGGCGACCTTCCAAGACCTGATCAGCAACCTTATCGACCTCTAGAACAGAACCACCATTGAGGTCCCCTTCTCGAGCAATCAGTTTCAAGTTTGTTGATGAATCTTTCAAGACCTTCAATGTGCTATCAGTTGATGGACTCTCTTCCTTAGTTCCAACTTCGACGATGCGATCTTGGGCTTCCTCACGTTCAACCTTAAGAACCTTACGGTTGTCACCATCGACTTCTACATAAATCGTTACTTGTCCGTCTTTTCCTTCAGAAACAACTTGTTCCTTACCTTTAGCTAAATCAGCATTCTCACGGCGAACAGTTTTGAAGGCGATTGGTTCTTTCTCTACTTTTAGATTTGGTAGGTTAAAGTCCAGATTCATAACGCCTTCTGTCGGCATAGCAGTTCCTTCTTGAGTACCTACTTCAACGATGCGGTCTTGAGCTTCCTCACGTTCAACCTTAATAACCTTACGATCGCTGCCGTCAACTTCTACATAGGTCGTTACTTGTCCGTCTTTTCCTTCAGAAACGACTTGTTCCTTACCTTTAGCTAAGAGAGAATTTTCACGACGAATCGTATTGAAGGCAATTGCTTCTGTCGTTACTTCAAGGCTTGGTTGAGTTACACTCAATTCTTTAACACCTTCAGTTGGAAGATTTGAATGTTTCACTTCCTTTTCTGGCTTACTTGGCTCCTCTGGTCTCGCAGGCTCTTCTGGCTTACTTGGCTCCTCTGGTCTTGCAGGCTCTTCTGGTTTGCTTGGCTCCTCTGGTTTGCTTGGCTCCTCTGGCTTACTTGGCTCTTCTGGAGCTGGTTCCTCTTTTGGTGTCGCCTGAAGATTGTTGATAGATGTCAAAGCGTCTTGCAAGGCCTTATCTACTGCATCCTGAGTTTTGGCTTCTTCAATAGCAGCTAAGGCTTGTTCTGCTAGTTCAACTAGTTTCTTCTTAGCTTCCTTGTCATCACCCAACTCAGCTGTCTTACTTTTAATGGCTTCGGACAAGCTTGCCATAGCTTTATCGTAGTCAAGCTTAGGCTCTTCTGGTTTGCTTGGTTCTTCTGGTTTTGCTGGTTCTTCTGGCTTGCTTGGCTCCTCTGGTTTTGCTGGCTCCTCTGGTTTTGATGGTTCTTCTGGAGCTGGCTCCTCTTTTGGAGTTACTTGAAGCTTATTGATGGTTACCAACGCGTCTTGCAAGGCTTTTTCAACTGCATCCTGAGTCTTAGCTTCTTGGATAGCCGCAAGAGCTTGTTCTCCAAGTTCAACGAGTTTTTCCTGAGCAGCTACATCATCGGCAAGTTCTGTTGCTTTCTTCTCGATAGCTTCAGTCAAATCTGCAATCGCCTTCTGGTAATCAACTTTAGACTCTTCTGGTTTTGATGGTTCCTCTGGCTGTGCTGGTTCTTCCGGAGCTGGCTCCTCTTTTGGAGTCGCTTGAAGCTGATTGATAGATGCCAAAGCTGCTTGCAAGGCCTTA
>NZ_JAPVZQ010000007.1:0-46026 GCF_041432435.1 Streptococcus sp. 20925_1_44
CAACTGTAAATTTACCAACGCCTTCTACTGTCTTAGTTGTTGAACCATCGTCAAATGTTGCTGGAACATCTTCGTTGATTGGAACAGTCTTTTCAACACCGTTAACTTCAACTGTACCACCCTTGAATTCAGGTTTACCTGTTTGTGTTGCACCTTGGATGTCTTTTGTTTCTGCTGGTGTTGCGGTTGGTGTTACTCCTACTACAGTTGGTGTGTACTTAGCTGTAGCAGTCTTAATGTACTCCTCTTGAACCTTACCATCTTTGTTTCGACCAACTGGTGCTGACAATGTAACTTCAATGCCTTTAGCTGTTCCGACAAAGCTTGGTTCTGGAGTGAAGGTTACTTCACCTGTTGAAGGATTGATCGTGTATGTTCCTTCTCCTGCTACTGTTACAGATGTCGCATCAGTAGTAAGACCAGTTGCTGGGTCTACCAACTTAGCAGGATATTCTGCACTTGGAGTGACTGCAATCTTGTCACCATTTAAGTTAGTAGCAGTTGTGTTAAAGGTTGGTATTTCTTTTTGAGTTGCACCTTGAATATCTTTAGATGTCTTGTCAACCCCTTCAATTTCAATCGGAGTGACTGTTGGAACGTATTGACCATCCATGGTATTCAACTGACCATCAATATTTGGTTCTTGGTCTGGGAATTTTGATGACCAACCAGTATCGTAACCGTTGTTATCTACACGACGGATTGAGATACCATCAGCAGTTCCAAGGAAGTTATCCTCAGGAATAAACTCAACATCTACATCTTTACCTTTAGCAGTAATCTTGTACTTACCTTGTCCTTTAACGACGTAGTAACCGTCTGCATCAAGGGTTGCACGATTGCCATCTTTGTCAACGATGTATGGTGCTACTGTTTCATCGATGACTGCCTGAGAGTTACGTTGATACTTGTGCTCTCCACGTGCTGTAAAGGTTACTGTTGCTGTTTGTTTAGTAGCTTGAGGACCAGAAGTTTCCTTGAATTCCCCTTTAGGTGGGTGGGTGATTTGAGTCTTGAAGTCTTCTACTTCCCCTGAAAAGGCCATACCCGTTGGGCTTTCAATCTCAGTAGCTTTCTTAGCAATACGGACACGAGCACCAAGCTCGTTGACGCTAGGATCGATGTAAGTCTTGCTGTTTGCAAAGGTCAACTCGACTGTACCATCTTGTGTGATTGTAGCGAGATTTGAGCGTTCATCCTCATCGAATTTACCATTTTGGTTAAAGTCTACCCAACCATAGATATGTGCTTCTGAAGCTCCATCCAAATGGGCTTGAACTGACATCTTGTAGTTACCTGGGCGTGTACGGTCCATCTTGATCATCTCATTGGTTGTCCCTTTGAGTTCATCTGGAAGTAATTGGTCAATTCCTTCATCGGCCGTAGTTGCCTTATCATCACCGAACCAGTCAAGAGTCGTGTTTTCATCCATATCAGGACTCACGTTACCAAGATACGGTTGATTTACTTTAGCTCCAGTAACACCGTCTACGGTTGCAATGGTATGAACTGCCTTACCATATGACTCAGGAGCATCCCCTTCATCAAGTGGGAAGAATCCTAGCATAGCAGACTGTTTACCACCTGAAGCAATGTAAAGACCAATCTCAGAAGCCCCCCTAGTCATAACAAGAGGAACATCCACATCAGCAGCAGAAATATTTGGTCCGAAGATCCCTGTTCCGAGACCTCCAGTTGTTAAATCGGCACTTCCAAAGTACTTCCAAGCAACTGCTTTTTTATCTGGCCCAACTTGATTTGCTCTTCGAAGTTGGTCAAGGTTGATCCTATTGAAATTCATGCCATTTATTTTAGTGGAAGGGTTCGAACCAAATAAATTGTCTGTGTCTTGAGGAATATAAGTTACATTATTTCCTCTGACCGATTTTTTCCATTCCCCTATATGTTGCCATCCTTGTCCGTTTGTGGTGAACATAACCAATTCACCGATGCTAGCAGATTCCCCATCCGCCATAACAATGGCAGGTTTGACCACTTTTCCACGGAAGGTCGCAGAAATTTCAAACTGGACTCCAATGTTCCCACCATTTAATTCTGAACTAATGGTAGTTTTCTTTGTCCCAGTATCAATACCTTCGAATTTAATTTCAGTCCAACGGTTTTGAGCCTCGGCAATAACCTTTGCTTCGTGACCAGCGTTCAATTCTGCAAGCGCTTTTTGATCAGTAGTCCCACTCACATAACCATTTCTGGCATTTGGATCATAGGTAGCCTTTTCAGCTGCCGTCGCTCCTCGGTCTTCTAAGCGCTTTTTGTAGATTTCTGTTGCTTGGAAGGGTTTCAAAGATTTAACTTTGACGGTTACCACGTAACCCGGCATAATTTCCTTAGTATAGGTGGCACCAACTTGAAGGGCAAGATCCCCATTCGACGTTGTTGTAGTACCCGTCCAGTTGGCTGTATCCCCAAAGTCCAACCAAGTAATCTGTCTAGTCATAGATTTGGCATCAAGATTTGTTGTATATCCTGGTTTTTCAACCTTTGGAGTTGATGTTGCGTCTACAACGTCTGCACCAATTCCAGTAGCTGTTGCAGCATCTGCACGGAAGGCAGTATTCTTATCAATCTCTTTACCATTACGAGGGTCGTTTTTCCCTGTATTTGCGATTGCGTTAGTGCCTTCAGCTGGCTTTGTGTTTTCTGCAGGTTTACCTGTAGTGGCTTCTGTCTTTTCAGTAGCTGCTACTTTTTCTTCGGCTACAGCTTTTTCTTTGTTTTTAAGTTTAGAATTGACAATAGTTACAAGTGATTGGTAAGCTGCGTCAAGTTCAGCTTGGCTTGTAGCAGAAGTAAGTGCATTTTTAGCATTAGCAAGACCTACCTTAAGAACTTCAACACTCTCGTCTGTCTTGTTGCTGTATTTGCCATTTGCCACGTTTGCTTCAATTTCAGCAACGTAAGCTGCCAATTTGTCGCTATTTAGCTCAGGTTTTACTTCAGTAGAAACTGCAGGGGCTGCTTCTGCTTTATAAGTTACTTCTTTAGCAGGAGCTGCTTCTGTAGTTACAGGAGTTTCAGCTTTGTCTACTTCTGTTGTAGCCGCAACTCCGTCAGCTTGTTTTTCTTCAGTTACTTCATCAGCTCCGACACCTGTAGCAGTTCCGAGCATTACCAACGTTCCGAGTAAGACCGAGCAAACTCCTACATGAAGCTTACGGATCGAGAATCGACTAATTCGGTCGTTAAACAGATCATTTTTCATGATTTACCTCCATCACCCTTTCGGGAGTGTATATATTGTTATATTTTATGCATTGTTTTTTTCAAAACCCTAAACATGCAACGCTTCTATTTTAGCACTATTGTACTTAAAAACCAAGCATTATGCTTATTATTTTGAAAGTTGAAACTAATATGCATTTATTCCATTTTTTCAAGAAAATATGCATTACGTTTTCATTACCTATACACACCAAAAGAGGGAAATCCCCTCTTTTGGATAAATCGGTTTATTCACTTGTTTCAACAGTCTCGACTTGGACATCCACTTGCTCTTCTTGTGAATCTGCAAGGAGGGATTCTTCGTTGACTGCTTGTGGTTCAAGGTTGCGGTAGCGAGCCATACCAGTACCCGCTGGGATGATCTTACCGATGATAACATTTTCCTTGAGACCAAGGAGATGGTCTTTCTTACCACGGATAGCCGCATCTGTAAGGACACGAGTTGTTTCCTGGAAGGAAGCAGCTGACAAGAAACTATTTGTTTCAAGTGAGGCTTTGGTAATTCCCATAAGGACTGGGCGACCAGTTGCTGGAACACCACCTGCGATAAGAACATCTTTGTTGGCATCTGTAAAGTCGTTGATATCCATGAGAGTACCCATAAGAAGGTCTGTATCCCCTGGATCCATGACACGAACTTTGCGGATCATTTGACGAACCATTACCTCGATGTGTTTGTCACCGATTTCTACCCCTTGGCTACGGTAAACTTTTTGTACTTCACCGAGGAGATAAGTTTCAACTGACAAGACATCACGTACAGCAAGGAGACGTTTTGGTTGGATAGAACCTTCTGTAAGAGCTGCACCACGAGAGATTTGATCGCCAACTTCTACACGCATACGTGCTGTGAATGGTACCACGTATTCGCCTTCTCCAGTTTCACCTTTAACGAAGACTTTCTTAGTACGAGTTGAAGCATCTTCTTCGATTGCTGTAACTTCCCCTTTGACTTCTGTGATAACCGCTTCCCCTTTAGGATTGCGGGCTTCAAAGATTTCTTGGACACGAGGAAGACCCTGAGTGATATCGGTATTTGAGGCAACCCCACCCGTGTGGAAGGTACGCATTGTAAGCTGTGTACCAGGTTCCCCGATAGATTGGGCAGCGATTGTACCAACTGCTTCACCAACCTCAACCGCATCACCAGTCGCCAAGTTGATACCGTAACAGTGACGGCAGACACCATGACGAGTGTTACATGTAAATACAGAGCGGATGGTTACTTCTTCAACACCGGCATTAACAATTTCACGAGCCTTGTCTTCTGTGATCAATTCATTTGGACCGATGATAACTGCACCAGTTTCTGGATGTTTAACAGTTTTCTTAGTGTAACGACCATTGAGACGTTCTTCAAGAGACTCAATCATCTCTTTACCTTCAGTAATAGAACGGATCAAGAGACCACGGTCAGTTCCACAGTCATCCTCACGAATGATAACGTCTTGGGCAACGTCAACCAAACGACGAGTCAAGTAACCTGAGTCGGCTGTCTTAAGGGCCGTATCGGTCATACCTTTACGGGCACCGTGAGTTGAGAAGAACATTTCGAGTACTGACAAACCTTCGCGGAAGTTTGAAAGGATTGGCAATTCCATGATACGTCCGTTCGGAGCAGCCATCAGACCACGCATACCGGCAAGCTGTGAGAAGTTTGAGATGTTACCACGGGCTCCAGAGTCCATCATCATAACGATAGGGTTCTTAGGATCTTGGTTGGCAACCAAACGTTTCTCGAGTTTTTCACGGGCAGCACGCCATTCAGCTGTAACAGCATTGTAGCGCTCGTCGTCTGTGATCATACCACGACGGAATTGTTTTGTGATTTGTTCTACACGTTTGTGTGATTCTTCGATGATTTCAGCCTTGTCTTCAACGACTGGAATATCGGCAATACCCACTGTCAAACCTGCAAGAGTTGAATGGTGGTAACCGAGGTTCTTCATGCGGTCAAGTAGGGCAGATGTTTCTGTCGTACGGAAACGTTTGAAGATTTCAGCGATGATATTTCCAAGGTTTTTCTTCTTGAATGGCGGGTTGATTTCAAGTCCTTCAATAGCTTCCTTGATATTTCCACCTAATGGCAAGAAGTACTTAGCCGGAACACCTTCTGTCAAGTTAGCGTTAGTTGGTTCTTGCAAGTAAGGTAGCCCTTCTGGCATGATATCGTTGAAGAGGATTTTACCAACAGTTGTAAGCAAGATTTTGTGTTTTTGCTCTTCTGTCCATGGTTTGTTCAAGCTATCTGTTGCGATACCAACACGTGAGTGGAGGTGAACATAACCATTACGGTAAGCCATGACCGCTTCATCACGATCTTTGAAGACCATACCTTCGCCTTCACGACCAGCTTCTTCCATAGTCAAGTAGTAGTTACCTAAAACCATATCCTGAGATGGAGTAACAACTGGTTTACCATCTTTAGGGTTCAAGATATGCTCAGCAGCAAGCATCAAGATACGAGCTTCTGCTTGGGCTTCTTCTGAAAGCGGTACGTGGATGGCCATTTGGTCCCCGTCAAAGTCGGCATTGTAGGCTTCACAGACAAGCGGGTGCAAGCGAAGGGCTTTACCGTCAATCAAGACAGGTTCAAAGGCTTGGATACCCAAACGGTGAAGGGTAGGTGCGCGGTTAAGAAGTACTGGGTGTTCTTTGATAACTTCTTCGAGGATATCCCAGATACGTTCATCTCCACGTTCTACCAAGCGTTTAGCCGCTTTAACGTTTTGAACGATATCGCGCGCAACGATTTCACGCATAACGAATGGTTTAAAGAGCTCGATTGCCATTTCACGTGGCACACCACATTGGTACATCTTAAGAGTTGGACCAACGGCGATAACAGAACGTCCTGAGAAGTCAACACGTTTACCGAGCAAGTTTTGACGGAAGCGTCCTTGCTTCCCTTTGAGCATGTGGCTCAATGATTTAAGCGGACGGCTACCTGGCCCTGTGATCGGACGACCACGACGGCCATTGTCAATCAAAGCGTCAACCGCTTCTTGAAGCATACGCTTCTCATTTTGAACGATGATACCTGGCGCGTTCAACTCAAGCAAACGAGCCAAACGATTGTTACGGTTAATAACACGACGGTAAAGGTCGTTCAAGTCAGATGAGGCAAAACGGCCACCATCCAACTGCAACATTGGACGAAGATCTGGTGGAATAACTGGAAGGATGTTAAGAACCATCCATTCAGGCTTGTTTCCAGACTTGTGGAAAGCATCCAAAACATCCAAACGACGGATAGCTTTCACACGTTTTTGTCCAGTAGCTGTTTTCAACTCTTCTTTGAGTTCAGCAATTTCTTTTTCAAGATCTACTTGCTTCAAGAGGTCTTGGATAGCTTCGGCACCCATCTTGGCAACGAATGAACCATGACCAAACTCACGCAAGCGCTCACGGTATTCGCGCTCTGTCATGATAGACTTGTGCTCAAGTGGAGTATCCTTCGGATCAATCACCACATAAGCAGCAAAGTAGATAACTTCCTCGAGGGCACGAGGACTCATGTCAAGGGTCAAGCCCATACGGCTTGGAATCCCCTTGAAATACCAGATATGAGATACAGGAGCTTTTAACTCGATGTGTCCCATACGTTCACGACGAACTTTTGTACGCGTTACTTCAACACCACAACGGTCACAAACAATCCCTCTGTAACGAATGCGTTTGTATTTACCACAAGCACATTCCCAGTCTTTTGTAGGACCAAAGATCACTTCATCAAAGAGTCCTTCACGTTCTGGTTTCAACGTACGGTAATTGATTGTTTCAGGTTTTTTGACTTCTCCATAAGACCATGAACGGACTTTACTTGGAGAAGCTAGTGTGATTTGCATACTTTTAAAACGATTTACATCAACCACTATTTCTTCCCTTTCTATTATAAGTGAACTGCTTATTCTTGTTCAGCAGCTTCTTCTGTTGTTTCCGCTTTTGCATTTTCTTCTGCTTCAAAGGCTGCTTTAGCCTCTTGAGCTGCTCTTTCGCGGGCTTTTTCAAGGTCATCTACGTGGATGACATCTTCGTCCATTCCTTCATCAAGGTCACGAAGTTCCACTTCTTGATCGTCTTCGTCAAGGACACGCATGTCAAGACCAAGAGATTGCAATTCTTTTACAAGAACTCGGAATGATTCTGGAACACCTGGTTTTGGAATTGGTTTTCCTTTTGTAATAGCTTCATAAGCTTTCAAACGTCCGTTGATATCGTCAGACTTATAAGTCAAGATTTCTTGAAGGACATTTGACGCACCATAGGCTTCAAGCGCCCAAACCTCCATCTCACCGAAACGTTGTCCACCAAACTGAGCTTTACCTCCGAGTGGTTGTTGCGTAACAGTTGAGTATGGTCCAACTGAACGAGCGTGCAATTTATCATCAACCATGTGGTGGAGTTTGATCATGTACATGACACCAACTGACACACGGTTATCAAATGGTTCACCAGTACGACCATCGTATAGGATAGTCTTAGCGTCGCTATCCATACCTGCTTCTTTGACAGTGTCCCAAAGGTCTTCAGAACTTGCTCCGTCAAAGACTGGTGTTGCGATGTGAATACCAAGAGTACGAGCCGCCATACCAAGGTGAAGCTCCATAACCTGACCGATATTCATACGTGATGGTACCCCAAGTGGGTTCAACATGATATCGACTGGAGTTCCGTCTGGAAGGTAAGGCATGTCTTCTACAGGAACGATACGAGAGACAACCCCTTTGTTCCCGTGACGTCCGGCCATCTTATCTCCGACCTTAATCTTACGTTTTTGTGCGATGTATACGCGAACCAGCATGTTGACACCAGATTGCAATTCATCACCGTTTGCACGTGTAAAGATTTTAACATCACGAACGACACCATCGGCACCGTGTGGTACACGAAGGGAAGTGTCACGAACTTCACGAGATTTGTCACCGAAGATAGCGTGCAAGAGACGCTCTTCAGCAGAAAGGTCTTTTTCACCCTTAGGTGTGACTTTACCTACAAGGATATCCCCTTCTTTAACCTCAGCACCGATACGGATGATACCCATTTCGTCAAGGTCTTTAAGGGCGTCTTCACCAACGTTTGGAATTTCACGAGTGATTTCTTCAGGCCCAAGCTTTGTATCGCGTGTTTCTGATTCGTATTCTTCGAGGTGAACAGATGTGTAAACATCGTCTTTCACCAAGCGTTCACTCATGATAACGGCATCCTCGAAGTTGTACCCTTCCCATGTCATGTAGGCAACGATTGGGTTTTGTCCAAGCGCCATTTCACCTTTTTCCATAGAAGGACCATCAGCGATAAAGTCACCTTTTTCGATGACATCGCCAACTCGAACAAGGGTACGTTGGTTATAAGCAGTACCTGAGTTTGAACGACGGAATTTTTGAATGTGGTAAACATCAAGGGATCCATCTTCACGACGAACTTCTACTTTGTCCGCATCCGCATAGGTAACCTTACCATCATGTTGTGCAATAACTGCAGCTCCTGAGTCATGGGCTGCTTGGTATTCCATACCAGTCCCAACGAAAGGCGCTTTAGGATCGATCAACGGAACAGCCTGACGTTGCATGTTGGCTCCCATGAGGGCACGGTTGGAGTCATCGTTTTCCAAGAAAGGAATACATGCTGTCGCAACGGCAACTACCTGTTTAGGAGAAACGTCCATATAGTCAACGCTTGATGCTGGATATTCTTGGTTAACCCCTTGGTGACGTCCCATGACAACTTTTTCAGCAAAAGTTCCATCTGCGTTCAATTTAGAGTTAGCCTGAGCTACTGTGTATTCATCTTCTTCATCGGCAGTCAACCAAACAATTTCGTTGGTAACTTTACCAGTTGCACGGTCAACCTTACGGTATGGTGTTTGAATGAAACCATACTTGTTGAGGTGTCCGTAAGAAGACAAGTTGTTGATCAAACCGATGTTTGGTCCTTCAGGCGTTTCGATTGGACACATACGACCATAGTGAGTGTAGTGCACGTCACGCACTTCATATCCAGCGCGGTCACGTGTCAAACCGCCAGGCCCTAAGGCAGACAAACGACGTTTGTGAGACAACTCAGAAAGTGGGTTGTGTTGGTCCATGAACTGTGACAATTGTGAAGAACCAAAGAATTCTTTGATCGCTGCAGTCACTGGACGGATGTTAATGATTTGTTGAGGTGTCAATACTTCGTTATCTTGAACAGACATACGTTCACGAACATTACGTTCCATACGTGAAAGTCCAAGACGTACTTGGTTGGCAAGCAATTCACCAACAGCACGAATACGACGGTTTCCGAGGTGGTCGATATCATCGATACGACCGATGCCTTCAGCCAAGTTAAGGAAGTAGCTCATTTCAGCAAGGATATCTGCCGGAGTGATAGTGCGAACTTTATCATCTGGATTTGCATTTCCGATGATTGTTACAACACGGTCTGGATCAGTTGGTGCCACAACCTTGAATTTTTGAAGAACAACTGGTTCTGTCAAAACAGCTGAGTCATTTGGAGTGTAGACAATCTTGTTCAAATCGCCATCCAAGTGACTTTCGATGCTTTCGATGACATCGCGAGTCATAACAGTACCTTTTTCAACCAAGATTTCACCAGTTTCAGGGTCCACCAATGGTTCAGCGATTGTTTGGTTGAGCAAACGAGTTTTAATATTTAATTTCTTGTTAATCTTGTAGCGTCCAACAGCTGCCAAGTCATAACGACGTGGGTCGAAGAAACGAGCTACAAGCAAGGTACGTGAACTCTCAGCAGTTTTTGGTTCACCTGGACGAAGACGCTCATAAATTTCTTTCAAAGCTTCGTCTGTACGAGAGTCCATTGGGTTTTTATGGATATCTTTTTCAACAGTGTTGCGAACCAACTCGCTGTCCCCAAAGATATCAAAGATTTCATCATCACCTGAGAAACCAAGTGCACGAACTAAAGTCGTAAATGGAATTTTTCGTGTACGGTCGATACGAGTATAGGCGATGTCTTTTGAGTCACTTTCCAGTTCCAACCAAGCTCCACGGTTAGGGATAACAGTTGAACCGTAGCCCACTTTACCGTTTTTGTCTACTTTATCATTAAAGTAAACACCTGGAGAACGCACCAACTGTGATACGATAATACGTTCACCACCGTTGATGATGAAAGTACCCATCTCAGTCATGATTGGGAAATCTCCAAAGAAGACTTCTTGAGTTTTGATTTCGCCAGTTTCTTTGTTAATCAAGCGGAAAGTTACAAAGATTGGTGCTGAATAACTTGCATCATGGATGCGAGCTTCTTCAAGCGTATATTTAGGTTCTTTGATTTCGTAGCCAACAAATTCCAACTCCATTGTTTCTGTGAAGTTTGAAATTGGCAATACATCTTCAAACACTTCCTTCAGACCATGGTCTAGGAAATCTTTAAATGAATCAGTTTGAATTTCAATCAAATTTGGTAAGTCAAGAACTTCTTTAATTCTTGAAAAACTACGACGGGTACGATGTTTCCCGTATTGAACGTCATGTCCTGCCAAGATGATTCTCCTTTGTAAATAAAGTTCCAAGCTTAGTCGCCTAAGCTAATAATTATCGTTTAGTGGTTCTAAAACCTCTATCAACTTATCCCCCTTGACTAATTTTTCAGAATCTTTAAATCTCTGTTACAGATGCAAAAAATACCGAAAAAAAGCACAAAAAGAGCAGTTAAATCTGACTTTTTTCAGGAGATTTAACTGCTGTGAGCCTTGTCCGGACAATATTTCAGACAAAACCTACGACAAATGATTACTCATATTATACCCGATTTTCTCTAATTTTTCAAGTCCTTTGAAGGATTTTTCTTGCTTTAGTATAGTTGTGGCTTGTTTTCAGAAAAGGTGATTTTCATGATTGTTCTTCTCTCTTCCTAAACTTTTTATTCTCCACTCCATATTTCAATGTTTTTATATTTTTCCTAAGCATCTTTTAAGGAGAAAGTTTATGTGCTTCTCACTAAAAACAAGAGGCGATATTTTATAAACTATCTAAAATCATGTAAAAATTCAGTCATAAACTAAAGAAAATACTTTTTTATGATAGAATATTAGCTGGAGGATTTTTATGATATGAAACGAGTTTTAACAAACTTGATAGAACAACGAGTCTATTACTCATCTTGTCTCATTGGCGCCTATCTTCTGATGATATTGGTCGAATTGTTAACTTCGACTCCCCATGATATTTTTCTCAGTTTGGCTCCTATTTCCACTCTAAGCTTAGGAATCTTTTTTGTAGTTGGATCCAGCTTGATCCTTTTTACTGAAAAAATCCCTGCTTTTAGCATTTCCAAAGTCAATATCCTGTTGACGAATATTGTCCTATTAATAGCCATTTATAAAAGTATGTCTTTTTTCTTGTCTCTAGGGCTGCTATTATCTGCTTTCGTGCTATATACAGGTAGTTTTCTAAGAAAAGAGAAATTGTCCTTACTATATCTACTAGTAATTGTATTTTCAACACCCCGTCTCTTGACTTTAGCTACTTCTAACTTTCAGGATACGGCACTTAAGTTTCATACTTTCAACCTAGCCGACACTCGATTTAACATCATTATTTGGTCTGTAATTTTTGCCACTATTCTATCTGGAGCTGTCCTTCTGTTAATCCATAACTCTCCTATTAAGCAATATTTAGAACGCTACAGAAAATTACTAACCTATGTTATACTTTCACTAGCCACTCTCTATGTAGTCTATCTATCAGTCGTTTTTGTTTATAAAGTGAAAACCTTTGATGGTTCTACCTTTGATATTGGTCTATTCTCACAGATGTTTCATCGCATGAGCACCGACTTGAGCGCTATCACAACACTCGAGCGCGATCGAGTATTATCTCACTTTGCAGTTCACATCTCACCCATTTTCTATCTGATGTTACCTTTCTATAAGCTTTTCCCACATGTTGAAACTTTAGAAGTGCTACAAATTTGGGTTGTATTCTCTGCAGTAATTCCTCTAAGATTGCTTCTCTCCAAATTGAATCTATCGAAATTGGCAAACATTTTGACAATTCTTTGGTTCGTACTTTTACCTGTATTAACTACAGCAGGAGGTTATCATCTGCACGAAAATTGTTTCTTGGTCCCTTTGATTTTTTGGGTATTCTATTTCATAGTAAATGAAAAGAAGTGGGGGATTCTCATATCCACTATCCTACTACTTTTAGTCAAAGAAGATGCCTTTATCTATGTCTTCAGCATAGGAATATTCTTCTTAACCCAGAAACGTTTTAATCTTACCACCAAAACTAAGAAATGGCTAATTATTACTGAATTCCTTTTGCCAGTTCTATACTTCACTCTAGCATTGTTAATCCTGAGCACATTCGGAGAAGGCGGGATGGTCTCTCGATTCGATGCGTTCTTACTAAAAGATGAAAGTGGAATTTTAACCGTATTTAAAAATTTAATTCTTCATCCAAGTTTTGCTATTAGCCATTTGTTTATGGCTAAAAAACTAGGCTATTTATTCCTGATGTTAGCTCCCATGTGCTTCCTACCACTATTGCAACGGAACTGGTCAACTTATTTTTTAGCTATACCTTTAGTAGTTATCAATTTATTGCCGGATTGGCCTTATCAATACGATATCGGCTTTCAATATAGTTATGGCAGTGGAGCCTTACTCTTCATAATGGCCTTGCTAGCTTTAGAAGACCTGAAAGAACACAAACTCATTAAAGAAAAAATGGTGATTTCAGTCATTTTTATGGGTATTATTTTTTCTGGTACTTTTCTTCATCGTTTCACTCATGCTTGGTCTTCTAATATTACCTATTACCAACAAAACAAGGACAAATATGATGCAATTAGATATGGCCTAGAAATTCTGCCAGAAGATGCCTCAATCGTTGCAGAAGGAGGCTATACCCCTGCACTGAGAAAACATCAAGCCCTTTACGATATTTTCTACCACAACCAGCGAAAAGCTGACCCATCAATTGATTATATTGTAATTCCACGAGAACAAAAAGGGAAAAACGATGTCTATGATTCTGTAATTGCCAGTTATGAAACACTAGGATATAAGGAAAGTAAGTACGCAACAAAAGAACTTTTCATCCTCGAAAAACCTGAATAAAAAAGAGAGCAGTTCAAACTACTTCTAAAGTAGACTGAACCGCTCTTTTCTAATGCACGATTGATTCAAAATCTCCAACCCAAGCAACTGATGATAAAATGCTGTCTGACTTTCTAAGTCCTTGACATTTAAAGCTACTTCAGCCAAATAAATCTGACTATTATATTCGTAAACCATAGAAAACCTCTCTTTGTTGTAACTGTTTTTATGACATCTATTGTACTCCCTTCTCAGCCAATGTCAATCCAGATGCTCAACGCTGATAAAACAAGAAAAATCCTCCCCATGTAGGAAGGATTGTTTGGATTTAATGAGCTAACATTTCTTGAGCAATCTCTTGACCTGATAAGCCATCTGGATAGTAGGTTGGCCAGTTGTCCATCTCTTCAAAGAGGGCTTCTTGGCTAGTGCCTCCAAAGAAGATATGGAAATGCTCTGCCTTGACCGGAGCGATATTGTGGTCGCTAAACTGAACATACTTAAATTGTCCAGCGTCTGCATCAGTCGCTTCAAAGAGGAAGCGTACTCCACGATTCCCTTTCTTATAAGTCAAGATTTTCTTGCCGACATACTTGTAAGTATATTTCTTGCTTTGGCCACCTTGGATGAATTCCATAGTGTTATCCGTGATGTTAATCTTGGTCACATCTGTTTGGTAACCTTTTTGATAGTAAGCCTTATACTCATCCTTGGTCATCTTACCAGTCAATTTAGCCTTGTAGTCAAATACTTGGTCAAGAGTCCCATCCTCAAGGAAAGGATAGACAGACTGCCAGTTGCCAGCATAATCACTTAGGGTACGGTCCTTAACATCTGCATCCTCAAAGTAGCCATTTTGAACGGTTTTAGTTTCCTCTGCCTTTTCTGGTTCAATCTCTGCTCCTGCCTGATCAGTTGTCTGCTTGAGAGACTTGAGATTTTTCTCCATGATAGAGATATAGTTTTCTCCAGCCTTCATGTCCTCTTCGGTCAAGCTTTCAAGAGGATTCAGAACATCTAACTTCACTCCTGTTTCTTTTGAGAGAGTATTAGCCAGGGCTTGCGAGGCATTTTCTTCAAAGTAGATATAAGAAATCTTATTTTTCTTGATGTACTCGGTCAATTCTGCCAAACGGCTTGCTGAAGGCTCCGCATCTGGTGAAAGACCTGAAATAGAGACTTGATTGAGTCCGTAGTCCAAGGCTAGATAACGGAAGGCTGCGTGTTGAGTCACAAAACTCTTTTGTTTTGCATTAGAAAGCCCTTCAGTATAGGCCTTGTCCAAGGCTTGTAGTTTTTCGATATAGGCTGCTGCATTTTTTTCAAAAGTCGTCTTCTTATCTGGATAGTCAGCTGAAAGACTATCACGGATATGTTCTACAAGTTTGATTGCACGCGCAGGAGACAACCATACATGAGGGTCATACTCGTGATGATGACCTTCTTCACCATGGTCACGGTCCTCCTCTTCTTCACTTCCTGGAAGAAGCAACATATCTCCAGTAGCTTTAATGGTTTTTACTTTTTTTGCATCTAGAGATTCTAAAAGTTTAGGAACCCAAGTTTCCATATTTTCATTCTCATAAACAAAGGCATCAGCATCTTGGATTTTAGCGACTGCCTTAGGTGATGGTTCATATTCATGTGGCTCTGTTCCAGCCCCGATTAAAAGTTCGACATTGGCTGTATCCCCTGCTACTTGCTTGGTAAATTCATAGACAGGGTAGAAAGTTGTAACGATATTTAATTTCCCGTCTGCTTGTTTTTGATTGGAACAAGCAACTAAGAATAAGGTCACAAGACTTGCCAAAAGTAGACTTAGTTTTTTCATTTACTTCTCCTATTTGATAAAACGTTTGAGTAAGCTGACTCCTAAGAAGACAACTACAAAGATAAGAGTGATACTTGCACTTGGTGGTGTCTCTGCATAGTAGGAAATATAAAGTCCTGCCACCATGCCTAGAAAACCAATGACGCTAGCAAGTATCATCACAGAACTAAAGTTTTTACCTAGACGCAAAGCAATACTTGCTGGTAAGACCATGATAGTCGATACCAAAAGTGCTCCCGCAGCTGGGATCATGAGGGCAATAGCCACACCCGTTACCATGTTAAAGAGAATAGACATGGTACGCACTGGAAGACCATCGACAAAAGCTGTATCCTCGTCAAAAGTTAGAATATACATGGGTCTTAAAAAGAGGAAGGTCAGGATTAAAACAACCGCTGCAATAACAAAGAGCCCAATGACCTGCTCTTGACTAATGGTCACGATAGAACCAAAAAGGTACTGATCCAGACTCATCGAGCTAGAGCTCTTACCCTTACTCATGACAATAAGTGAAACTGCAAGTCCTGTAGACATGAGGATGGCTGTCCCAATCTCCATAAAGCTTTTATAAACCGTGCGTAGATACTCAAGGAAAACCGCCGCAATCAAAACAATCACAATAGTTGAGATGGTCGGAGAGATCCCTAAAACCAAGCCAAAGGCAACCCCTGAAAGGGAGACGTGACTCAGTGTATCACTCATAAGACTCTGGCGACGCAAGATAAGGAAGGTCCCAAGAACTGGTGAAAATAGGCTCATGGCAATAACAGCCAAAAAGGCTCGCTGCATAAAATCATAAGACAATAGATTAAGCATGCTCCACCTCCTGGTCACTTTCATGGACATTGAAGCAACGCCATGGGGAATCTTGGTCTCGGACCAGGTGAATATTGCGATCTGCGTAGTCCTTAACTTCTTCAGGATCGTGAGTAATCATCAAAACAGCCTTGCCATGATGGTGGGCACTGTGGTGCATAAGTTCATAAAACTCATCCTTGGTTCCCGCATCCATCCCTGTCGTCGGCTCATCCAAGATAAAGATATCAGGATCTGAAGCAAACATACGTGCGATAACAGCCCTTTGCTTTTGCCCGCCAGAAAGGGAGCCAATGCGTTTATCCCGATGTTCCCACATACCAACAGAGTTTAAACTAGCCTTGATATGTTCATCATCATGGGCATTCAAACGACGGAACCAACCTTTTCTTGGATAACGACCTGATTTGACAAATTCATAAACTGTACTTGGAAAGCCTGCATTAAAACTTGCAATCTGTTGAGGAAGGTAGGCGATTCTTAGTTTCGTCCCACGAGTGTTGGTCTTTGAAATGGTAACTTTGCCAAATCTTGGTTGTAAAATACCCAGACTAGCCTTAATTAGCGTTGTCTTGGCTGCTCCATTTTCTCCAGTAAGGGTGACAAATTCCCCACTATCAACACTGTAATTGATATGCTCAAGCACAGGTTCCTTGTCATAATAGAAGGACAAATCCTCTACTGTGATGTATCTCATTACTTGATTTCTCCTACTAAAGCAGTTAAAAACCGCTGGATAATTTTTTGCTCTTCATCTGAGAATTGACTGGCAACTTGTTCATAAGTCGAGAGGGTGTGCTCATGATGATGGTGATGCTCCTCAGCAATCGGTCGAGCTAGATCTGTCAATTGATAGAAAATCACTCGAGCATCCTTTGGATCCTTAGACGTTTCCAGCATCCCCTCTTTAATCAAGGACTTAATGGCCTTGGTGACAGCTGCTTGACTGACATTGAGACGGCGAGCCAACTCAGAGTTAGTTAAGGACTCCTCTGATAAGAGCATAAGAATATGCTCCTGGGTATTGGTCAAAGCCACATTACTGGTACAATGGCCAATAAGGATTTCATGCTGATTTTCAGCTTTCAGGATTACTTCATTTAAAAAATGATCAATGTCTTTTGCTAATTGTCTCATGAACTTCTCCTTTCCTAGTTATCTTTTTCCTAAAACAATATAGAACACCGCAGATTCTTTACTGGTTAATTATATCATAAACCAAAAAAGAATCAAGAAAAAAGATGAAAACACCTGAGATGTTTTCATCCTTTAGAATTATTTTTCTTGTTTACGGCTAGTCCAGAGGGCTGTCGCTCCAAGAATCATACCAAGTAGCATCATGAAAATAGATTGCTCACTACCTGTATTTGGAAGTACTTTCTCTGAGACTACTGGTTTCTTAGCAAACTCATCTGCAACCTTATAATCAACTTTTACAGTAGAAGGTTGAGTCGGTTTTGTTGCTTGGTCTTCTACTGGTTTAGCTGGATCTTGCTCTTTACCTTCTTCAGGAAGTTTAAAGGTTTTTGAGTCCACAGAAATCGTGCGTGAATTTGGATTTACTTTTTCATACTGAGTCAAATCAGCTGTTTTAAGATAGTCTTCAAAGGCAGCATCCATTGAAGGACCTTCTTCTCTAGCACCACCAAGCATGGTATAACCGTCACCACCTGCTGCAAGGAAGTCATTGGTTGCTAGGTAGTAGATTTTCGCCAAATCTAGTTTTTCATAAAGACCAGTTGCACGATTCTTCACTTGAATAGCCAAGACGCGTTTACCTGCGACTAGGTTTGTATCGTAGTAGACCTTGGCTCCTGAAATCTGTAAGAATCCACCACTTGGTTCGAGCAATGGTTGACCATTTTCATCCAAGACAGTTTTTCCTGCCTTATCAACCTGCAAGATAGATCCGAGTGATTTTTCAAACATATCCAGAACTTGCTGACCAGTTACTTGAATTTGTGAGATTGTGTTTCCAAATGGCAAGACTGCAATGACATTTCCTTTTGTAATTGGTTTGTCTTTAGCAATTGTCTCACGCAAGCCACCACCATTTGTCACAGCGATATCTGTTGGATGACTAAATCCTGTTTGACCATACTGGTAGAGAGAATCTGCGACGACATTTCCAAGGTTTGTCTCGCGGACACGGACATTTTCACGGTCACCGTTTAGTTCAACAGGACTGTTAGACACAACCTCAACTGCATTTTCAGCATCGTATTTTTGTTTAATGTCTTTGACTAGTTTTTCAACTGTTGGATTGGCTGGTAATTTTTTAGCATCAGCAGCCGCAATCTGAGTTGGATTGCCCAAAAGCTGACGGGATTTATAAGTAATTTTACCAACGTTATGGAGATAACTTCCAGTTTGGTTGTAAGTCACATTATCTCCGTAAGTAGTTGATTCTACTGTATGAGAGTGCCCATCAATGACTGTTACACGTTTCCCCTTCAAAAGAGGGTTCTTAGACAGGGCTTCTGCTAGTGTTGAGCCACGCCAAGCTACTGGCGTTGTTGTATCAACACCCAAGTGGGCTAAGACTACATAATGCTTATAATCCTTACCTTCCGCCTTAGCCTTGGCTTGAACTTCTTCAACGACCTTATTAACCTCTTCGATTGGCTCAGTAAAGGTTACTCCTTTAACATTTTTAGGGTGAGTTTTCGTTGCTGTTTCCGGCGTTGTCACACCTATCACTACAAACTCATCGCCTTCAACATCCTTATTCTTGTCAACAATAGTAGAAGCTTGGAAGAGACGAGCTCCATCTACATAAGTATTTGAGCTTAACAAGGGGAATTTCAAAATTTCTTTGTATTTTTTAGCTTCATCAAGTCCGAAATCAAACTCGTGATTTCCTACAGCCATGGCATCATACTGCATCTGATTGAGAATTTCAGCACGTGCTTCACCCTTCGTAGAGTTGGAAATCGGTAAACCTTGGAAGGCGTCTCCCGCATCAACAACTAGAGTATTTTGATTTGATTTCGCGCGTTCCTGCTCAATGACAGTCGCTAACTTAGCATCACCAATTACTCCCTTCTCCTCTACAATACGACCATGGACATCATTGGTGTGTAAGATAACAGTGTCCTTTTCTTCGCTTTTAGGAGATTCAGCAGGATCTGACGGAGCTTCTGCAGGTGCAATCGCTTCTGAAGTTGCCGATGTTTCCAGTACCGCAGGGCTCTCAACAGGAGCTGGAGTCGCCGACGGAGCTGGAGTTGCTGCGACAGCTGAACTTTCTGCAGGAGTTGTTGCTTCTTCAGCGTATACTTGTCCAGCTAAGAAGGCTGGAGCTAATAAAGCTGTAGATAGGATGGGTAATAAGAACTGTTTCTTCATTTTGAAATCCTTTTCTTTTCTTTTTCTCTTTTATATTATACGCTATTTCTAAAAATTATGAAACTTTTGACCTATTTGCATCTTAAATATTCGCCATTTAAACAAAAAAGCTTGGATTAAAATCCCAAACTTTTAGCTCATTTTATTGAAAATCTTTGATGTTACCATCGTAATCCGCCCAATCTTGGCTAAAGAAGCGGTCATTCATTTGATAACTAGGTGCTGTTGTTGGATTGCTCAAAAAAGGATTTACAACCTTATCAAACGCCAGCCAGCCTAACCAACCGATATGAATCGTATCCTTGACAAAATAAGGTTCATCACCGTTTTTTGAAAAATCAGCAATATTAGTAAAACCTTGACTCTCCAACTGGTAACGAATTTTTTCGACAGAGTGTTGATACATTTCCTCACTTAATCCGGTATAATTCATCCATTTTTTATTGACAGGTTGAAAGACAAAGAGTACATTCACCTTAGATTTGGCAAATTGATTGAGCACTAACTGCAAATCATTGTATTCCCTTGACTGGAGGAAGTTGTAATTTTTTTGATACCCTTCCCACTTTTTTAAATCTTTCTTTAGTTGAGTATTGTAAAAGTGGTTATCCATCCCCAAATCATTATTGGTCGTATTTTCCTCTGCATCCTTACGTGCAATATTTTCCAATTCTTCATAAGAAAATTGATCTGGGAGACTGCTCAAATATTTTTCAATATGATCTTTATACTTTAATCGGCCTCGGATGGAGAATTGACCAAAAAGGGCAGCTTGTCTTTCATTGAATTCTGCAGAAGCTGTAATTATTGAATGATCAAAGTCTGACAACTGTTCATTCTTAGCCAGTTTCTCAACAATCCCCTTCATCGGTACGCTTGGATTCTGCTTCAAGAGTCTATTAGCCGCATATTGAGAAGCTACGTCTCCAGATTGATTCTCTAAAAAGGCAGTCAACTGGTCGTTGTTAAAATAGGTTTGAAAAGTAACTGGATCTTGATCTTCCTTTGTAAACCACTGTGGAGAGATCACAAACACCGCTTGTTTATTTTCAAGTTCAGATTTGATTTGTTGCATCCCAAAGTACTGGCTAAGAGAAGCTGCTCCTGCCTGCCCCATAAAATACGGACGGTAGGAGCGATTATACTTTTCAGCCAACACTCCTGGATGCATACTATCAAAACGAATCCATTCACTCGACCCAAAGAAAGGGACAAAACGCATATTAGGGTCTGTTAGAGCTCTCACTTTTTGGCTTCTCTCCTTGAAGCTTTCTGCACTTATAGAGGCTGCAGAGTATTTTTCCTCCATAAGATTATGGTTCTTGCTACTTGGATAGAAACAGATAAGAAGAAAAACCAATAATCCCGCTACAAAGATAGGCCCAAAGATTAACCACAGGCGTTTAAGCATTCTTTAACTCCGTAATTCCTGCCACGATTTTATTGGCTGTATTCCAGTCATCACGGCCAAATTCTGTAACCGGGACACGAATATCAAAGCGATTTTCGATTTCCACGATCAATTCAACTGTTCCCATACTGTCCAAGACACCTGCATCGAAAAGATCTTCATCCATCATGTCAGAAACATCTTCCATAAATAATTCATCGATAATTTCAATAACTTCTGATTTGATATCCATTTTTTAATTCCTTTTATTTTTTAAACCATAAATCATTCAAAAATCCAGAAAAGATTAAGAATGAAACCATTACGACATGGAAGGTTATCACCATGCCAAGCAACTGAGCCCAACGATTTTCAAGTAAGGGAGGTCGCCCTGCTTTTTTCCGTTCTTTATTGAGCGTTTTTTTCTTTCTGACCCAGGCATCATTCATCACTAAGCCTATCCCATGAAAGAGTCCGTAAGCGATATAAAACCATGTTATCCCATGCCAGAAGCCCATAAGGAGCATGTTCAGGACATAGGCAACACTTGAAGTCACATTTCGATTCTTAAAAAGCTTCTTTCTCGTCATCACCATGACCATGCGCATAAAGACAAAATCACGGAACCAGAAGGATAAACTCATGTGCCAACGATTCCAAAACTCCTTCAAATCCCTTGATAAAAAGGGTTTGTTGAAGTTAATCGGACTACGAATCCCCATCAGATTTGAAATAGCTATAGCAAACATAGAGTAACCTGCAAAGTCAAAGAAGAGTTCCAAACCAAATGTGTACATGATGGCCACTACATAATAGTTAAAGACGCCACCTGTTTGTAAAGCTAAATTCTTTAGCGGTGGTAATAAAATCTCGCCTAAAATATGGGCTAGGATAAATTTATACAGAAATCCCCACATGATATACCGAACGGACTCGGCTAGCATATCTAGCAACTCATCGCGCTCTGGTATCGTCTGATAATTTTCATTAAAACGTTTGAAACGATCAATAGGACCACTTGAGAAAGTCGGCATAAAGAGAAGAAAACGCAAATATTCCCACATTTTCAAATCCTTTATGACTCCATCTCTAAGTTCGATGATGATTCCTACCGAACGAAAGGTTAAATAGGAGATTCCTACAAATCCTAGTAGAGACTGTGTGCCATTAATAGCTGGTTGCACCTTGACAAAGATGATGGGAAGCAATGATAATAGACTTACTAGATAGAAAGTCCATTTACCGTCTCGACCTTTTCGATACTGCTTGTAAAAAAGAACCAGTACAATTTGCCAAATCAGATAAAGCCCTAAGGCGGCTAATTGATTGGTCTTTCCACCCGTCAACATAGTGACGATAAAGAAGAGACTAACCAATATTTCATACCAGGCAAAACGTTTTTTGAAAAAAAGACCGATAAAGATTGGTAAAATTGCAGCAATCACATACAAAAAGTACTGCGGATTCCCATACGGCTCAATATGAGGCAGCTGTTTCAGGAAATCCATCATCTATTATTCACCTCGTTAATCAATCCTTTAATGTCAATCTTCCCATTTGGAGTCAGTGGCAATTCCTCTCTATAAAGGAACTTAGATGGCATCATATAAGACATCATAATATCTTCCAAGTCTTCCTTAATGGCTTTCGTAATATCGATTTCGCGCTCAAATTGTTCTTTGACCCCATCTTTTAAGATGACATAGGCCAAGAGATTTTGGACCTTGTGATCCTTGTTGTAACGTGGAACTGCAACAGCCGAGTCAATGTACTGAGATTTGTTCAAGTTTTGAGAAACATCCTCTAGTTCAATACGATAGCCATTAAACTTGATTTGGAAATCCATCCGTCCACCGTAGAGAAGAAGACCTTCATACGTCATGGTTCCAACATCTCCCGTATGGTAGGCTGGCAGACCTTCAAATTCGAAGAAAGCTTCTGCTGTTTTCTCAGGATTATTCATATAACCTTTTGAAACAGCCGGTCCAGACACGATGATCTCACCTTGCTCACCATTTGGCAATTTATTTCCTACCTCATCAATGATGAAGGTTGGAGAATCTTCTTTGGTATAACCAATTGGCAAGCGTTTAAGTGTCGCTAGCATCTCATCTGTGATAGCAACCGCCGACAAAGCAACCGTTGCTTCCGTCGGCCCATAGGCATTGATGATACGCGCATTCGGGAAACGCTCACGCAGTTTTTGAGCCGTTTTAACCGTTAACTCTTCCCCATCAAAGTAGAAATGGGTAATGCCTGGCATCTTTTCAGCATTGAAATCTTCAGATAGCATGGCCATATCTGCAAAAGATGGTGTTGAAGTCCAGATAGCAATCGGAAGTGAAAAGATGGTCGCAAAGAGTTGTTTAAAGTCTTGAGTGATTGCTGACGGGAGAGAAAAAAGCGTTCCTCCAAGAGACAAAGTTGGTGCCCAGTACATAACAGATAAGTCAAAGGAATAGGGTGGTTGCGCCAACATTTGCGGACGCTCTGGCGTCGCAAATTCCTTGTCTGTAATCATCCAGTTGGTGAAGCTGAGCAAGTTATCATGCGAAATTTGTACCCCTTTTGGTTTCCCAGTTGTCCCCGAAGTAAAGATGATGTAGTAGTTATCATCCCCTTTGACCGGATGTTGCAAATCATAGGCATGCTGAGCCGCATAAGCTTCACGTACTTGCTCCAAGGACATGATTGGAGTAGCTGGGTTTTCAATTGGAAACTCATTGATGGCGATGATTAAAATTGGCTCAGCTACTTCAACAATGGCAGACACGCGCTCCAAGGCAGAGTGGCTATCAATTGGGATATAAGCATGGCCAGATTTGGTCAAGGCCACAAAGGTTGCTAACATTTCATATTCTTGCCCACCAAAGACCACAACAGGTGACTTTTCAGGAAGTCCCATTTGGTCAATATGGGCTGCTAAGCTATCTGAATCAGCCTTCAATTGGCCATAGGTATACTCTTCTCCCAGGACATTGTAGACAGGATAGTCTGGTTGCAGTTGGGCGTATCGCTCAATCGCCTCAATCATATCAGTAATTGGTTGGTTTGACACGGTAAGGATCTCCTTTAGAATTCATTGTAAATAAAGCCGCCTTGACCCTGACCAAGATAGCTAAAGAAGTAAAGCAAACCCAGTAAAATAATAAAATACAGGACAGTTTGTCCAAAAAAAACATAGTATGGCTTCTTTTTATTCATATTAGATTCTTTTCTGTAAATTTTCATTATGTTTTCACAATATACAATTACTATTTTATCTTTCTCCCATTTTACCACTTTATTCTCTTCATTTTCAACTGTTTACCATTTTTAAAAAGCACATTTTAGCTTAATTTAATTCTTTCTTCATTATTTCACTGATGTAAATAAATCAGTTTAAAGCGATAGCAAACACACCACTCCCTCTTTGGGCATTTTTATGCTAAAATAGTAGCTATGGATAAAATTATTAAAACTATATCAGAAACCGGGGCTTTTCGTGCTTATGTACTAGACAGCACTGAAACTGTCCGCACTGCTCAAGAAAAACATCAAACCCAAGCTAGCTCAACTGTAGCGCTTGGCCGTACCCTTATCGCCAGCCAAATTCTCGCTGCCAACGAAAAAGGAAATACCAAGCTAACCGTCAAGGTTCTTGGAACTAGCTCCCTCGGTGCAATTATCACAGTTGCAGATACCAAGGGTAACGTCAAAGGCTATGTACAAAACCCTGGTGTGGATATTAAAAAAACTGCAACTGGTGAAGTACTAGTGGGACCTTTTGTCGGCAATGGACAATTTCTAGTTATTACTGATTACGGCACTGGAAATCCTTATAATTCCATGACGCCCCTTATCTCTGGAGAAATTGGCGAAGACCTAGCTTTCTACCTGACAGAAAGCCAACAAACTCCGTCAGCAGTTGGACTTAATGTCCTTTTAGACGAAGACGATAAGGTCAAGGTTGCAGGCGGCTTCTTGCTACAAGTATTGCCAAATGCCAAGGAAGAAGAAATCGCCCGTTTTGAAAAACGTATCCAAGAAATGCCAGCTATTTCAACACTGCTAGAGAGTGACGACCATATCGAAGCCCTTCTCAAAGCTATCTACGGCGACGAACCGTACAAACGTCTGTCTGAAGAAGAAATTCGTTTCCAATGCGACTGTAGCAAAGAACGCTTTATGGATGCTCTTGCCAGCCTTCCAAGTTCAGATTTGCAGGAAATGAAGGATGAAGATCACGGGGCTGAGATTACTTGTCAATTCTGCCAAACTACTTATCATTTTGATGAAAACGACCTGGAGGAACTCATTCGTGGCAAATCTTAATACACCTTTTATGATTGGTAATGTTGAGATTCCCAATCGTACTGTTTTAGCACCCATGGCGGGGGTAACTAACTCTGCCTTTCGTACCATTGCAAAAGAGCTCGGAGCTGGCCTTGTGGTCATGGAAATGGTCTCTGACAAAGGTATCCAATACAACAATGAAAAGACTCTTCACATGCTTCATATCGATGAAGGAGAAAACCCAGTTTCGATCCAACTTTTCGGAAGCGACGAAGATAGCCTAGCACGCGCAGCAGAATTCATCCAAGAAAACACCAAGACCGATATCGTCGATATCAACATGGGCTGCCCAGTTAATAAAATCGTAAAAAACGAGGCTGGTGCTATGTGGCTTAAGGACCCAGACAAGATCTATTCTATCATTAACAAGGTTCAATCAGTCCTTGATATCCCTCTCACTGTCAAAATGCGTACTGGCTGGTCTGACCCATCCCTAGCAGTAGAAAATGCACTTGCCGCTGAAGCTGCAGGTGTTTCTGCTCTTGCTATGCATGGTCGTACCCGTGAGCAAATGTATGCTGGTCATGCTGACCTAGAGACTCTTCACAAGGTTGCACAAGCTCTGACTAAGATTCCATTTATCGCTAATGGTGACATCCGCACCGTCCAAGATGCCAAACAACGCATCGAAGAAGTCGGTGCTGACGCCGTTATGATTGGGCGCGCAGCTATGGGAAATCCTTACCTCTTTAATCAAATCAATCATTACTTTGAAACTGGAGAAATCCTGCCTGATCTGACCTTCGAAGACAAGATGAAAATTGCTTACGAGCACTTGAAACGCTTGATTGACCTTAAAGGTGAGAATATCGCTGTCCGTGAATTCCGTGGGCTGGCTCCTCACTACCTTCGAGGCACATCTGGTGCTGCTAAACTCCGTGGAGCCATTTCACAAGCCAGCACTCTGGCAGAGATTGAAGCACTCTTACAATTAGATAAAGCATAATCTTCTATCTCACAAAAAAGGCAAAGCTCAAAAAGAGCCTTGCCTTTTTATATATTTTCATCTTGCAAATCTAGTTGCTTCACTCTAGCTATATAGTAGGACATAATCAAAAATAAATTGAAGCTGACAATCCAAATAGACCATTCATGGAAAAAATGCATCGATACAGCCAAACTAATTGCCCCCACTACAAAACTCCCTACAACAATCCCATAGTTTAAGGCTTGACGACGATATTCTTGGATGTTTCCTTCTCCCCTAGTTATGCGATACAAAGCGGTCAACATCTTTCGGTAATTTCCAGAAGTCATAAAAATGACATAAGGATGATCTTCAATCAAACTACCCGTAAATGTTAGCATCATCATACCTGTTCCAAAAGCAATAAAAGGAACTTCTAGTAAGGGAAATCTCGAAAAGAAGGGCAGAAGAAGAGTTCCAATAAATAAGGGAAGCAGCATCTTAACCCGCCAATAGGCTGTTTTACGATATTCCTTCACGTGTAAGGAAAAAACAAATCCTAGGGAAAAGAAAATAATGGAGCAGAATCGCAACATGGTATTGATAACATGTGAATCGTGCCAATCTGATATCAGTAGGAGAATATTCCCTGTCTGTGTAGCTACCAAACTATGGTACTGAATGTGACAGAACACATCCAAAGAACCTCCTATAAAGCCAAGAAACACTCCCATGAGTCGTGTATTTTGAGGTAAAATTAATTTATCCGCCATTGCTTTGTCACTCATTCCCTTTCGATGCATTTATTATACCACTTCTCTTTGAGAAATTAAGTGAAAAACAGTCAGACTACTCTTTGTAGAACTAAGTCTAGACAAGACTTGAGGGTCTTTCTATGGTTGAATCAAGACAACACTAGAAACTTTACCATCTGCTCCTGTTGTAATTTGGATGATTTTTCCACCACCAATTTTGGCATTATATTTACCATCATCAAGAGTATAGGCATAGCCTTGGATAGAGTAGTTTTCTTTCTTGCCATCAACAGATTCTACTGTAAATTGACCACCTGATGAGACAGTGATAGTCTCGCCATTGGCACCCTTCCAGCTTCCTGCTGCTGCTGAAAAATCACCATCGACCATGGTTAAAACACCTTTATAACGTTTATTGTGTTCTGCCTGCTGGTCTTGTAATTTGCGGTCAGTCGTTGGGTCATAAGTTGACTGGCTTGCTTGATTAGATTGACTTTGTGAAGCTTGCTGATTCGAAGATGGTTGAGATGGAGTTTCCTGTTGCTGAGGAGCTTGGGGAGTTGGTGCAGCTTGGTTGGATTCTTGACCCTGAGTTGTAGGACTTGAAGCTTGTTCAGAGGAAGCTTTAGCTTTTTCTGAAGTAGTGGTGCTTGTTGAAGCTTGAGTTTTACTTTCTTTGTTTGAAGAACTTGCCTTTGAACTTGACGTAGTTTGTGTTGTTTTATTTGCATTGTCGTTTTTAGCTTCTTCTTTTTTATTACCACATGCTCCTAAAAGCAAAGTTGAAGCTAATACTGCTACTGCTAGTAAACGGATTGAATGTTTTGTTTTCATGATGCGCCTCCCATGTAATCTTTTTGAAATGTTATGAAACACTTTTGTAATGTTATTGTAATATTTGTTTTAGTGTTTGTCAACTATTTATATATGGTTTTGGTTTTTATTTATATTTGTTCTTTTTTAATCCTCCTATATCTTTTATTCGTAAAGAATTAAAAAAACAGGAAAATTTTTCCTATGAGAATACTATATTTTATAAGTGTAATCGCTTGCATTTTTTTCTTGAAGGGCTATAATAAAATTGAAATAGGATATTGGAGGTGCAGGTTTATGTCAAAGAAATATTACAAATATCTTCCTTGGTTGATTTTAGCTGCTTTCGTTTCTTATGGGGGTGCTACTCATTACGCTCAAACAACATTTGATTTGTTCTACCTAACTGCCATTTTCATGATTGTCTACGTGGCTTTATTGTATTTACACGAACATTATTTAAAATATAAATACAAAGATTTATTCATTCGAATCATGAGCAATTCTAATAAAGATAAACATCCTTAAACAAAAAGAGGTCGGGACAAAATCCCGACCTCACTTTTTTATGACTAATAAGTCTTTGAAACGATGGCTGAATTGACTTTTGACACAAACTTTATTTTCTCTATTCTCAAGTTCAACCAGTCATCGGACTTGTTGAAACTTCTCAGGACTGAAACTAGGAAACCAAGACTTGGGTTATCGATTTCTGCTCTCAAGCTTTTTATTTCAATCGATAGGTTTTTCTTGGTTTCTTTTTAGGCACTCGTTTGAGCCCAACTTCTTCTACATACTCACCGTATTTTACGAGAAAGTTATTGCTGACGATTTGGCGTCCTGGGTTGATGAGATTGACTAATTCGGTTCCTTCATAGACAGTGAATTCCTCCTCTAGCAGATAGAGAAAGGTCGGATTCCAGTCAAGACGCCCCTGGATTCGTTTAATAGACTCTTGGATAATGGCATAATGGTCAAAGGCGAAGGCTTGCTCGTCCAGCTCCACTTCCTCTAGGAAGCATTTGCCTGTCTGGAAATCGACATCTACGAAAACGACATCCTTGGCATCATCTCCGGCCTGAACGAGATCTAATGCGCGGCTTGGCAAATAAACCAAGTGGGCAATGGTCACCGTCCAGCCCCGTGGATCACGACCAGGAGTAGATACTGTCATCAACTGTTCGATTTTTTCCAAAGGAAGGTCAAGGTTAACCTCCTCTCTCACTTCACGCTGACAAGCATGGGCAGCATCTTCCCCTTTATCCATAAAACCACCGACCAAGGCCAGACAGTTCTGATAAGGATGGGCCTTACGGCGGATTAGTAAGAGTTTGATTTTCCCTTCCACAAAGCAATAAGCGACCATATCCACCGTCACGCTCGGTTTTTCATACTGAGGAAGCTCCTGTTTGTAGTACCAGTCTAAAAATTCCTTCTCAGTCGCATGAAACTCAAAATATTCTCTTTCTGTCATTCCAGCCGGGATTATCGTTTCAGTCATCTTATCCCTCCTTGACTGCCTTAGTCCATTGGTACCAACCGACTAGACTATTGATGGTGTAGACCCAGTACATCCCTTGAATATGGATGTTTTCACCCCACCAGAGGTAGATACTAAAGAGATTGGTTGCAATCCAGAAAATCCATTGCTCACGGTAAAGACGTGTCATCAAGAGCTGACCAACACCATTGGTCGCATCGGTAACACTGTCACGGAAAGGACGAGCACTGCTGATACTTTGGTAGGCTAATCCCATGCCAATCCAGATGATAGCAGTCAAGGCCAAGTACTTGAGCCAATCAATCAGACCGAGTTTCTTAGCTTCAAAATGAGACTCCTCTGGTCTTCCCTGCTCATTGATCCGATTAGACAACCAAGTATAGAGACCAATAGGCTGCATGACAAAGAAATAAACTGTTGTCAAAACTTCACCGTAGAAAGTCGCATTCATAGCTAGGACCAAATAGATTGCAGAGTTAATAGCTCCAAAAAGGTAGTTACTAGCTCGACCTTCAGCTACTAAGATTACGCAGACAATCCCTGTCCAAGAGGCCAAGAGACCAATCCAGTCATGACTTTCTGTGTTTTGTGTAAACTCCAGAATAAGAGGAACACTTGATAAAGCAATCAAATAGAGCCACTGGAAAAGACTACGGCCCACAAATAGGTCTTTCCAAATCAAACGCATAACTCCTGCAAAACCAATTTTACGAGCTTCTGCGTGAACATTTTTAAAGTTTTCAATAAATCGTGTGATTTTTTCAGTTATTTTTTTCATTTTCTTCTCCTAATCTGCTTGGTAAATGGCATCAATAGCTACTTTTGCTGCTTCATAATTTCCTAGATAGTCATCAGCTAGATAAATATGAGGGATATTGCCTAGATATTGCTCCCTCATCATATCCAAATGCTGAGAAAAACTGTGACGGATATGGTCTTCTGCCATGGTCATGTCGCGAAAACCATCATTGACATAAGAGCCAATAGGTTGCACAAAGAGGATTAAATCCCACTTTTCCTTGGCTACGATGGAAACAAAGAGATTATCAAAGGTCTCTACGGACAAGTCCTCCTGCTCTTCGCTTTCCATGTAGTAATCGTAGTAGCCCTTGGTTACTAGTGAGTTGGTATCTGCAATGACTAGGCCTCGATTGGCATTGCTATCGATTAACTTGGAAGTTTGATCATATTGGCCCAAAAGAAGGTAATAATAATCTTTTGGGGTAAGCTCATCATCTCGGACATTATTTTTTATCTGATACTCACGAGCATACTCCAGACTGACTGGCGCGTCATAAAAGCGAGCTAAATCCTTGGCTAGAGTTGTTTTCCCATTACTAGCACTTCCCATAATCAACACTTTTTTCGTAAACTGACGGCGGAAAGGTTGAGCGATATATTTCCAATATTTGCTTGGATTTTCACGAATCATGCTAGCCGAAATTCCAAATTTTCTTTCCTGTAGAACAGTCTCGAAGCCACGTTCTGACAATTCTTGTTGGTATTCGGACTCTCCTACAAAAAAGATTAGTTCCTCACCAGTCTGATCATAGGAAATGGCCTGCAACATCTGATCCAACCACTCCTGCCAGCCTATTGGATAGCGTGGAATATTGGTTTCGTCAAGTTTACAAACAGAGATCAACTCATCATCTCGAAATGCTTCACGAATATAGCGAAACCTCTTTTGTAGTGTAAGTCCAACCTGTTCACCACGATCTCCCTTATAACCTGAAACTACCACCCATACAGCATCGCATTGTCGTTTTGCTCTTTGGATTAAATCAATATGCCCCTGATGCAAGGGAGCAAAGGTTCCAAAAACCACTGCTATCCTTTTTTTCATGTCTTTTCAACCTTTTTATAATTTTTTATATTTTATATCATACTACTCCTTCTATTGTTTGTCAACACTTTTTTATTAATTTTTATAAAAATATTTTCTACATGATCGGATTTTTTCTTGATATACAAAACTTGATCAGTAGAAATTCGTTTTTGAACTCCTTAAACTAAATGCACAATTCAAATGCTTATTTGAGTAACAACTTCCCAAAAAAAGAGGCTGAAACAATCTGTTCCAACCTCACAATTTTAAACAATCTCAAATTTCAATTGACCAGCTTTGACGCCAATCTTAAGTGTCTTACCTTCTTTCAGTTCACCTGTAAGAAGGAGCTCTGCTAGTCTGTCTTCTACTTCTGTTTGCAGGGTTCTGCGCAGTGGGCGAGCTCCCATCTCTGGGTCATATCCCTTCTGAGCTAGAAGCTTAAGGGCAGATGCTTGGAGTTTCAAGTCAATTCCTTTTTCTGCCAGGCTTGCAATCAATGGTTTGACCATAATCTTGACAACATCCTGCATATCTTGACTTGATAGGCTATGGAAGACCACTTTTTCATCAATACGGTTGATAAACTCTGGGCGGTAAGTTTTTTTCAACTCTTCGAATATCCGTTTTTCCATATTTTCCTGATCAAAACGAATGTCTTTAGCTCCAAAACCGACTGTCTTGTCATCACGAAGAGCTGTCGCACCTAAGTTTGACGTCATGATAATAATGGTATTTGAGAAATCAACCTTGCGACCCTTACTGTCTGTTAAGACACCATCATCCAAGACCTGCAAGAGCACATTAAAGATATCTGGGTGTGCCTTCTCTACTTCATCAAAGAGTAGAACAGAGTATGGCTTATTACGGACTTTTTCAGTCAACTCTCCGCCTTCTTCGTAGCCAACATAACCTGGAGGAGCTCCATTGAGACGACTAGCTGCGAATTTCTCCATATATTCACTCATGTCAAAACGAATGAGGGCTGACTCGTCATCAAAGAGAACTTCTGCCAAGGCTTTGGCCAATTCTGTCTTACCAACACCTGTTGGTCCTAGGAACATAAAGGATCCAATTGGACGTTTGTTATTGCGAATACCCGATTGATTTCGACGAATGGCACGACTGATGCTTGATACCGCTTGTTCCTGTCCGATAACACGTTTATGCAGTTCAGTTTCAAGATTGAGATACTTCTTGGCATCCGTTTGTGTCAATTTTTGAACTGGAATACCAGACAAGCGACTCAAGGTTGTCAAAATATCAGACTCTTTTACTAGATCTTTATAGACTGGAACTTCCTGTTCTTTTGAAATGAGCTGAGCTGCTTGTTTCCATTTGCCATCCATCAAGGCCTTGTCTGCAGGTGTTAAGCCTGACTCATCTTTTTTAGCGTGCTTTGATTTATTTTGGACAGTTGCTGCCGCTTCATCCAAAAGATCAATCGCTGAGTCTGGCAAGTGACGACTAGTCAAATAGCGATGTGCCATTTTGACAGCTGTTTCGACTGCATCATCTGTAATTTGAACATGGTGGTGTTTCTCATAAGTTGCTTTCAAGCCACGCAAGATAGCCATACTATCAGCCACACTTGGTTCCTCAATCATCACTTTTGCAAAGCGGCGAGAAAGGGCTGCGTCTTTTTCGATATGTTTTTGGTATTCTTCCTGAGTGGTTGCCCCAACAGTTCTCAGAGTTCCACGCGCTAGGGCAGGTTTCAGGATATTGGCCGCATCCAAGGTCGAATCAATACCACTTCCTGATCCCATAATGGTATGAAGCTCATCGATAAAGAGGATAACCTTACCGTCTTCCTCGATATCTTTGATGATATTGTTCATACGTTCTTCAAAGTCTCCACGGAAACGAGTTCCCGCAACCACATTCATCAAATCAAGTTCTAAGACACGCATCTTAGCCATTTCATCAGGCACATTTCCGTTGGCAATTCGCTGTGCAAGGCCAAGTGCTAGAGCTGTTTTACCAACACCTGCATCTCCAACTAGAACTGGATTGTTTTTTGTTTTTCGACTCAAGATTTGAATCATACGAGAGATTTCTTGGTCACGTCCGATGACTGGTTCCAACTTGCCAGAACGCGCTTGCTCTGTAAGATCATGAGTGTAATCTTCCAAACCACCACTTGGAGTTTGAGGCATACCCATCATATTGGCCATAGAATTTTGCTTATCTGCTACTGATCTGTGGCGCTGACGCAGAGCCTTCAAATCTTCCTTTGTCCAACCAGCACGCGCTTCAAGACTACGACGAAGCCCAGCAATCTTGACTTGATCTTTCTGGTCTTCATAAGAAAATCCTGCTTTTTCTAAAATGCGAGTAGCTAGGGCATTGCCATCATGCAAAATAGCGTAGAGAAGATGCTCTGTTCCCAATGCTTTGGCATGTACAACCGAAGCAACATGTTCCGCCTCCAACATCAAGACGTTCAAACGATAGGAAAATGGGAGCTCCTTATAATCTTCCTTATGGTTAAAGTTTACTTCTGTTAATTCTACAGCTACTTCCTCTAAACGATCAATCTCATACGGGAATTCATTTAAAGTTGCTCCAGCAACACTGTAGCTATGATTGGCCATGGCAATCAGCAAATGCCAAGACTCTAGGTAATCTGCATCAAAGCGACTCGCTACCAAAAAGGCGCTATCGATGCATTCTCTCAATGCTTTTGAATATTTCATGTCGTTTTATTTTCCTTTTCTATCTACTTCATGCAACAACTGACGAAGCATATTGGCACGAATATAATTAGCTTCCTCACCTAGAATTCGGTCTGTCCCCATAGCTAATAATAGATTCATCTCTTGGCGGGTCATGAGTTCTTGTTCGACTAAGAGTCTTAAGACATCTTCAAAGATGACTTGGTTCACCTCATCACCCACTGAATACAACAAATCGCGGAGCATATCATGATGGTTAGAGAATTCAATTCGACCAATACGAATATAGCCTCCACCACCACGTTTACTCTCAACTAGATATCCTCTACTCTCTGTAAAACGAGTCTTAATCACATAGTTGATCTGGCTAGGTACGACTTGAAAGGTATCCGCTAGCTGACTTCGTTGCAATTCGACGATACCAGATTGTTCTAAAATCGCCTTGATATAAGCTTCAATATGGTCCGATGTATTTTTAAATTTCATAGCTTGCTACCTCCTTCTTAAACTTTGACTATCTTTGACTATACTATCATTTAAGACTCTATAAGTCAAATTTTTAAGGCTATACTGAGTTTCTTTAAAAATAATTAGGCATTAAATCGCCTTAGTTTTTCTTGAAAGTTCCTAAAAAAGTCTACAAAAAGAGCCCTAAAAGGGCCTTGAAAGCAAAATAAAAATCCCTAATCTAAACAAATATTTTACAACTTTCTATCCGAGAAAAAATCTCTCCAAAACGGATTTTCGCTATCAAAAGTTTTAACCTCTTCTTCAGTCATATTGTGAGGATAGTCAAGAAAAAGGTTATAAATTTTTTTCTTATCAAAGCTGAACAGAAACTCTCCTATAACACCTATCTTATCAATCCACCAAACTTTTGAATCTTCACTATCTTTGTAAAAATCACTGTACCCTTCAAGATTAGACTTCGAAAAAATGGGTTCATCTATTTCATCGAATGGGTCTTGTTTGCTGTAGTCATTTAGTTCATTATTTAACATTATTTAGGGCCTTTCCATCATCTATTGAAATAAAATGTGACCATATTTTGATTTTATGATACTTGTGGAAAAATTTCATCCCATATATCAACTAAACTTTTCCCGTCAAAAACTTTAGCTTCCATAGCTTGATCAATTGTATCAAACTGCTGGCCTTCATAATCATATCCAACTACACAAATGCTGGATAAGAAACAAGCACCTCGGCCATTAACATTGAATTCAATATCTGTGTCTAAATACTTTTTAATTTCTTCTTTTTTCATCACATCACCATACGTCAATTATATCACTTTTTATCTATCAGGATTTCCATTTATAGACAAAAGAGAGCTGGCAAAGTATAAACTTCACCAACTCTCTTCATTTCTAATTATTTAATCCCAATTCCGCTAAAATCTGGCGTTTGTAGGCAATTTTTTGAACTTCCTTGTCTTCGCCTTCAGACCAATCAAGTTTGACTTCAGAAACAATCTGGCCCGGCCTATTTTTTAGGATGTAGATTCGATCACTGAGATTGAGGGCCTCCTCTATACTATGCGTGATAATTAAGGTCGTCAGGCCTAGCTGTTTATGAATATCAAGATACCAGGCATGAAGTTCCATCTTAGTCATCTCATCCAAAGCGCTAAAGGCCTCGTCTAGAAGAAAGAGCTTATGCCCGAAAAGGTAGGTACGAAGTAAGGCCACACGCTGGCGCATCCCACCACTGAGTTCATGAGGATACTTATCCCTTACAGCCGTCAACTGAAAGGTAGCAAGAATGTCATCTGCTTTGGCAATGGCTTCTGCCTTGTCCACCTTTTGGATCAAGAGGGGCAAAATGATATTGCTAAGGACAGTCTTGTGTTCTAGGAGCAGATCCTTTTGGAGCATATAACTCACGCGCCCCTTGGGATTTTCCTCACCATCAAGAATGATTCGTCCAGACTGGACTTCTAAAATCCCTGCAATCAGGTTAAAGAGAGTAGTCTTTCCTACACCACTGGGGCCTAGGATAGAGACCACTTCACCTGAAGTTACCTGTAGGTTGATGTTCTCTAAAATCTTTTCATCATCGTAGGCATAGCTTACGTGTTCTAGTCTAATTTCTGTCATTATTTTACAAATTCGTTCGTGAAACCTTTATCAGTCAAATCTTCCTTGAGGATACCATTTTCTTTATCCCATTTGTAGAAGGCATTCCAGCGATCAGCATCAAATTGTCCCCATTTTTCCTTGTCGCTTGCGTATTCTTTTGACAAGTATTTTTGAGATTCAATGACAAAGTCACGTTTATCCTTTAACTCTGGGGCATTTTTGATGAGGATATCAGCTGCTTCTTCTGGGTGATCCATAGCGTATTGGTAACCTTTTTTGATAGCTTGGATGACTTTACGAGCTTCTTCTTTGTTGTCTTTTAGATAGTCGTTGTTTGCGATGATAACTGGTGAATAGTAGTCAAACTCTTTGACATAGTCTTTCAAATACATGAAGTTGGCATCCACACCTTGAGATTTAGCAAGAATACCATCCCAACCATAATAAATCCAAGCAGAGTCAAAAACTCCATTGGCAATCGGTGTGATCGAGTTCGAGTCGTTGTTTGGTACTTTTTCAACCTTCTCAAAGTCTCCACCTTGAGATTCTACCAAGGTTTTCAACATCGCAAGTTCAGTTGGGTCATTCCAGGTTCCGTATTTCTTCCCTACCAAGTCTTTAGGGCTATTGATATTGTCAGACTTACGAGAGATAATCCCTGATGTATTGTGCTCAACGATTGCTGCAACTGCAGTAATGCCTGCCCCTTTTTCCAATTTCTTAGCCATGTAATCTTGGAAATAGATAGCAAACGGTGCCTTGCCATTGATAACCAAGTCTGACGAGCTTTCTTCAGGTGGCAATTTCAAATCAACATCCACTCCAGCTTCTTTGAAATACCCTTTTTCTTTAGCTACATAAAGTCCTGTATGGTTGGTATTTGGTGTCCAGTCTAGGATAAAGTCAATTTTTTTGAGTTCTGCTTCTTTGTTATCCTTAGAAGCTGTTCCTTGGCCACAAGCCACAAGCACGACAGCTAGAAGAGCTGTTACAATCGTTAAAAACACTTTCCATGTTTTCTTCATTTTTATTTCCTCTTTTCTTTTTCCAAAACGCTCTATTTTAAGTACGTTTCCATTTAATCACATATTTTTCACTGATATCGACTAGCTTCATCCCCAGAAGACTGATCAGCGATACCAGAATAATAATCGCAAACATGGTATCATACTGAAACAGTTTTTTGGACTGAATCATGTAGACACCTAGTCCTTCAAAGCCTCCTAACCACTCAGATACCACTGTTGTGATAAAGGCATAGGAGACACTGACCCTCAGTCCTGCATAAAAGTAGGGCAGGCTGACAGGAATTTTAAAATGCCACAGGATTTGCCAAGGATTGGCTCGCATCAGACTAAACAAGGTCAGCATATCCTTGTCACAGTGCCTAAAACCATCCAAAATACTGACGATGATAGGGAAGGTTGTTGTCAGGATAATCAAGACAATCTTGGGCAAGATTCCATAACCCAACCATAAAACTAGGATAGGGGCCATGGCAATGGTCGGTATGGTCTGGACAACTACCATCATGGGGTAAATCAAGTCATTGAGCCAACTCAGGCTATCCATAAGGACTGCCATGATACAGGCTATCAAGACACCCAAGACCAAACCTAGTAAGGCTACTCTCAAGGTCGCCCAACTATGGTACCAAAGAAATTCTCTGTCACGAACAAAAGACTGGAGAATTTCAAGTGGTGTCGGCAGGATAAACTTTGGTAAGAGTTTTAAGAATCCCGCCACCTGCCAAGCGGATAAGACACCCAAAAATCCTAGCAGACTAATATGCCGTCTCATTATACTTTTCAAGTTTCTCATCGATGCTTAAAATCTCTCCTATATTTATTTTTACATTGGCAAAAACATTGTCTGCTCCTTGACCTGCCACTTCTAGCGCTTCTTTGAAAATGCGCATAAGCTCATCAAACTCCCCCTCCAAGACCGTTTCAAATGGTGTCACCACCATGGTCACTTCTTGAGATTGCAGATAGTCAATGACCTTATCAATTACAGCTATGCGGTCAATCCCCTGTGATAGGGGCAGGACTTGTAAAGCAATGCTTGCTTTCATTAAAACCTCCTTCTAAGTTACAGTTTTTCTTTGTAAAAAAAGAAAAACCTCTTCCATATATGAAAAAGGTGCAAAATTAGGCCAAGTATCGTTCCCTACGCTGGCATTACCCAGATCAGGTGCGGTCGAAGTTTAACACTTCCTCTCAGACTGTACACAGACTCCCATATATTATATGGACATATGATAACGAAAAATAAATAAGATGTCAAGGAAACTGCTTACAGAAAAAGAGAGTGGGACAGAAATCGGTAATTCGTTAGAATTCGATTTCGTCGTCCCACCTCCGCACAGTTGAGTAGGTCTGTAAAAGCTGATGAAATCAGCGTAGTAAAGCCCACTCAACCACTGCGTCTTGCTCGACAATCCAAAGAAAATTGAGAGGCTAGGATTTTTGTCCCAACCTCTCCTCTAATCATCTATTCTCAATTAATTCTTCCACTTAAAGCATCGGTGCAAATAACTGCGTGACTTCTTTAATTATCATTTGATACCAAGTAGGATTTATGGTATCCGAGAAAATTTCTTGTGACACTTCAAAAATATCTTCAAAATCTTGGCGAATATCTGCTATTGACTCTGTTTTGTATAGTAATACTGCATTTTCATAGTGGTGAACCAAGCTGCGATAATCCAAGTTAATAGTCCCGACAGCCGCAAATCGATCATCAACAATCATTTGCTTACTATGAATAAAACCGGGTGTGTATTCAAAAATACGAACACCAGCAGATAAAAGATCTGGATAAGCTCCCCGTGTTATCAGTTGAATGATCTTCTTGTCTGGTACAAAGGGTGTGACTATTCTCACATCTACGCCTCGCATCGCCGCATTTTTTATATCCTCTGTTAAATCATAATCGATAATGAGATAAGGCGTTGTAATATATACAAAATCTTCTGCTTGGTTAATCAGATTTTGATAAACAATCTTCCCTACCTTAGTCTTATAGATCGGCTTAGGTCCACTGCCGTATGGGATACAAAGACCGCTACCAAATCGTGTCTGATTTTCCAAATGATACTGATCAAAGTCAGTGATTTCCCCACGGTTGATGTACCAGTTCATGAGAAATAGTCTGGTAAATGCTTGAGTCGCCGGACCATCAATCCGAATCCCACTATCTTTCCAGTGTCCAAAACGTTCAATATGATTGATATATTCGTCTGCAAGATTGATTCCTCCAGTATAAGAAATTTGTCCATCAATCACTAATATTTTCCGGTGGTCACGGTTATTATAGGCCACTGTCATACGAGGAATCACCTTATTAAATTTATGAGCATCAATCCCTTTAGAACGCAAATGAACAGTATAATCCCCAGGCAAAGTCACCATACAACCGATATCGTCATAGAGCATCTTGACTTCGACTCCCTGAGCTGCCTTTTCTTCCAGAACTTCGAGTATGCTATCCCACATCAAACCTTCGTCGACAATGTAGTATTCTAGAAAAATAAATTTTTTAGCTCTTTTTAGATCCTCCAGCATCTGCTTCCACATTTCTTCTCCATCTGCGAAAAATTGTGAATCTGTCTGGTCATAGACTTCTGCATTAGTATCCATATGTAGCAAGGCATTGATAATTCCGTAAGCTGGTTTGTCTGTCTCCTGTAGTTGCAAATGGAGTTGGCGCCCATTATTCTCATGAAATGCAATAGAATTCAATTCCTGGAGTTGTTTCAGTTCTTTTTTTGATAGTCTTCTCTCACCGAACATGAGATAAAGCAGTGGACCAAACACCGGTACAAAGGTCACAATCAACCAAGTCACTTTGCTTTCAGGTGACATCGAACGATTGACAATCGCTATAACGGTTGCTACGCTAATCAAAAATACAAGAGTCACCCAAATAATCGGTGCAATCTGGCTCATGTAAAGAATAATTCCGAAAACAAGAACTAATTCTATTAGAATAATCGCAATACTAAAGCCATACTTGGACATCAATAATCGAAATTTTCTGATTCCCATATCTCCCTCTCAATTTCTAAGTCTACTCCCTAATTCAACGTCTGAAAACGCTTGTCACCTTCTAGTATACTTAGTTTCATAAAACTTATCAAGCTTTTTCTGTATAGGCCGATAGTTCTACGTTTAAAATTAATTTAAAAAGCAGGCCACTTATAGGTGCCTGCTATTATTTTACAATTTTAAAGCCAACATATTGACCGTCATACCAGCTGCAGTTCCCATCAAGAAGATGGTATCTCCTTCTTTTACATAGCCATGATCGAGTGCATAGGCTAAACCAAAAGGTACCGCAACGGAAACCATATTTCCATAATCCGTAACGAGATTAAGGTACTTGTCTTCATCTACACCCAGTTTTCCCATAACCAAAGGAAGAGCGCGACTGGCTTGGTGGGGAATAATATAGTCTACAGCATCTTTAGAAATACCAGATTTCTCTTGGAATTCTTGGAACATTTCTGGGATGACACGAGCAGAAAGCAAGAGAATTTTCTTGCCTTTCATGTCAAACATGAAATTTGTCTTAGTCTCTTCAGAGTATTCTTTTGGTTGATAAGAAGTCAAGCCTCCACGAATCTCTGTATCGTGAGCCCCCTCTGACCAAGTACGTTGAAGACTTGCTATCACTCCCTTGTCCTTTTCACTTGATTGGAAAATAAAGGCCGCTGCCCCATCACTAAATAGCTCAAAACTTTCTTTTTGCTTTGGATTAAGACCCAAGCTACCAACTTCACTAGATACGATTAAAACACGATGGTATTCCCCAGCTTCAATCAAATGCGACATGGTTGATAGGGCAGAAATAAAACTTGTACAAGTCGTATTGATATCCATAGCTGGGATAGAGAGCCCTTTTGCTACGCGCTCATGAATCAGGGCAGCCGTACATGGAATAGGCTGAACACCAACCGCACTAGCTGATACAAGGCAACCAATGTCTTTCATATTCAAATTTGCATTTTTCAGTGCTGCTTGGATAGCTGCTTCTGCCAAATCTAGCTGTGTTTCTTCATTTTCAACCACACGATGACGGGTCTGGTCTTTAAATTGCACCGTATTTTTTGGGAGGCAGACTCCATATCCTACAATTTCTACATGTCTTTTTACTTCTGTCATAATTTTTTGTCCTTTCATAAACGTTGGATACGTTTGAGCTTACGACTTGTATCCCAGTGATAATCTGAAAATTGTATTTCAGGTTCTTTAAACTCTTTTTGTTGCGCCAAAAGTCGAAACTGCTCTGTAATCGCTGTTTCAACCTGCTCATCTCTTCGACTCAGACAAACTTCCACTAGCTTCTCAGAATGTTGCTTGACTTGATAATCTCCAACATTCTCCACAAAGAGAATGCAACGTCTGATAAAGTCAGGATAAATCGTTACCTGATCTCCGTCCTGTCCATCAAAATAGAAGATGTCGTCAGAACGCCCTTCGACCTTGTCAATCCTTGTGCAATGAGATCCACATGGACAAGGTTCAGGATTCTCAACCAAGATATCGTTGAGCTGGTAGCGATAAACAGGCTGACTGATTCGTTTAAAGTCCGTAATCACCGGATAAAAACGTCGGTCATCCAAGTAGTGTTTTTCCACAAAAATGATGTCTTCATTGAGATGAAGATTCCCAGCAGAGCAAGTGCAAGCTAGGAAACCTTCGGTTGCCTGGTAGACTTGGTCAATAATCGGCAACTCAAAAGCGCTCAAAATTCGCTCTTTATCACTATCTTCCAAGATTTCAGCCACCGAAACGATTTTTTGTGGGTGTATGACTAACTCCCCATCTTTTAGACGCTTGCTCAATTCAATCAACATAGAAGCAGGCGCTACCACAATGGTCGGTTGATAACTATTGAGACGCTCTATGTGCTCATCTGTATTCTTGAAAATATCAAAGTACTCTAAACGAATAAGTGCCGTATTGATGGTCTGATAGAGTTCATTATCCGCTCTGAGGAAAAAGGCTATGCGGTGCCCAAAAAGTTGGCCCTTGGGCAACATCTTTGCCAAGATAGCTGCTGCCCACATACTTCTCTCTTTTTCAGTTGTGATAAAGAGTCCCCGGTGTCCAGATGTTCCAGAAGACAACCCAACAGCTATTTCTCCCTTAAGCTCTGTAAAATTCCTGGTCTTTTCACTTTCGATAGCCAAAGCCAAGGCCTCGTCTCGATCTACACCTTGAGTATTAAGATCATTGAAATGCGTCATCATAAAAGCCTTATCCATATGGTCAAAGTCACTAGGTACACCATTTTTAAAATAAGGTGACTCACGTTTGAGAAAGTCCATATAGGCAACCAGTTGCTTCTTCTGATAGTTTTCTAAAGCTTCTCGAGACTTAAAATTATGAAGCCAGCGAGTTTGGATAAAAGTTTTAAGAAAGGTTATTTTTTTCATACAAAATCCGCTCAATCCTTTCTACAGGGTCATGGCTAACTAGCACTTCTATTCCATCCTTTAAAAGCTCTTCCAAGAGCTCCGTTCCTTTGATATAGTCATCCTTACTATCTTGCACCAAGGAAGGAATCAGATGCATCTGTTTGGTGTAAGGTAAGAGGTCTATTCCCCAACAAAGATCTGCTGCGATGAAGAGATGATAATCTGGCATAAAGAGACAGGCTTGGCCCTTGGCATGCCCATCAATAGAAGATACAAGGATACTTCCGTCTCCAAAAAGATCGATGGTAGGGCGATACTTAAAGTTAGCATTTTGCTGATTTGCCTTGATGACTGTCAATCTTTCCTCGAAGTCACTCGGCAAAAATTCTTTAAAAATTAAATCTTTTAGTTTTGTTTTCTTGTAAACATCATAGACTTCCTGGGTCAGGATAAAGTTTGCATTCGGAAAGAAGCTAGCCCCTCCCAAATGATCTGGATGTAGATGAGACAACAAGACATAGTTAATTTCTTCTGGCTTGATCCCTTTAGCTTTCAGCAAGTTCAAAATCTGATCCTTCTCCGTCATTTGAACTGGCGTTCCTAGACGGTAGAAGCCATAACGAAGTTTCGTCTTAATATCATAGTGATAGCCAGTATCATAGAGCAGATAGCCCTTATCCCTGTGCTTGATAAGGAACACTCCTGCGGGGAAAGTCATCTTTCTATTCTTGACACCCTTGAATAGCAAACCAGCATAACTAGTACAATATCCTGCTGGGAAATACTCAATGCTTTCGATAATCTTGGACATATTGCTCAATCCCTTCTGAAATACTAATTTTCGGATGATACCCCAATTCCCTCTCGGCCTTGCTAATATCCAGCGTTTGACTATAGCGAAGCAGATAATAGGTATATCGTGTCAGAGGTGGCTCCCCTTTAAGGTTCAAGGTCTTGTATATAAATTCTAAACTACTTGCAATTCCTGATAAGAGAGATGCTGGAATTTTTCTATATTTGATTGGATAACCCAGACCTGTCAAACTTTCCTCTAGCAAATCTCTAAAAGACCTCGGTTCACCATTAGTAATGTTATAAACTTCACCTTTAGCTTCTGGAGCTTCTATGGCCAAACGGATTGCCAGAGCAACATTTTCCACACAAGTCATGTCCATGAGCTGACGCCCATCTCCAATCAAAGGAATTCCAAGTTTTTGACTCAGATTGATCACCCGTGGCAAGATGCTAGTGTCCCCAATCCCAAACAGGCCCCGAGGTCTCAAGATGATACTCGGAACATCTGGATAATCTTTAAAAAGTTTCTCTGAAGCCAATTTGCTACGGATATAGTTATTGAGATTATTTTCCTCTGGAGCATCACTTTCTTTGATAGCCAACTGATCCTTAGGAGCAGCATAGATGCTTGGTGAGGATACATAGACTAAACGTTGAGTACCTGTTTGGCGACATGCCTCGAGAACATATTTAGTTCCTAAAACATTAGCCTGATAAAAATCTTCCCAAGGGCCCCAAACTGTTGACAGGGCTCCCGCATGAACGACCAGATCCATCCCCTTACAAGCCTCTAGCACATCATCAGCTTTGGTCAAATCACCCTGAAAAAAACTAACCGAAGAATTCTCTAAAGAGCGACCAACCTTACTGTTTCTACCAAAAGCTCGAACCTGATAGCCATGCTCGACTAATTCATCTACAACATATTTACCCAAGAAACCTGTCGCTCCAGTTACTAAAACTGTTTTCATTTTTCCTTCTCCTTATTTACCAGCAGACGATGGATTTCGCTCTCTAAGATTTCCGTCGGATGATAAGACTGTGCTGCTTGGCGCAAAGTCTCTAATTCTGGCCAATTTTCTTTAGCTAACAGCTCCTCAAAGGCTTGTCCAATGGCCTTTCTATTATCTCTTTTAGCTGAGAAAGCAACACTGGCTTCAACCCCACGAACGGCATAATCAAATTGATCATAATCATGAGGCAATATCAAAGCTGGTTTACCATAAATGATACATTGATAAAAAATCCCAGCTCCCCCATGATGAATCACGTAATCCATCTGGGGAATGTACTCCTTATAAGGTAGATAAGAAACTACGGAAAGGTTCTCCATGAGATTTTCACATTGGAAGGCTTCTCCACCCACACCACGTGTCACAAAAAAATGACAGTCTGGATGAGCTTTTGCAAGTTGCTTAGCTTGATAGATAAGGTTTTCTTTAGCCCAAGCTAGTTGTGTCCCACAAGTCATCAAAACTTTCTTTCGCTCCATAAAAGGAGACAAATCTAAAGGATAATCCTCTCCTGCCTCAACTGAAGCACCAGAAGGACCAATCCACTTGTAGTGTTTTGGAAATCCCTTTTTTAATTCTACTTCTTTCATACCAATACCAAGAATTGAATATGGAGAATAAATGGTCTCATGACCGAGTTGATTATACAATTTAAAATGATATCTTTTTAAGCGATCACGAAGCAGAAAAGATACAATTCGTTTCACTAAACGAGTTGCTTTTCTCCCAACATATTGTATTGAAGCGTCCCAACCATTCTTAGGACTCCCCATACCACCAATTAAACACGGAGGACCATCAGTAGTCTCTAAAACAAATTGTGTAGCCATGGTAGTGATCCAAGGAATACCAAGCTGATTAGCTACAAGGCCACCAGATAGAGTTATAAAATCAGCAATAACGATATCAGGGCGATTCTCTCGCCACTCTTCCAATAATTGATCAGAAACTACATTAATTAAATTAATACTAGAAGAAAGTTGTTGATAAGCTGATAGTATCCCTAATTGCTGATCATTATTAGCTGCACGTTCAAAATCCTCAATGTGATTTTCTAGTATTGGAACTACATGAAAACCTGCAGACTCAGCAACAGCTTTTTTTTGAGGACCAGTGAACAAGCGAATATCATATCGAGGGTTATTAAGTAAGGGGATTAATAAATTCATTGTTGGGTACAAATGTCCACTTAAAGGAACAACTACAACATCAATTTTGATTCTTTTCATATGTCTAGGATACCAAATTTTAAAAAAAAGAACTATCGATAAGATAATTCTTTACACATTTATTAGTTTTGACATGAAAAGATAACGAAACATTTAAAAAAATGAAATGTAGAATTGCAGATAATAATAATCAAAATCAAATATAAAAATAAAAAAAAAGGCAATTGCCTCAATTTAAGTATTGACCAATCGGGAAGACAGGATTCGAACCTGCGACACCTTGGTCCCAAACCAAGTACTCTACCAAGCTGAGCTACTTCCCGAATTAAATGTTTAATGCACCCTAGAGGAGTCGAACCTCTAACCGCCTGATTCGTAGTCAGGTACTCTATCCAGTTGAGCTAAGGGTGCTCTTCAATATATGCCGAGGACCGGAATCGAACCGGTACGATCGTTACCAATCGCAGGATTTTAAGTCCTGTGCGTCTGCCAGTTCCGCCACCCCGGCCTCTATAAGCGAACGACGGGATTCGAACCCGCGACCCCCACCTTGGCAAGGTGGTGTTCTACCACTGAACTACGTTCGCATCGACTCTGGTTTATATTAAAAAAAATGCCGGCTACATGACTTGAACACGCGACCCTCTGATTACAAATCAGATGCTCTACCAACTGAGCTAAGCCGGCTGATTTCTATTATGCGGGTTAAGGGACTTGAACCCCCACGCCGTTAAGCGCCAGATCCTAAATCTGGTGCGTCTGCCAATTCCGCCAAACCCGCAAATATGACCCGTACTGGGCTCGAACCAGTGACCCATTGATTAAAAGTCAATTGCTCTACCAACTGAGCTAACGAGTCAAATAACTTTCGTTATTACGGTCCCGACGGGAATCGAACCCGCGATCTTCGCCGTGACAGGGCGACGTGATAACCGCTACACTACGGGACCTATGGGAGTTAACGGGATCGAACCGCTGACCCTCTGCTTGTAAGGCAGATGCTCTCCCAGCTGAGCTAAACTCCCTC
>NZ_JAPVZQ010000008.1:0-14162 GCF_041432435.1 Streptococcus sp. 20925_1_44
ACCAACTGTTACACCAGTAACACCAACAGCAGAACCAGCTACAACTATTGGACCAAAAGGTAAAGGACAGTCAGGTAAACCAACATTCAAGGAAGGTGATAGCCGTGTTCCAATGAATGATGATGTTCCAGCAACATTTGACGATGGTTCAACAACTAAGACTATTCCGGGTGTTGGTACTTACACAGTAGCACCAGACGGAACAGTAACCTTCAAACCAGAACCTGAATTTACAGGAACAGCTCCATCTGTTACAGTTGTTCGTGAAGATATGAACGGAACAAAAGCTTCTGCAACATACACACCAACAGTAACACCAGTTACTACATTTGTAGATAAAGAAGGTAAAGCAATTCCAGGATATCCAACAGAAGACGGCGAAAATCCTAAGAAAGATATTCCAGGATACCGCTTCGTAGAGACTAAGAAACTTCCAAACGGCGACACAGAACATGTCTACGAAAAAGTGAAGACTAGTCACAAGGATAAAGACGGAAATGAAATTCCAGGATATCCAACAGAAGACGGTGAAAATCCTAAGAAAGACATTCCAGGATACCGCTTCGTTGAAACTAAGAAATTGCCAAATGGTGATACAGTACATGTCTACGAAAAGATCACAACAACTCATGTTGACGAAAATGGAAACCCAATTCCAGGATATCCAACAGAGGATGGAGAACAACCTAAGAAAGATATTCCAGGATATGAGTTTGTGAAGACTGTTGTAGATGCAAATGGTAACATCCAACACATCTACAAGAAAGTTGTAACTCCAGAAAAACCAGAAGCTCCAGTTAAACCAGCTCCAGCTAAGGAAAATGCTCCTCAATTGCCAAATACTGGTACTGAAGATCATGCTAGCCTTGCAGCTCTTGGTTTAGTAGGTGTCTTGAGTGGATTTGGACTTATCGCTCGTAAAAAGAAAGAAGACTAATCAACTCTGTAAAGTAGTGGAAAAGTCACCTTTCTAATTAAAAACTAGTACATCCAAAGATGTACTAGTTTTTTATCGTTTTGCTTTGTGGCTTGTTTTAAGGATAGAACTATGCTACAATCTTGTAAAATAAACAAGGATATCAAGATATGAAAAGTGAATACCAAAAAATGATTGCAGGAGAACCCTATCACCCGTTCGATCCAGAACTTCGTGCTCTAGCACAAACAGCACGACAAAAGCAAGCTTCCTTTAATGAAGAAGTCGATCCAATAAAAGGTATGGAAATCATCAAAGGATGGTTTGGTTCAACGGGTGAAAACCTCTATGTCAATACTCGTTTGGTAGTGGATTATGGTGTCAATATTCATTTGGGAGAAAATTTCTATTCCAATTGGAATCTGACCATGTTGGATGTTTGTCCTATTACCATTGGCGACAATGCTATGATTGGTCCTAACTGCCAATTTTTAACACCCCTTCATCCGCTGGATCCAGATGAACGAAATTCAGGTTTAGAATTTGGGAAACCAATTACAATCGGCAAGAACTTCTGGGCAGGTGGTGGGGTTATTGTCCTTCCAGGTGTTACACTAGGTGATAACGTTGTTGCAGGAGCAGGAGCTGTCATTACTAAATCTTTTGGTGATAATGTAGTTCTGGCAGGCAACCCAGCACGAGTTATCAAAGAAATTCCAGTCAAAGAGAATTAAAAGAACAGCGAAATGCTGTTCTTTTTTGCTAGAGATTTTTTCTCTTTTTAGCTTTTTTAGTGAGAGCCACATCGCATTCAGCAATGTTGCGTGTAAGATAGCAAGCGACTTGGAAGTCATCGGTATCAGATTTTAGCTCGACTTCATAGACGATTGTTAGATTATCACCTGCGTTAGTGCTATTCATTGTAATCATGTCAACTTCTGAGCAGAATTGGTCAAGAGCTGATTGAATAACTTCCTGTACCTTGTCTTGATTGGCTACCGTGATTGTCAAAAGTCTACGGCGTTGATTGTCAGTTTTAATCTGTTGATTTTCCAAAAGGAACCAAACGCCCAAGATAAAGAGTGTAGAGAGAATAGCCAAGAAGAGGTAGCCTGTTCCGCAAGCCAAACCGATAATCATGGCAAGGAATATGGCAATCAGTTCTCGTGATCCACTCGTTGCTGAACGGAAACGAATTAAACTAAAGGTTCCGGCTACAGCAATTGAGGTGCCCAAGCTCCCATTGACCAGAAAAATAACCAAGGTCATGAGGCAGGGAAGCAAGGTCAAGCTGATAGCGAATTCTCTGGTGTAGAGGGTTCGATATTTGTAAGTCCAAGTGAGAGCTAAACCTAAGGTTAGACTGACTAGAAGTGCCAACAGTAGTTGAAAGGGATCTGCACTTGCAGTGGCGTTATTGAAAATGGAATTAAATAGATTAAGCATAAGAGGTACCTGCGCTTTCTATACTGGGACGAGGAGCATAAGGAAGTCCTTGAGATTTATGGTATGCACAACTGTATTTTGAAAATTTGTGCTCCATCAAACCATACTTGTCTAGAATGTCTTGTAACCACTGGGGCTTGTTTCCAGGGGCCTTGATTTCCATAATCACAGTGCTGTTATCTAAGAGAGGAGCCCCGTGATTTCCCGCGAAGAGACTGACAGTTTCATCTCTATAGACTAGATTTTGGTCAATGGTGATACGGATTTTGTTATAGTCGTAGCCCTCAATAGATTTCTTTTCCTTTAATGAATAACGATAGTAGTAGATGTACATACGAGGCTTGATAGCGAGTTTGTAATCATGCTGAAGTTTTTTCACTTTTTCAATGACGACGGTATCAGTAATGCTAGCATCCAAGTGCCCTTTGGTTATGAAATTGATGATGGAACTAGGAGTTGAGAGCAGTCGGTACTTGCGACCAATCCCTTCTTGGTCCTTAGTTTTGATTTCTAAAAAAACATGATTATCTATTTTAGGTTGGCTGAGATAAGTCCGCATCCGTACCTTTTCTTTTCGTTTGTCGCCAAGATGCTCTTCTTGGAGAATATCAAAGTCTTCTGTATCAAAGTAGATATTTGATATGGTTGAAATTGGATAGTCGTCTTCTACTAAATATTCCTTTAAATCTTGAATCAGTTTGTCTAAAATTTCTTTGGAGACAACATATTTGGTTTCAATCCGTTTAAAAGTTGTTTCGATTGGTTTCATAAGTCCTTCTCCTCTAATCTTAGGTTATACTATTTTTAAACAAGGACGAGCTTGTTTGTCTAGGATTTTAAGGAATTTATCTAAAACTTTTGTTAAATTTAACTTAATTGAAACTAAACTTAAGAAAACTTTCAGAAAAAGTTTAGGCTTATTTTAGGAAAGTCACGTAGACTAAGAGCATGTAAAATGAAAGTCGAGGAAACGAGCATGAAAGCTAAAAAATGGACATTCTTACTAACGAGTATAGCAACTCTAACACTGGTAACAGCTTGTACCCAGTCAACTTCAAATACAAGCGATAGTGCTGCAACAACTACATCCACTACAGATGCTAAGAAAACTAACTATTTCACAGACAAGGACCACGATACCTCCTATGATGAAAAGGCAGCCGCAACTGTAACCTTGTCAGGATCAACAGCGAAGGTATCAGGTGACGGAGTTGCCGTATCAGGATCTACCGTTACAATTTCTAAGTCAGGTACCTATGTGATCTCTGGTCAATCTGATGGAGTTCAAATCAAGATCGAAGCTGGAAATTCTGATGATGTACATATTGTTCTAAAGGGTGTGACCATGACCAATACCAATGCAGCTATTTCCGCTACATCAGCTGGTCATGTTTACCTAACTCTAGCAGATGGCACAACCAATAGCCTCTCAGATTCAGCTTCTAATAGTGATGAAAAAGCTGATGCAGCCCTCTTCTCTAAAGTGGACTTGACCATCAACGGTAAAGGAACTCTCAATGTAGATGGTAAGAAAAACAATGGTATTAAGGCAAATGATACACTTCACATCACAGGTGGAACCTACAACATCACAGCAGTCGGGGATGCCTTTAATGTCAATGATGAACTCAACATTACCGGCACAACCATGACTATCGATGCCAAGGAAGACGGAGTTAAGGTCGACAATGATGAGGACACATCTGTAGGAACCATGTATCTCTCTGATAATACTATCACTGTTACTGCTGGTGATGATGGTATCCATGCATCAGGTGATTTGGTTATCGATAGCGGTACCTATACTGTTAAGAATTCTACAGAAGGGCTTGAAGGTAAGTCTATCACTATTAACGGTGGGGACATTACTATTTACGCGACAGATGATGGTGTTAATGCAGCTAACAAAAACGCCCAACAAAGCGAAATCTTCTTTACTATGAATGGTGGGAACTTGACCGTTGAAGTTGGTCAAGGAGACACTGATCCGATTGACTCAAATGGAAACATTACAGTTACTGGCGGGACTATTAAAATGACTGGTCAAACAGGATTTGACTTTGACGGAACAGCGACCTACACAGGTGGAGATATCTATCTCAACGGTGAAAAACAAACTGAAATCGTCAATTCTATGCCTGGAGGCGGTGGCCCTGGTGGTCAACCATAAAATAAAACTCTCCTTCCTCGAAAGAGAAGGGAGAGTTTTTATGTTTTTAGGACGAGAAAGAATTATTCTCCGTCTTTTTTAAAGATGTTTTTTACTCCAGATACTGCACCTTCGATAGCTTCTTTAGCATCTTCAGCAACTTCTTTTACTTTAGAAACTACTTGTTCAGTAGCTCCTTCAGTTTCAAGTTTTTTGTCGCCAGTTAATTTACCAAAACCTTCTTTAACAGAACCTTTAGCTTGGTTGAATTTTTCTTCGATTGACATGGGTGTTACCTCCGTTAATTTATTCCATCATCTAAAATCCATTAGATAATAACTTAAGTATATACCCTTTAGTATTAAAAAGCAAAAAAATGATACGAAAAGCATCAGTTTATTTTTTAATAGGTTACAATGTTCAATTGACCTTTATCGTATTCAGCGATGAAAATATTAGAAACGTCTTCGAAACCTTCTTCTTTCAATTTTTCTGTTAGCCATTCCTCAGATTTGCCAATGGTTTCTAGGATTTCAACTTGGACAACACTATCGGTAATCACTGGATATTTAGGATTTTCGTCACCCATTTTTACGACTATCAATTGCCCATTTTGCTCAATCACAGCTCTCTTGACATCCTTCAATTGGAAAATTCCTTGGGAGCGCAATTTAAGAGCTACATCTGCCGCTGCAAGACCTTTTGAGCGACAGGCTTCAGGATCTAACTTACCATTTTTAATGATAATCGTAGGTTTTCCGTCAATCAGATGTTTAATGAAGGAAACATTGGTATTCAACCATTTGAGGAGTAAAATGAGAATAGTCCAAATAATGAGGATAACAATGTATTGGATGATGGTGATAGAACTATTGTAGATAACCCCACCGATAATACCCCCGAGAACAAAGTTCTGGATTTGATCTACTGCAGAACTTGGTGCTAAATTTCCTTTACCTGTTACGTTAATAACAAAAACAAGAGAAAGTAGCCCCAAGGCTAATTTAATTGCAATTGTAGCAAAAAAGCTTATCATTTTTCAACCTCCACGAGTTCCACATCTGATTTATAGAGTTCCATCTTTTCTAATAAATAGCTATCTTGGTCAGTCCCACTAATGGCACGATAAAAATTGTCACCTACTTTAATAATCGCCCCATCAGTCACTGCTGATGTGTTGACATAAACATTTTTCTTATCAACACCTAACTCTTTTGATACAATTTCGATGAAGTGCAAGGAACTACGAAATTGATTATCGTTAGATTGGTTGCTTTGAAAATTCGTAATGCTAATCAATACAAAAGCAATTAACGTCAAAATAGAAATGAGCGATAATTCACGGAACTTACTCCCTCTTTTATCTTTGAAAGCCTTAAATGCAAAGAATCCAGTCACAATCACTAAGAATGTCGACACAATAATCATGGTCCAATTCTGTTGACTAATCTGACTGAGAACATAGTCATATGAATAGAATTTCATAAGATTTCTCCCTTTTTTAAATTCAATCTATTATAAACTAATTCCTAAGCTATAGCAATTTTATTATGACGAAAAAAGCATTTAATTGTTGTTTACTATTTAAGATAAGTTTTTCTCTCATCTTGACTTTCGTTTGGCTTTTGTTATAATAGTACAAATTTAGAGGAGGTGTTCTATGATTCAAAAACACGCTATTCCTATTTTAGAGTTTGATGATAATCCTCAGGCAGTTATCATGCCCAATCATGAAGGCTTGGATTTACAGTTACCAAAGAAGTGCATCTATGCATTTTTGGAGGAGGAGATTGACCGCTATGCTCAGGAAGTGGGAGCAGAGTGCGTTGGCGAGTTCGTTTCTGCCACCAAGACCTATCCTGTTTATGTCATGAGTTACAAGGGTGATGAAGTTTGTCTGGCCCAAGCGCCCGTTGGTTCTGCTCCAGCGGCCCAGTTTATGGATTGGTTGATTGGCTATGGTGTGGAGAAAATCATCTCTACTGGCACTTGTGGCGTGTTAACGAATATAGAAGAAAATGCCTTTCTCGTCCCTGTTCGCGCTTTGCGAGATGAGGGAGCCAGCTACCACTATGTAGCGCCTTCTCGTTATATGGATGTACATGTCGAAGCGATTTCTGCCATCGGGCAAGTCTTGGAACAACTAGGTATTCCTTATGAAGAGGTTATGACTTGGTCGACAGATGGTTTTTACCGAGAAACGGCTGAAAAAGTTGCCTATCGTAAGGAAGAAGGTTGTGCAGTTGTGGAGATGGAGTGTGCAGCTCTTGCAGCAGTTGCCCAGCTTCGATGAATCGTTTGGGGACAACTTCTGTTTACAGCCGACTCTCTAGCGGATTTAGAAAATTATGATAGCCGCGATTGGGGTTCAGAAGCTTTTGACAAGGCCTTAGAACTCTGTCTTGAAATCGTTAGTCATATGTGACTGCTTTAACTGTTTTATGGTACAATGTAACTATGTTATTCAAATCATTTTCGGAAAAAATAAACACGACCTTGGGGCGTTTATCACCTGCTCGTCGAATTTTTTTAAGTTTTGCTTTGGTTATTTTCGCCGGCTCTCTTCTTTTGAGTCTGCCATTTGTGCAAGCAACAAGCTCCCAAGCTACCTATTTCGACCATCTCTTTACAGCAGTATCCATGGTCTGTGTGACAGGACTCTTTACTCAACCAGTAGCTGAAACATATAACATCTGGGGTCAATTAATCTGTATGTTTTTGATCCAGATTGGTGGTTTGGGTCTCATGACCTTTATAGGGGTCTTTTATATTCAAAGCAAGCAAAAGCTCAGCCTTCGTAGCCGTGAAACAATTCTGGAGAGCTTTAGTTATGGAGAAACTCAGTCTTTAATGGTTTTCATACGTTCGATTTTTTTGACGACTTTTATCGTTGAAGGACTCGGAGCCTTCTTGTTAAGTTTTCGTTTTGTTCCGGAATTTGGTTGGGGCCGAGGGATTTTTACCTCTATCTTCGTAGCTATTTCAGCTTTCTGTAATGCTGGTTTTGATAATTTTGGAAGTACAAGTTTAGTAGCTTTTCAAACTGATCCGTTGATTAATCTAGTGCTTGCTGCTTTGATCATCACAGGTGGTCTAGGGTTCATGGTTTGGTTTGATCTGGCCACGCAGTTGAGCAAGAAAAAACGTCGGCTTCGCTTCCATACCAAGTTGGTTCTCTTCTTGACAGCAGGAATTTTATTTACTGGAACAGTTTCAACCCTCTTGATCGAGTGGAACAATCCGGGAACGATTGGCAATCTCAGCATCCCTGATAAATTGCTAGTCAGTTTTTTCCAAACAGTTAGCATGAGAACGGCGGGTTTTGCTTCTATTGATTTTACCCAGGCTCGGCCTGTTACTTTGCTGATTTATATCTTACAAATGTTTCTCGGTGGGGCGCCTGGTGGAACAGCCGGGGGGCTTAAAATCACAACCTTCTTTGTATTATTAGTATTTGCACGCAGTGAACTTTTAGGATTACCCCATGCCAATATAGCTCGGAGAACAATTTTACCTCGGACAGTCCAAAAATCTTTCAGTGTTTTTATCATCTTCTTGCTAACTTTCTTGCTGGGCTTGATCCTGTTAGGGGTAACCGCAGAAGGGAATCCGCGCTTTATCTACATCATGTTCGAGACAATTTCTGCCCTTGCCACGGTCGGAGTGACGGCAAATCTGACACCAGAGTTAGGTAGATTAGCTCTTAGCATTATCATGCTACTGATGTTTATTGGACGAATTGGACCACTGACGCTATTAGTTAGTTTGGCTGAGTATCAACCAGATAAGAAAGATATGATCCACTATATGAAAGCAGATATTACCATAGGATAAGAAAGGATAAACTATGTCAGATCGGACAATTGGAATTTTAGGTTTGGGTATTTTTGGGAGTAGTGTACTTACCGCTCTCGCTCAGCATGATATAAATATAATCGCCATTGACGACCATGAGGAACGAATCAATCAGTTCGAACCAGTCTTGGTACGTGGAGTTGTTGGAGATATTACCGATGAAGAGCTCTTGCTCTCAGCAGGAATTGATACCTGCGATACAGTTGTGGTGGCAACTGGGGAAAATTTAGAATCTAGTGTGCTTGCAGTCATGCATTGCAAGAGTCTAGGAGTACCAACTGTTATTGCTAAGGTTAAAAGCCATACAGCAAAAAAAGTCCTTGAAAAAATTGGCGCAGATTCAGTCATCTCACCAGAGTTTGAAATGGGGCGCTCATTGGCACAGACTATTTTATTTAATAACAGCGTTGATGTTTTTCAGTTGGACAAAAATGTCTCGATAGTCGAGATGAAAATTCCACGGTCGTGGGCAGGTAAGAGTCTAAGTGAACTTGATCTTCGAGGACAATACAATCTCAATATTCTTGGTTTTCGTGACTATGAAAATGCTCCCTTGGATGTTCAATTTGGGCCGGATGATCAATTGAAAGCTGATGGCTATATGATGGCAGTAATCAATAACCAATATTTGGATAATCTAGCACACCTCAATGATTAAAAGAGAAATGACCATTCTTTTTTCTAGTGACTATTGAGTCAATATAAGTATTTTATAAGAAGGATTTAAGAAAAATTTTAACTTTTTCTTAATCCTTTTTAATTTTAGGAGATTATACTAGAGCTATCAAAAAAAGAAAACTCTAAGGAGAATCCTATGAAATTCAATCCAAATCAGAGATATACTCGTTGGTCTATTCGCCGCCTCAGTGTAGGTGTTGCTTCAGTTGTTGTGGCTAGTGGCTTCTTTGTCCTAGTCGGTCAACCAAGTTCTGCACGTGCTGATGTCGTCAATCCGACTCCTGCTCAAGTCGTGTCAAACGACGCCTCGGTGAGTGAAAAGGGCGACCTATCAGCAGAGGCTCTAAATAAAGCAGTAGATGTAGATCTTTCTTCAGAACAGTCTAATCCAACACCTCAAGCAAGTGTAGATACGACAAGCTCTTCAGAAAAAGCGGACGCAACTGCTAAAGAGCCAGTAGTAGCAACAAAAGAAGAAGTGCAAGCACAACCTGACTCTAAGAAACAAACAGAAGATGTAGTTAAACCTGTGGAAGGTCCTACGTCTACAGTTTCTGGACAAGACCGTGAAGCCAGTGAAGCGCAACCAGCAACTACTCCAGCTGAAGTCCAAAAAGGCGTGGCTGACAATACTAAAGATACAGTAGATGTCCCAGCTTTTTACTTGGATAGAGCTAATTTCCCAGGACCATTTACAGCTGGTGTCAACCAAGTCATTCCATACGAATTCTTCGCTGGTGACGGCATGTTGACTCGCCTTATCTTGAAAGCATCTGATAAGGCTCCATGGTCAGACAATGGTTCAGCTAAAAATCCCGCTCTCCCACCGGTAGAGAAATTGGGCAAAGGCCTTTACTTCTATGAAGTGGATTTGGCAGGTACTCAAGGTAAATCAGATAAAGAGCTTCTTGACTTCTTGAAACAAAATGGAACGCAAAGTTATAAAGCTACTATTAAAGTGTACGGTGCGAAAGACGGCAAAGCTGACTTAACAAATCTTGTGGCGACTAAGGATTTGGATGTTAATTTGAATGGCTTGACCACTCCAGCTGAAGTGCAAAAAGGTGTGGCTGACAATACTAAAGACACAGTAGATGTCCCAGCTAGCTACCTTGACAAAGCTAATTTCCCAGGTCCGTTTACAGCTGGTGTCAACCAAGTTATTCCATACGAATTCTTCGCTGGTGATGGTATGTTGACTCGCCTTATCTTGAAATCCTCTGATAAGGCTCCATGGTCAGATAATGGAACGGCTAAAAATCCTGCTCTCCCAGCGGTAGAGAAATTAGGCAAAGGCCTCTACTTCTACGAAGTAGATTTGGCTGGCACTCAAGGTAAATCTGACAAAGAGTTACTTGACCTCTTGAAACAAAATGGTACTCAAAGTTATAAAGCTACTATTAAAGTGTACGGTGTGAAAGATGGCAAGGCCGATTTGACTAACCTAGTAGCGACTAAAGATTTGACTGTTAATTTGAATGGCTTGACCACACCAAATCAGGTTAAAGAGTCTGTTGTTAACAATGTCAAAGACATGATTGATGTTCCAGCTAGCTACCTTGATAAGGCTATGGTTCCTGGACCTTTCTTGGCCGGTGTCAACCAAGTTATTCCATACGAAGCTTTTGGTGGAGATGGTATGTTGACTCGCCTCTTGTTAAAAGCCTCAGACAAAGCCCCTTGGTCAGACAATGGAATGGATAAAAATCCTGCTTTATTGCCACTTGAAGGCTTGGCTAAAGGCCAATATTTCTACGAAGTGGATTTGAATGGCAATACGGTTGGGAAAGATGGTCAGGCCTTGCTGGAGCAACTTCGAGCTAACGGAACCCATACATATTCAGCTACTATTAAAGTCTATGGCTCTAAAGATGGCAAACCTGAGTTGACCAATCTGATTGCTACTCGTCAAGTAACGATTCAGCTTCGTGGAAAAGAAATGGCGACAATACCATCTCAACAAGGTCAGATGGATACGAAGCCTTCTGAAACAGGCTCTAAGGGTATGACTGAGGGTATGATGGGTACAAATCACCATATGTCAGATATGAAAGTAGATCAACCAGCTTCTAGCCCAATGGCTAATATGATGAAAAAAGATGATAAAGCGATGCTACCAAATACTGGTGAAGCTCAAACGGCTACAGCTGGACTTGGAATCCTTGGCCTAGCCTTGGCAGGTTTTGTTGGATTTTTAGGTTGGAAAACCAAAAGAGAAGATTAAGGTTCAAATCATTTAAACATTACGGAAAATAGTGTTATACTAAAGCAAGTATAACACTGTTTTTGTCAAAGGAGTGTCAAATGAAAAAGACAATTTTGTTGGTTGATGATGAGATAGATATTCTAGATATTCAAAATCGCTATCTTTTACAGGCAGGTTACGATGTTTTAGTTGCCCATGACGGTAAGGAAGGATTAGAACTTTTTAGAAAAAAATCTATCGACCTCATTATCACAGATATCATGATGCCTAATATGGACGGTTATGATTTCATCAGTGAAGTTCAGTATATTGTTCCTGATCAACCCTTTCTCTTTACAACTGCTAAGACAAGCGAACAGGATAAGATTTATGGATTAAGTTTGGGGGCAGATGATTTTATAGCTAAACCGTTTAGTCCACGGGAATTGGTTTTGAGAGTGAATAATATCTTGCGCCGTCTTAGTCGTGGTGGAGAGAACGAGCAGATTGAGTTTGGTGATTTAGTGATCAACCATGTGACTCATGAGGTTCGCATTGGGGAACAGCCTTTGGAATTGACAGTGAAATCTTTTGAACTTCTATGGATATTAGCCAGCAATCCTGAGAGAGTCTTTTCAAAAACTGAACTATACGAGAAGGTATGGCAAGAGGATTATGTGGATGATACCAATACACTCAATGTTCATATTCATGCTTTGAGACAAGAGTTGAGTAAGTATACGAATTTAAACACCCCTGCTATCAAAACTGTTTGGGGATTGGGCTATAAGATGGAAAGACCGAGAGGTAAAAAATGAAATTAAAAAGCTATATTTTAGTGGGGTATCTAGTTTCGACTCTACTAACGATTTTGGTCGTTTTCTGGGCAGTCCAACGAATGTTGATTGAGAAAAGTGAAGTTTACTTTCTGGTTGGAATGACCTTGATTGCTAGTTTCATTGGCGCTGCAGTGAGCATCTTTCTTTTGTCACCTGTTTTTTCTTCTCTAAAACATTTGAAAAAACAAGCTCAGAATATAGCTGGCAAAGATTTCAGCACAGAAATTGAAACCAAAGGGCCGATAGAATTTCAAGAGTTAGGCCAAGCTTTTAATGACATGTCCCACAATTTACAAGATACCTTTCAATCACTTGATGAGAGTGAGCAAGAAAAGAGAATGATGATTGCTCAGCTCTCTCACGATATTAAAACTCCCATTACCTCCATTCAGGTTACTGTGGAAGGAATTCTAGATGGAGTAATCAAGGAAGAGGAACGACTCCATTACTTAACCACGATTGGTCGCCAAACCGAGCGTTTAAACAAGCTAGTCGAGGAATTGGATGTTTTGACTCTTAACGCTCAACCTCAAGATATAGCTGACGAAGAAGTCGAAGATGTGTTTTTAGATCAGCTGTTGATTGAGTCGATGAGTGAATTTCAACTTCAGATTGAACAAGAGGAGCGAGATGTCTACATCCAAGTAAAGCCTGAGTCTGCGAAAATCAAGAGTTATTATGACAAACTCTCTCGTATTCTAGTCAATTTGTTAAACAATGCATTTAAATATTCAGAACCTGGAACTAGGATTGAAGTTCTTGCTCAATTAACAGAAGAAGAGCTGATAATCAGTGTGAAAGACGAGGGTCAAGGTATTCTTCCTGAAGATTTGGAAAAAATTTTTAACCGACTGTATCGTGTAGAAACATCACGTAATATGAAGACAGGTGGTCATGGATTAGGGCTTGCGATTGCACGAGAACTAGCCCATCAACTAGGTGGTGAAATAACAGCAGAAAGCCAGCATGGAATAGGAAGTACGTTTACATTTCATCTTAATTTGAAATAAAACTAAAAAAATTTCTTTACAAATGTAGTATTTCATGGTACAATAGCCTTTGTGTGAAATAGCAGCAGGAAAGCATGAAGCTCGTCAACAGGTGTCTTATAACAAGTAACCTTGGCTGTTTAGGCGAAGGGCATCTGCACGAATCAGGGCTTTCTAAGTGACTATTTCCGCCGAAATTATATCTATATTAGGAGGACATACATATGTCACGTTATACAGGACCATCTTGGAAACAAGCTCGTCGCCTTGGCCTTTCACTTACAGGTACAGGTAAAGAATTGGCACGTCGTAACTACGTACCAGGACAACACGGACCAAACAACCGTTCTAAATTGTCAGAATACGGTTTGCAATTGGCTGAAAAACAAAAACTTCGTTTCACTTACGGAGTGGGTGAAAAACAATTCCGTAACTTGTTCGTACAAGCTACAAAAATCAAGGGCGGAATCCTAGGTTTCAACTTCATGCTTCTTTTGGAACGTCGTTTGGATAACGTAGTTTACCGTCTTGGTCTTGCGACTACTCGTCGTCAAGCTCGTCAATTCGTAAACCACGGTCACATCCTTGTTGACGGAAAACGTGTTGATATCCCATCATACCGCGTAACTCCAGGTCAAGTAATCTCAGTTCGCGAAAAATCATTGAAAGTTCCAGCAATCCTTGAAGCAGTTGAAGCTACTCTTGGACGTCCAGCATTCGTATCATTCGATGCTGAAAAATTGGAAGGTTCATTGACTCGTTTGCCAGAACGTGATGAAATCAACCCAGAAATCAACGAAGCGCTTATCGTTGAGTTCTACAACAAAATGCTTTAACTTTAAGAAATATATTACAGAAAGCCTACAACAGTGGGCTTTTTGCTTTGTAAAAAACAAAAAATAAGAAAAATTTATCTCAAGTTCTTGACAAGATTCTAAAAGTGGGTATAATAGAAAGAGTTGAAAAAGCTCAGGTCCGTTGGTCAAGGGGTTAAGACACCGCCTTTTCACGGCGGTAACACGGGTTCGAATCCCGTACGGACTATGAGTGTATCGCGGTTGATGGAAATAGGATTTAAAAAAAGTTAAAAAAACCTGTTGACAGT
>NZ_JAPVZQ010000009.1:0-4901 GCF_041432435.1 Streptococcus sp. 20925_1_44
TGACAGAAATGAGTGAGAACTCAAACTTTTAATGAGAGTTTGATCCTGGCTCAGGACGAACGCTGGCGGCGTGCCTAATACATGCAAGTAGAACGCTGAAGGAAGGAGCTTGCTCTTTCCGGATGAGTTGCGAACGGGTGAGTAACGCGTAGGTAACCTGCCTGGTAGCGGGGGATAACTATTGGAAACGATAGCTAATACCGCATAACAGTAGATATCGCATGATAGCTGCTTGAAAGGTGCAAATGCACCACTACCAGATGGACCTGCGTTGTATTAGCTAGTTGGTGAGGTAACGGCTCACCAAGGCAACGATACATAGCCGACCTGAGAGGGTGATCGGCCACACTGGGACTGAGACACGGCCCAGACTCCTACGGGAGGCAGCAGTAGGGAATCTTCGGCAATGGACGGAAGTCTGACCGAGCAACGCCGCGTGAGTGAAGAAGGTTTTCGGATCGTAAAGCTCTGTTGTAAGAGAAGAACGAGTGTGAGAGTGGAAAGTTCACACTGTGACGGTATCTTACCAGAAAGGGACGGCTAACTACGTGCCAGCAGCCGCGGTAATACGTAGGTCCCGAGCGTTGTCCGGATTTATTGGGCGTAAAGCGAGCGCAGGCGGTTAGATAAGTCTGAAGTTAAAGGCTGTGGCTTAACCATAGTACGCTTTGGAAACTGTTTAACTTGAGTGCAAGAGGGGAGAGTGGAATTCCATGTGTAGCGGTGAAATGCGTAGATATATGGAGGAACACCGGTGGCGAAAGCGGCTCTCTGGCTTGTAACTGACGCTGAGGCTCGAAAGCGTGGGGAGCAAACAGGATTAGATACCCTGGTAGTCCACGCCGTAAACGATGAGTGCTAGGTGTTAGACCCTTTCCGGGGTTTAGTGCCGTAGCTAACGCATTAAGCACTCCGCCTGGGGAGTACGACCGCAAGGTTGAAACTCAAAGGAATTGACGGGGGCCCGCACAAGCGGTGGAGCATGTGGTTTAATTCGAAGCAACGCGAAGAACCTTACCAGGTCTTGACATCCCTCTGACCGCTCTAGAGATAGAGTTTTCCTTCGGGACAGAGGTGACAGGTGGTGCATGGTTGTCGTCAGCTCGTGTCGTGAGATGTTGGGTTAAGTCCCGCAACGAGCGCAACCCCTATTGTTAGTTGCCATCATTCAGTTGGGCACTCTAGCGAGACTGCCGGTAATAAACCGGAGGAAGGTGGGGATGACGTCAAATCATCATGCCCCTTATGACCTGGGCTACACACGTGCTACAATGGTTGGTACAACGAGTCGCAAGCCGGTGACGGCAAGCTAATCTCTTAAAGCCAATCTCAGTTCGGATTGTAGGCTGCAACTCGCCTACATGAAGTCGGAATCGCTAGTAATCGCGGATCAGCACGCCGCGGTGAATACGTTCCCGGGCCTTGTACACACCGCCCGTCACACCACGAGAGTTTGTAACACCCGAAGTCGGTGAGGTAACCTTTTAGGAGCCAGCCGCCTAAGGTGGGATAGATGATTGGGGTGAAGTCGTAACAAGGTAGCCGTATCGGAAGGTGCGGCTGGATCACCTCCTTTCTAAGGATAAGGAATGCACATTGGTCTTGTTTAGTCTTGAGAGGTCTTGTGGGGCCTTAGCTCAGCTGGGAGAGCGCCTGCTTTGCACGCAGGAGGTCAGCGGTTCGATCCCGCTAGGCTCCATTGGTGAGAGATCACCAAGTAATGCACATTGAAAATTGAATATCTATATCAAATAGTAACAAGAAAATAAACCGAAAACGCTGTAGTATTAATAAGAGTTTATGACTGAAAGGTCAAAAAAAATAAGGTTAAGTTAATAAGGGCGCACGGTGGATGCCTTGGCACTAGGAGCCGAAGAAGGACGTGACAAACGACGATATGCCTTGGGTAGCTGTAAGTAAGCGATGATCCAGGGATTTCCGAATGGGGGAACCCAACAGGTACTACCTGTTACCCATATCTGTTAAGGATATGAGGAGGAAGACGCAGTGAACTGAAACATCTAAGTAGCTGCAGGAAGAGAAAGCAAAAGCGATTGCCTTAGTAGCGGCGAGCGAAACGGCAGGAGGGCAAACCGAAGAGTTTACTCTTCGGGGTTGTAGGACTGCAATGTGGACTCAAAGACTATAGAAGAATGACATGGGAAGGTCAGCCAAAGAGAGTGAGAGCCTCGTATTTAAAATAGTCTTTGTACCTAGCAGTATCCTGAGTACGGCGAGACACGTGAAATCTCGTCGGAATCTGGGAGGACCATCTCCCAACCCTAAATACTCCCTAGTGACCGATAGTGAACCAGTACCGTGAGGGAAAGGTGAAAAGCACCCCGGGAGGGGAGTGAAATAGAACCTGAAACCGTGTGCCTACAACAAGTTCGAGCCCGTTAATGGGTGAGAGCGTGCCTTTTGTAGAATGAACCGGCGAGTTACGATATGATGCGAGGTTAAGTTGAAGAGACGGAGCCGTAGGGAAACCGAGTCTGAATAGGGCGCTTTAGTATTATGTCGTAGACCCGAAACCATGTGACCTACCCATGAGCAGGTTGAAGGTGCGGTAAGACGCACTGGAGGACCGAACCAGGGCACGTTGAAAAGTGCTTGGATGACTTGTGGGTAGCGGAGAAATTCCAAACGAACTTGGAGATAGCTGGTTCTCTCCGAAATAGCTTTAGGGCTAGCGTCGACATCAAGATTCTTGGAGGTAGAGCACTGTTTGGGTGAGGGGTCCATCCCGGATTACCAATCTCAGATAAACTCCGAATGCCAATGAATTATGGTCGGCAGTCAGACTGCGAGTGCTAAGATCCGTAGTCGAAAGGGAAACAGCCCAGACCACCAGCTAAGGTCCCAAAATAATTGTTAAGTGGAAAAGGATGTGGGGTTGCACAGACAACTAGGATGTTAGCTTAGAAGCAGCTATTCATTCAAAGAGTGCGTAATAGCTCACTAGTCGAGTGACCCTGCGCCGAAAATGTACCGGGGCTAAAACAATTTACCGAAGCTGTGGATACCTTTATAGGTATGGTAGGAGAGCGTTCTATGTGTGGAGAAGGTGTACCGTGAGGAGCGCTGGAACGCATAGAAGTGAGAATGCCGGTATGAGTAGCGAAAGACAGGTGAGAATCCTGTCCACCGTAAGACTAAGGTTTCCAGGGGAAGGCTCGTCCGCCCTGGGTTAGTCGGGACCTAAGGAGAGACCGAAAGGTGTATCCGATGGACAACAGGTTGATATTCCTGTACTAGAGTATGTAGTGATGGAGGGACGCAGTAGGCTAACTAAAGCAGACGATTGGAAGTGTCTGTCTAAGCAGTGAGGTGTGAATTGAGTTAAATGCTTAATTCTATAACATTGAGCTGTGATGGGGAGCGAAGTTTAGTAGCGAAGTTAGTGACGTCACACTGCCAAGAAAAGCTTCTAGCGTTTAAACATACTCTACCCGTACCGCAAACCGACACAGGTAGTCGAGGCGAGTAGCCTCAGGTGAGCGAGAGAACTCTCGTTAAGGAACTCGGCAAAATGACCCCGTAACTTCGGGAGAAGGGGTGCTGACTTTAAGTCAGCCGCAGTGAATAGGCCCAAGCAACTGTTTATCAAAAACACAGCTCTCTGCTAAATCGTAAGATGATGTATAGGGGGTGACGCCTGCCCGGTGCTGGAAGGTTAAGAGGAGTGCTTAGGAGTAATCCGAAGGTATGAATTGAAGCCCCAGTAAACGGCGGCCGTAACTATAACGGTCCTAAGGTAGCGAAATTCCTTGTCGGGTAAGTTCCGACCCGCACGAAAGGCGTAATGATTTGGGCACTGTCTCAACGAGAGACTCGGTGAAATTTTAGTACCTGTGAAGATGCAGGTTACCCGCGACAGGACGGAAAGACCCCATGGAGCTTTACTGCAGTTTGATATTGAGTGTCTGTACCACATGTACAGGATAGGTAGGAGTCTATGAGATCGGGACGCCAGTTTCGAAGGAGACGATGTTGGGATACTACCCTTGTGTTATGGCCACTCTAACCCGGATAGGTGATCCCTATCGGAGACAGTGTCTGACGGGCAGTTTGACTGGGGCGGTCGCCTCCTAAAAGGTAACGGAGGCGCCCAAAGGTTCCCTCAGAATGGTTGGAAATCATTCGCAGAGTGTAAAGGTATAAGGGAGCTTGACTGCGAGAGCTACAACTCGAGCAGGGACGAAAGTCGGGCTTAGTGATCCGGTGGTTCCGTATGGAAGGGCCATCGCTCAACGGATAAAAGCTACCCTGGGGATAACAGGCTTATCTCCCCCAAGAGTTCACATCGACGGGGAGGTTTGGCACCTCGATGTCGGCTCGTCGCATCCTGGGGCTGTAGTCGGTCCCAAGGGTTGGGCTGTTCGCCCATTAAAGCGGCACGCGAGCTGGGTTCAGAACGTCGTGAGACAGTTCGGTCCCTATCCGTCGCGGGCGTAGGAAATTTGAGAGGATCTGCTCCTAGTACGAGAGGACCAGAGTGGACTTACCGCTGGTGTACCAGTTGTCTTGCCAAAGGCATCGCTGGGTAGCTATGTAGGGAAGGGATAAACGCTGAAAGCATCTAAGTGTGAAACCCACCTCAAGATGAGATTTCCCATGATTTTATATCAGTAAGAGCCCTGAGAGATGATCAGGTAGATAGGTTAGAAGTGGAAGTGTGGCGACACATGTAGCGGACTAATACTAATAGCTCGAGGACTTATCCAAAGTAACTGAGAATACGAAAGCTTAAGGTTTTCTTGATATTTGATAGATATTCAATTTTGAGTAGGTATTACTCAGAGTTAAGTGACGATAGCCTAGGAGATACACCTGTACCCATGCCGAACACAGAAGTTAAGCCCTAGAACGCCGGAAGTAGTTGGGGGTTGCCCCCTGTG
>NZ_JAPVZQ010000010.1:0-1534 GCF_041432435.1 Streptococcus sp. 20925_1_44
ATGGAACAGTAACATTCGTTCCAGAACCAAACTTTGTAGGAACTGCACCAGCAGTGACAGTTGTCCGCGAAGATAAGAACGGAACAAAAGCTTCTGCGACATACACACCAACAGTTGTAGGAGTAACACCAACCGCAACACCAGCTGAAACAACAGACATCCAAGGTGCAACACAAAAAGGTAAGCCTGAATTCAAGGGTGGAACTGTTACAGTTGATGGAGTAGAAAAAACTGTTCCAATCAACGAAGATGTTCCAGCAACATTTGACGATGGTTCAACAACTAAGACAGTAGAAGGTGTTGGTACTTTCACAGTAGCACCAGACGGAACAGTAACATTTGTTCCTGAAAAATCATTTGTTGGTAAAGCTCCATCAGTTACAGTTGTTCGTGAAGATAAGAACGGAACAAAAGCTTCTTCAACTTACACACCAACAGTAACACCAGTAACACCAACAGCTGAAGATGCTACTTCAACTGATAAACAAGGTCAAACACAATCAGGTAAACCAACATTCACACCAGGTAACTCAAACGTACCAATGGATGATGATGTTCCAGCAACATTCGAAGATGGTTCAACAACTAAGACTATTCCAGGTGAAGGAACATACACAGTAGCACCAGATGGAACTGTAACCTTCGTACCAGAAAAATCATTCACAGGAACAGGAACAGGCGTGACTGTTAAACGTGTAGATAAGAACGGTACACCAGTAACAGCTAAGTACACACCAACTGTAACACCTGTAACACCAACTGCAACACCAGCTGAATCAGTAGCACCTCAAGGTGTGGTTCAAACTGGTACTGTTACATTCACAGAAGGTGACCCAGTTGCACCAATCGACAAGGATACCATCACTCTTCTTGACGAAAATGGTCAACCAGCTGTATCAGTAGTTGCTAAATCACCAGAAGGTAAAGAAATCGGTACTTTCACAGTTGATAAGGAAACAGGTGTTGTAACATTTACACCAACAGACAAGACATACTCAGGTGATGTTGTTCCAGTTAAAGTTCAAGCTAAAGATGCTAACGGTACTGCTGTAGAAACAACTTACACACCTAAGATTACTCCAGTAGTTCCAACAGGTGAAGATGTTACATCAACAGATATCCAAGGTAAGACACAAACAGGTAAACCTAAGTTTACAGAAGGTAATCCAAGTGTACCAATGGATGACGATGTTCCAGCAACATTCGAAGATGGTTCAACAACTAAGACTATCCCAGGAGAAGGAACATACACAGTAGCACCAGATGGAACTGTAACCTTCGTACCAGAAAAATCATTCACAGGAACAGGAACAGGCGTGACTGTTAAACGTGTAGATAAGAATGGTACACCAGTAACAGCTAAGTACACACCAACTGTGACTCCAGTAACACCAACAGCGGAACCAGTAACATCAACAGATATCCAAGGTAAGACACAAACAGGTAAACCTAAGTTTACAGAAGGTGATCCAAGTGTACCAATGGATGACGATGTTCCAGCAACATTTGAAGATGGTTCAACAACTAAGACTAT
>NZ_JAPVZQ010000011.1:0-1394 GCF_041432435.1 Streptococcus sp. 20925_1_44
TTAGTTAAAGCAAGAGAATACCGAAAATATAGCAATTTATCAAAAACAGAAATTTATAACAGGCTAACTTCTCCTTGGATTGGAAAATTTACAAAAGAAGAAGCAAACTATGCCATTCAAAAACTAGGGGATAAATAGTTATTGATTATTAGATGTAACTTTTTCATGCAAAGCTTTGTCAGCAAGAAGCTGATTTGGGGCAGGCCTTTACCTACTTTAAGACGACACACCGACCACATTTGACAGTGGGAGAGCAGGAAATCATCTATCACACTGCTGATGGAAAATTGCTTGAAACCTCTATTGGGAATCTGGTCTTAAAAATGGATGGCAAGCTCTATACCCCACCTAGTAGTCTTGGCATTTTACCAGGGATTTATCGCCAGCATTTACTTGAAAGCGGGCAGGTAGAAGAGAAGGTCTTAACCATAGAAGATTTGAAGCAAGCAGAAGTTATTTATGCCTGCAATGCGGTTAGGGAATTGTATGAGTTAACAATATAATGGCTATTAGATATTATTTGTGAACATTAAATATTGAATTTGAAATAAAGTTAAGCATTTGATATAATGTAGGCGTCATTAAATTTAAAAATAGGGATAGTTTAAGATGAAATCAAAAAAATATATAGTAACAAGCATAGCGACAGCAACACTTGGACTTGCTTTGCTTACAGATACAGCAGGTATGTCCCCTTTTTCAATACAGCAAGTTTCTGCTCAAGAAAAGAGTACGCCTAAGAATGGTAACGTAAAAGAAAATAATTTACCTAAGCAATCAGAGAAGCCTAAAGATAGTGCTCCAAAACAATCAGAGAAGCCTAAAGATAGTGCTCCAAAACAATCAGAAAAACCTAAATCTAGCGCTCCAAAACAGTCAGAGAAGCCTAAATCTAGCGCTCCAAAACAAACAGAGAAGCCTAAATCTAGCGCTCCAAAGCAAACAGAGAAGCCTAAATCTAGCGCTCCAAAACAATCAGAAAAGCCAAAAACTAGCACTCCAAAACAAACAGAGAAGCCTAAATCTAGCACTCCAAAGCAATCAGAGAAATCCAAAGGTACTGCACCAAAGCAATCTGATAAACAAAAAAATACGACACCTAAACAGGATAAGCCAAAGTCTACAGTCCAATCTGGCTGGGTAGGGTCTTCGTACTATGAAAATGGTGTTAAAGTCACTAATAAGTGGATTTTTGATAAAAAGGTTAACTCCTACTTCTATTTAAATGCATCGGGAAATTATGTCCAAAATGCCTGGGTTGGTAATTACTATCTCAAATCTGATGGTAAGAGAGCTAAGAACGAATGGATTTATGATAAGAAATCCTCTGCTCATTATTATTTGACAGCAGAAGGTAGCTATGCTCGTAATACCTGGGTCGGTAGTTACTATCT
>NZ_JAPVZQ010000012.1:0-707 GCF_041432435.1 Streptococcus sp. 20925_1_44
ACAGATAAGCCTAAAACTAGCGCTCCAAAACAATCAGAGAAGCCAAAATCTAGCGCTCCAAAACAATCAGAAAAACCTAAATCTAGCGCTCCAAAACAAACAGAGAAGCCTAAATCTAGCGCTCCAAAACAAACAGAGAAGCCTAAAACTAGCGCTCCAAAGCAATCAGAGAAGCCTAAAACTAGCGCACCAAAGCAATCTGATAAACAAAAGAATACGGCACCTAAACAGGATAAGCCAAAGTCTACAGTCCAGTCTGGCTGGGTAGGCTCATCTTATTATGAAAATGGTGTTAAAGTCACTAATAAGTGGATTTTTGATAAAAAAGCTAATTCTTATTTCTACCTAAATGCTTCGGGAAACGCTGTTCGAAATACTTGGGTTGGAAATTACTATCTTAAATCAGATGGTAAGAGGGCAAAAAGCGATTGGATCTATGATAAAAATTCTGGTTCTTATTACTATTTGACAGCTGAAGGAAGTTCTGCCCGTAATAAATGGATAGGAAATTACTATCTTAAATCAGACGGTAGGATGGCCAAGAATGAATGGGTAGATGGTGGCCGTTACTATGTCGAATCAGATGGTAAAATGGCTAGGGATAAATGGGTAGATGGTAGCCGTTACTATGTGGGAAACAATGGCGTCCGGCAACCAAAACCAGCAGGCGGGAATCAAAACAATGCTGCTTTAACTAAAGCGAAAAG